>CALCRH010000066.1 GCA_937894515.1 uncultured Clostridia bacterium | reverse complement strand
CACGCCGATCCCCAGCACCTCTTCCATCTGCTCCATCGCGCCGAAATCGAAGCGCAGCACATATTCCTGTCCCTTGATCTTGATTTTCTGCATCCCTTTATTCCTCCTGTTTTCTTGCGTTCTGCGGGGCTTTACGCCCGGTTAATAAAGTTATTTACCCGCTTTTCTCGGGCTCACTGTAACAAGAAAAGCGCGGCAGGACGCTGGGCCTGCCGCGCACTCAGCGTCAGTTATTTTGCTCCGCTCCGGATCAGCCGCCGCTGCTGCCGCTGCCGCCGCTGCCGGTGGTGATGCCGGCCTTGGTCTTCAGGTAGGTGATCGCGTCCGCTTCCGTGGTGAAGGCCTGCTGGCAGAAGAATCCGGTCTTGCCGGTGGCGGGGTCAACGGCCATCAGCGCGCCCACGATTTCGGGGGTGCTGAACTGGGTCTTGTCAGCGCGGGTCTCGTGATTGTCGCTGTCCTGCTGGAACTGCACCTTGTAGAACCAGCGGGCTACATAGCCCTTTACACCGGCCTGCACGGTGTTGAAGATGTAGCCGAAGCCCACATAGGGCGCGGGCTGATCATCGCGCAGCACTTCGGTGCCGGTGCTGCTGATCTTGTTCAATCCCAGCAGCGCGGCAGCCACGGCATCGGTCAGGTGGTCGGTGCCCACGGTGATCTTGCCGCCGGTCATACCGTTGTCGCTCTCAACGGCGCGGTTATCCGCGTACAGCTTCGCGTCACTGTACTCGGGAGCGAAGTCCACCTTGATCAGGTGACCGGCCACAGCGCCGGTGCCGTAGGTGGGCGCGCTTCCGGCAGTTTCAGCCGTCAGCGGAGAATAAACGAGGTACTTCACTCCAATGTATGCCATAGTATCTCACTCCTTTTCTGCTTCATCCAGCACGGCCTGCATCGCTGCCTCTGCCGCGCTTTTTGCTTCTTTTTCCGCCTTCGTCACGAATCGGTCGCCGCTCTTGCGCGTTCTCCCGCCCCGGCTCTGGCTTCTCCGGCTCCGCCCGCCGCCTTTCCTTCCGTAATGGATGATGTAGGCTTTGCTGGCGTTCCGGATCCCCTTCCGGTCATCGCCCAGCGGGTACACGTCTGCGCTTCCTCCGCCGATGTCCTCCCTGTAGTTGGTCACGGCTACGGCGCTCATCATGTCCCCGCTGCGTATATGCCCTCTGGATTGTATCTGGCGGCGCCAGCTGTCCGCGTACACTTCCGCGCCCGCTTCCAGCATCTTCCGCACAGTCTCGCGGCTTCTGTCGCCCAGCGCCCTCAGGCGCTTTTCCGCGTCATCTATGCCACTTGTCTCTATCATTGCCATATCAGGCACCCCACTCATCCAGGCTAACGGTCCAGCACCATTCCCACAGTCCCAGGTCATCCAGCCAGTGCCGGGCCTCGGTCAGGGCGTAGCTCACTTTCGCCTCGTCCAGCTTGCTCTGCACGGTGCGCCATGTGGTGCTGTCCTGCCTCGGGCTGTACAGCCACACGCTCACGGTGAAGGGTTGGAAGATCAGCTTGTCATCGGCCCACAGGGCCGGACCGGCTGTCTCCACATCCACCACACCGTACTCCCTGTCTGTGATCTCCTCTTCGTACTGGTAATCCAAAGCGAAGGTGACGGCGCTGCTGTTCAGGGACTGCATCAGCTTGTCCAGTTCAGTCATGCGCCCGCCCCCTTTGCCGCCCTGAAGGGCTCACACTTCAGGGCCATCCAGTCCCGCTTGTAGCCCAGGTGGTTCACCTGTTTGATGGCGTAGGTTTCGTTTCCATGCACCACCCGGCAGGTGGTGTCGATGTCATCCCGCCACCTGACGGTGAAGGTCACGGTGTTCTCTGCCTGATAGGCCCGGGCAGCGTAGTAGTCCCGGCTGCTGACATCGTGCATCTCCGCGCGGATCTCGCACACGTCACGCCATATCTCCGTCCGCTTGCCCGTCCTGTCCAGGCTGCTCTCGGCCTTCTGGATGGTGATCCGGTGTCTCAGGTCTCCCGCCTTCAATTCGGTTCACCCCGTTTCGCCCGCAGCTGGTGCACGCTGGTCACAACGATCGGCGGGATCGGTTTATCGCCGCCGATGTTGTCAAAGAACCAGCTTGTAAGGTACAGCACCCAAAACTTGTACAGCTCTCCCTCTGTGTCTTCCGGCACCTGAGCGTCACTGTACCAAGCAACGGCTGCCGCATAGCACGCCTGCAGCACGGCTCCGTCTGCGTCAGCGTCCGCGCCGCAGAACCTTGCGATCTCGTCAATGCTCGGCATGCTCATTCATTCACCGCCTTATTCTTCGTCAGCTTCCATCAGGCCGGCGGCCTTCAGCTTCGCCAGCAGGGCGTTGAAGGCGGTCACCACTCCGGCAACATCCTCAGCCTCGCAGTCTGCCTGATTTTCGGCGGCCACAAGCGGATTGCTCACGCTCAGCACGCCGTCCGCGATCTCCAGGCCGTCGCCAACGATCACGGCGCCGGCGGTCTCATCGGTCGCCACGGCAGCGCTCAGCACGCCGTTCTCGGTCACCTCCAGGCCGCTGCCCACCATCACGCCGCCCAGCTGCTCCGCAGTCGCGGGCAACAGAGGATCAGCGGCAAGTCCGGTCACGGTCGCGCCGGTACCGAACGCCAGCGCTCCGTTGATCACCCACTTATCAGGGCCTTCCATATAGTTTTTAGTCTGTGCAGACATTCTCACTCACTCCTTTCTTCTGCATCCGTCAGCGGGCGGATCAGACTACCAGAGTGCGCTTCACAGCCGCGGCGGTGTCAAACTTGGCAACGGCCATACGCTTCAGGCCGCGCACTTCGGTGCTGTCGGTGCGGTAGGCGCTTCCGCCGATGTTGGTGCTGTCGATGACCATGCCGGCACGCTGGAAGAGGCAGGCATACTGGGTGAAGTCGCCGATGAATACGGGGGCCTTGCTGCTGGTGCTGGCCAGGAAGGTGTTGCTGATCACGTGGATCTTCTTTCCGCCGAATACGGTGGGAGTGCCGTCCATGGGGTTGGCCTGGATCAGGGGACGGCCGGTACCGTCAGTCATGTTGTCCATGGCGTCAAATCCATCCTGGTTGGTCAAAATCACAGCGTTCAGGGCGATGGCGGGATCCAGTCCCTTGTTGATGGCGCCCTTCAGGCCCTTCAGCTCGTTGCCGGCAGCGATGTCGGTTGCGGTCAGCTCGTTCAGCTTGGCCAGCAGCAGGGTGTTCTCGGTGATCACCATCTTCTTGGCGAACCAGCGGGCCAGGTAGGCGAACAGGTTGGCGTCTTCATCGGCGGCCAACTCATTGCTGACGGGCACGATCAGGCCGTACTTGGCAAGGGTGTAGGCCACCTTCGCGAAGCTGGGCTGGGCATCGGTGCCGATGGTGCCCATCTCGTCAATGGAGCTGAAGCCGGTGGTGGGCGCGGTGTCAACCACACGCCAGCCGGTGTTGCTGTTGACGGTCTCCACGCTGAACAGGTCAGCCAGGGGATCATAGGCGCGGCGCAGCTCGTTGATCTGGTTGTCAATGTCCTCAGGCACCGGGAAGCCGCCGTCAGCGCCGCTGTTGCCGCTCTCGGTCATGGCGTCCAGCAGGGGCTTCGTCTCCTCGAAGCTGCGGGCGGTCATGGGGTTCAGGTGATTACGCACGGCGAAAGCGAAGGCGCGGGCGTATTCGTTGCTCTTCAGCATGTCACGGATGTTGCTCATAGTGTTCACTCCTTTTCTGTTTGTCCGGGCGGCGTCCATGCTCGCCCTGTATTCGGCCATGCGGTCCTGCATGGCGGTGATCTCTGCGCGCTTTGTTTCCAGCGCGCTGTCCGGCACGGTGCTGTCCTCGCACATCGCCGCCAGCGCTTTGGCTGCCTCGCGCAGCTGCGCGCCGGTGCTCTGCAGGGCGCGCTGCAGTTCCAAGAAGGTCTTCACTTGTTCTTACCTCCCTATCAAAGAAAGCGCCCAGTCGCGGATCTCTGCCCGCCTCTGTGCGCTCTTCCTTGCCTGTTCCGGGTCCTCTTTCTCGGGATCCTCTTCTTCCGGTTCTTCTTCCTGTTCAGGCTCCCGCTCGGGGTCCTCAGGCTCCCCGGCTCCCTGTTCAGGTTCTTCCGGATTTTCCTCTTCCGGTTCTTCCTCCGGTTCCTCGTTCTGCTCCGGGTCTTCCGGCTCCCGTTCAGGCTCCTGCTCCGGTTCTTCCTCCGGTTCCTCGTCCTGCTCGGGATCTTCCGGCTCCTGTTCAGGTTCCTGTTCAGGCTCTTCCTCCGGTTCCTCGGCTTTCTTCTTCCTGGCGTCACTGATCAGCCCGCCGAAGACGGCCATCACGCCGTCCTCTTTGCCGTCCCGCAGCATAGCGGCGATCCGGGCGGTACCGCTCATGCGGGCGGCCACCGTCTTCTGCTCCGGCTGTTCCTCGCAGCCGTCTGTGATGTACCCGTCAGCAAAGCCTTCCGCGATGGCGTCCGGCGCGTTCATCCACGTTTCCGCGGCCATAGCGTGCTTGATCTGCGCCATGCTCTTGCCGGTCTTCCGGGCGTAGGCCACGGCCAGCCCGTCACCTATCTCCCGCAGCACCGCGGCCTCATGGGTCAGCTCCGCGGCGTTCCCGACAGCGAAGGTCCAGGGCTCATGGATCATCATGAAGCTCACCGGTCCCATCAGCACCTTGCCCGCTGCCATGGCAATCACGCTGGCAATGCTGGCGGCCATGCCGGTTACATGCGCGGTCACCTTGTGCCCGGCTGCCCGGTGCTTCAGGATGGCGTTGTAGATGCTGGCACCTGCCATCACATCCCCGCCGGGGCTGTTGATCTCCAGCACCACGTCCCCGCGCTTGCTCAATTCCTCAATGAAGCTTTTACTGCCCTTGCTGCCCATCCAGTCGCACCCCAGTTCCGTAAAGAACCGTTCAACCCTGTATTTCATGAGGACA
>CALCRH010000065.1 GCA_937894515.1 uncultured Clostridia bacterium | reverse complement strand
TGGTGACCATGAAGATGGTCATGTACAGTTTTTTGCCGATAAAATCCCGGCGGGAAAGCGGATACGCCGCCAGCGTGGTAAGGAACAGGTCGAGGCAGGTTCCCAGAACCGTGTAGAAAATGGAGTTCCGGTAGCCCATCCAGACGCGCCGATAGCTGAATACGACCTCATAGCCCGTGGGAGAAGCGTCAACGGGCAGAAAGATGACCTTGCCGCTGCTGAGAGCTTTGCCGGAGGAGATGGAACAGGACACAACATAAATCAGCGGATACAGCACGATGAGCAGGATCAGCACCAGAAAAATATCCACGATGATATACATGATCCTGTCTTCGCGGGAAATGCCGATGGCATTGGATTGTTTCTTCATCATTTCGCCTCCTCAGTACAGACTGACTTCCTTATGGCTCAGACGCTTGGACAGCCAGTTGACGAAGACGAGAAGCACCAGGTCGATGACCGAGTTGAACAGGCCGATGGCGGCGCCGAAGGACTACCAATACAACGTCTTCGACATGCACACGCAGTTCGGTCCCCAGTGGGCGTATCCGTTCCCGCTCGGCGGGGGACGTTTCCTCGTCTCCTTCCTGCCGGAGGGGAGCCGGTTCCAGCGGGGCCCGTTCTCGGCCTGGATGGGCGTCTATGCGATGGACGGCACGGGGCGCCGCGAACTGCTGGCCTACGAGGACGGCCATCACGCGATGCAGGCCGTTCCGGTGATGCCGCGGAAGGTTCGCCGGCTTGTCAACCGGCGGCTGGACTATGCCAAGGGCTTCGGCACCTACTACGTGCAGAACGTCTATGCGGGCGCGGCCATGGAAGGGGCTCCGACGGGATCGGTTGCCCGCCTGCGCGTCGTGGCGATGGAGTTCAGGCCTGCGCACATCGGCTGGAACTGGCAGTATGGCTGCCATTCGCATACCGGCAAGATCGGCACGCCGATTTCCGTCGGCACGGGATAGGCAGGCGGACGTGACGGATCCCACTTCTTCCCGGCCTCGGACGCGCCCGAAGCGCACACGGCCGGAGCAACGAACATGCCGGCCAACGCAACGGCCGTGCAGACACGCATCATCTTTTCCATATCCGGCATTATACCATATTGCAGTCCAACCCCGGGAGCACCCCCTCGGCAAGGGATTCGGGATGGCAGCGAAGCGCCTGCGCCAGCTGTGCAACCGTCTCGTAGGCCGCACGGTTGATGCTCTTCACCCGCTGCTCGTAGTGCTGGATCATCCGGACGGGAACGCCCGAGAGCCGCGCCAGATCGTCCTGGGAAAATCCAGCCGCAATGCGAAGTCGCTTGAGGTTCGTGTCGGGACGAACGGAGAGGATGCGCTTGTTCATCTCGTCGAAAAACTGCCGGATGTCCATTTCGTGAAACGGATTGTACATCGCAATGACGGATGCAATCGGCACGATCTCGTCAATTGCCGCAAAGGACAACGCCGTATACCACTGATATCTTGCCAACGCCCAGCCCGCCCAATATTCGGGGGAACGTTCCTCCGACCACGTGGGTTGTGGAAGCTCTTTCTTTCCATATGCTTTGAGAATGACTGCCTGTGCCAGTTCCACACCAGACATGCCTGCGACAAAGGCCGGATTACCTCGCTCAAACTGTTCCGCATAGCCGGTCGTTACGAACAGCGAAGTAATCCATTCTGGAGCCATCTTGCAGTCATTGATCGCATAGTCAAAGAATGCAGACAGGCGATCCTTCGCATTACTCAAATAGAATTCGTTGTATGCGTGGGTCATCGCCACTCATCTCCTCTCGCAGAATATCCAGTACAAAGATGTCATCCCGGTAAGACTTGCTCGTCTTGATCTCCTTACGGTAAGATTCCCTCGCTTTTGTGTCTCTATCCAGGAACTTCGGATAATAGATGCTCTTGTCGACCGGATATGCTTCGGAAAATTTCAAACGTTCAAATCCTTTTTCTGAAATCACTACCGTCTGCTCACCGAGCTTGCCAAGGCGAAGTGCTTTGTTCAGGCTGCGAAGGGGAAGACCGTTTGACACGAAAGCTTCTGCATACTGGAAATAGGAATCGTCCGCTCTGTAGCCGATGACTACGTCATACCCTGACAAGCCAATCGAATAATGCTCAATGATATAGTCTCTTGCGTCAACGGCGAGTTCTGTTTCGAGATTGAAAGTTCTGTACTGAAGCAGCAGGGCAATCCAATTCAGAACGGTATGTTGGCCGTCCAAAAGGTTCAACACATTCAGTCCCTCGTCATCAAAGTCATAAGCATTGACAAAACCGTCCGTGTTTTTCTTGCATGCCCACTCACGAGCCATTTCGTCAACTTTGGTGCAGTAGAATCCCTGACCGTAATCGTTGTGCGGGTTTCCGATATTGATATCCGGTACTTCAATAATATGATCAGTCCCGTGTAAAAGCTTTATTGTACTCATAGTGCATTCTCCTATATCATTGTGATGTTACAGCCATATTGTATCATTGTGATGTCAGTTTGTCAAGCAGTTCGCAAAACATTATTCAAAAGAATCCGAGAATATGATAAAGCATCCGCCGCAAAACGACGGAAGCTGCATCCGCCTCGTTTTCCCGCCTCTGACGGAGGAACGCCGTAAAGAGCTCGGAAAACAGATCAGCAAACACGCCGAAGAAGCGAAGATCAACATCCGCAATATTCGCCGTGACGCCAACGAGGCCATGAAAAAACAGGAAAAAGATAAGCTGATCACCGAAGACGATCTGAAGCTGCTCGAAAAGGATATTCAGACGCTGACCGATAAATATGTCAAGGAAACGGACGACGAGATCGCAAGAAA
The DNA here is from genome assembly GCA_937894515.1 of uncultured Clostridia bacterium. Lineage (GTDB taxonomy): Bacteria > Bacillota > Clostridia > Oscillospirales > Oscillospiraceae > Vescimonas. The sequence goes on along the minus strand of CALCRH010000065.1, from coordinate 6 downwards.
AGAAAA
>CALCRH010000064.1 GCA_937894515.1 uncultured Clostridia bacterium | reverse complement strand
GCGAACCTCGCCTACGACCTCGGCCGCTATGCCTTCTGTGCGGTCGATGTCTCAGACTGCTTCGACATCAACAAGGTGAAGGTCGACGGCCAGGACCGCGCCTCCAACGCCGCGGCCTTCGAAGCGCTCCGCACGCCCGGTTCTTCGGGCATCCTGCTCGCTTTCGGCATCGGCGATTTCCGCATTTGCATCCGCAACTATGCCGTCATATCTGCTTTCAGCGGCAGTCTCTGCCGCTTTTTCGATTCTGCCGTCCACATAAGTGATAGCAAGGTCATCCCATCCGTTCACATTGATTTCTTCAATGTCATCTCTGCCGAGGTACTGTGTCAGTACCGAATATTCCGCCATCTCGGTGTAGAGCTTATCCGCAATCTCACGGAAAGTCATGCCTTCCACGATATACCCGTTGTCATACAGGAATTTTTCGATATACGAACGCAGTTGTGCATATTTGTTTTCGTCCGAAAGCGATGCGGCGTAATGCTCGGAGATATATTGCTGTGTTCTTGTGAGAAGAGGCACGAAGCTGATCGTCTGCGACATTACATCACCGCCTTTGCAAGTTCCGACATCGCCTTTCGGTATTTGTTATCCGAAAGCCGTTCGGACAGCGTTCCGGTATATGCCTGCTTGTTAAGACCGAAACTGAACGGAATACGGAAGCGAATATCCTTGAAATAGGCAGACACTTCTTCTTTCGGCAGGTACATATCCTTTTCTCTGATATTCATCACCCTGACAGCTCTGTCGCTGATGGCGGCGAACTGCTCGGCGTTGGACGAATAATAGGTCATGCATTTGAGGTCGGGTGTTACAAGCTGAATAATGCTGTCCGCTTCCGTTTTTGCCATTGCGGAGATGAGGTCGGATGCATCGCTGACACAGTCGGCGATGATATAGTCGGAGATCTCACGCATACAGGAGAACAGTTGTCTTACCTTGTCTTCGGTCGGGCGAGGATAGGTGTATTTGTTCTCACCCGATTTGAATCCGATATATCCGAAGTCCCGCATGGTTTTGACGGTCACAATGCGTCTTAATACATCCTCTTTGTAGATGTCGGTCTGATCCAGTGCCTTGCCGATGGAGTACAGATCGGAATTCTTGCAGTGCGGGAACAGAAAACCCATGACAGGCACATTCAGATCGGGACAAAAAAACAGCACCCGTGCTTTGGTGCTTTCGTAGATTTCCTGTGCGAGCTTGATGCCGGTTACCGTTTTCCCGCTTGCGGGGGAACCGCAGATGGTTATAAACTTATTCATTGACGGTACCACCGCCGTTCTTGAAGAATTCCTCCTGTTTGGCAAGGAATTTATCCGAGTTTTCTTTATTGCCTCTGTAGACGAGTGCGGTCTGCATGGATACGCTTCCTTCATACTGTGCAAGCAATTTTGCCTGTGCCGTATTAACAAGCACGGTCACGGTTGACGGGATTTCAAAGGTTCCGTCATCGTTTTTGATGATATCGTTTTTATCAACACCACCGGCAGTTGTCGTAGTAATGACCTTTACATATTTCAGTTCTGCCGGTATCTTTGCTTCTTTGGTATTGTCATCGACCACAATGAGACTGATGATATCTCCGTTTTGGAGTTTACCGGAAAGACCTGCCGCAAAGCTGTCGATGGTAACGCTCATCGCCACCTTTGAGCCGTCCAGCATAGCAAACACATCCTCTGCCGTATTGGATTCTCCGGCTATTTTTTCGGCTGTGAAATAGTCACCGCCGTATAGATCACTTGCGGCATATTTGCCAACCACCTCTTTGGCGGTATGAAGGGCATTTGCCGGCAGAGTGTCTGTTTTGACCTTGACGGTTTCAATACATTCTTCGGTAATCTGAGATCCTTTTTTCAGATTGTCACGCAGACGAACAATCTCGGTCGTATCACTTGTGATTCTATTGACAAGCGGTGCGATGAGGAAGGTAATTGCTACGGCAACAACAATACAGATGATGCCGATCAATGTTCTGTTTTTCATTTCGTTTGTATCTCCTTACATGAAATATGCCGCAAGGAAACCCGCGGCTAAATACGGTATCAGCGGAAAGCTCTTGCTTTTGCCTTTGTGCCTGATGAGATTGACGATGATGGCGGCAAGCAGTCCCATGCACAGTCCCGTGATACCTCTCTCGAATCCGAGCAGGAAGGTGCAGGCGGCGGACAGCTTGATATCCGCACCGCCGATTCCGCTTTTGCAGAAAACCGCGGCACCGAGCATAATGCCCATGACAAGTAGTCCCGTGGCAAACATTCCGGGCAGAGACGACAGTTCCGTTCCGATGAACGCTGCGACCAAGGTCATGACCGAGAGGTAGTTATCACATTCTCTTGTCCTTATATCGCTATAGGAGGATAGGACGAGGATAAGGGTAAAAATGATACCCTTGACCGTGGCCGCAGTAAGTCCAAAAAAACAAAGCAGCAGAACGGCGGCACCGACTCCGATGCCGACAAAAGCAAGGATGGTCTTTTTCTTGTTTCCGCTGTACTTTCCGGCCGCAAAACGAGCGAGGACAAATGCCGCCAATGCCGTTATAACAAGTACGATTGAAAGGTTGAGTGCCGACAGCAGATGATTTGCCGGCACTTTTGGAATATCCGGCATCACCGGATTGATTCTCGGTAAAATCATTTCATTTGCCTCCTGAATATAGTATCAGAGTGCGGAGGGACACCGCAGTTGGAGTCCCTCCGCTTTTTACAGATTGTTTATCCCTTGAAGTTGAAAAGTGACTGAATCTTGGTCGTGACCGTGGGCATGATGGTCGTGTTGAAAAGGGCGTAGAGCAAGCTGAGAAGCAAAGCGCCGATGACCACGGCGATAAGAATCTTGACACCGCTGTCTACATAGCCCTCGGCTTTGCGGGACTGCATGGCGGTCTGTGCTTTGATGGCGATAGAGTTGATCTTGTTGCTGATTTTCTTAAACATAAATAGTTACCTCTTTCTTGATTTTGTTATTCGGTTTGGTTTACGGATTCGGATTCACCGCTGATCAGTTGGTTGCCGGATACTTGAAGAGCTGCGTGATCTTCGAGGAAACGGTACCCATGATGGTGGTGTTCATGAGGGTGTAGAGCAGACCGAGGAGCAAAGCGCCGATAACGACGGCGATCAGAATCTTGACTCCGCTGTCCACATAGCCCTCGGCTTTGCGGGACTGCATGGCACACTGTGCTTTGATGGCGATGGCGTTGATTTTGTTGCTGATTTTCTTAAACATAGATAATTACCTCAAACTTTCTTCAACAAAGTTGACTAAATCTTCTTTGGCGAAATGATATGCCTTTATAGCTTCACCCGCTGGTGCGCTTGTACCAAATGTGTCGATGCCCATAACGTGATCTGCGTACTTATGCCATCCGAAAGATGAAAGCATTTCGATAGCAATAATTTTATCTTTGCTAACTCCAAAAACTTTGTTTTTGTATTCACTACCTTGTGCATCAAAATTAAACCACGAAGGCATAGAAACAACGCGAACATCAATTCCACTACTAAGAAGTTCTTTTTGAGCTTCTATTGCGAGAGAAACTTCTGAACCAGTTGCAACTAAAGTTGCATCTAAGCGTTTAGCTTCTTTTGATAAAACATAGGCGCCTTTTTC
>CALCRH010000063.1 GCA_937894515.1 uncultured Clostridia bacterium | reverse complement strand
CTGCCATATTTGCAGGTATCGAACGCAACGTCTCCTTCTTTTGCCGTAATCACAGTGTCCTTGACCGTGACTGCGCCGCAGTTGTTGGATAGTACATAGCGATGGCTTCCGGGCAGATTCGTGCCGTCCAGCGTCACCGAACTCGTTCCCGACGACTTTCCGAGCAGTCCCGTATCGGTCTGAGAACCGAATGCGACATCCAGCATCTCGAACGATTCCCAGTCGAGCCATTCGTTCAGCGGATTCGTCACCGTCACCATGGCCGCCGCCGCTTCGGCATCCGCCTTGTTCTCGAAGTAGATCGTGTACGTCAGGTAGTCGCCGGGCTTGACCAGCCGCTCGTCGCCGATCCCCGCAGGACCGCCCATCTCGTTCGGATCGACGGACTTCACCTTGCCCGTGAACTCGTCCCACCAGTTGACGATCTTGTCCCACCACCCGTTTCGGTAGGCCTCTGCGGCGATCAGCGACTTGTCGATCGTGTCGATGTAAAGCGAGATATTGAGGTGCGCGTTTATATTCAGGGCTTCCAAAAACACGGGAATTTTGACAAGGCCATCAAGGAACGAGACGAAGCGAAAAAGAGCGAACAGGCCGCCCGGGAACTGCAGATGGCAGCGCAGGAACGGTTTGAAGAAGAGCGGAACCGTGTGGAGGAGCTGACCGGAAATCTGAAGCAGAAGGAAATTGATGCGAAGAAAGCCGCAAAGGAGCTGGAAAACGTGCGCCGGGAGCTGGACACTGCCAAGAAGGCAGAGGAAGCAGCCAAGGCGGAAACCGAAGCAGCCAGAGCGGAGAAGCAGGAGATTCCGGAATCTCTGATGGAATCCCTGCGGCAGGATGCCGAAGCTGCGGCAGCGCAGAAGGCCACAGCGGCCGCAGAGGCGAAGGTGCGGGAGGCTGAGGAAAAGGAAAGACGGGCAGAGGCAGCGGCCAGAGAGGCCGAGCAGAAGCTGGCGGATGCCAGAAAGGCACAGGCGGCCAGCGATCCGGAGACGGCGGTATTCTCGGCCTACTTCCAGCAGATGCAGGAGAGTTTCAACAAGGCAGTGGGGGTAATCCTGAAAACCAAGCAGGCAGACGAAGCCAAGGCAGAAAAGTACATTAACGCGGTGGATACCCTGCTTGCCAGAATGCGCAGCGCAATCCATGGGGAGGCGTGAGCTTATGCGGTTTGAGAGCATGGCAGATATGCCGCAGGGGATGCGGCATAAGGCGGCACCAAAGCTCCTGGAGGCGGCGAGGACGCGGGTTCAGGCGGTTGATCGGAACGGGCATGTAATGCGGGATAATATCTGGTTTGACAACAGGGAGACGGCGGACAGGTATGTGATGCTGGTGAACCTGGAGCTTGCCGGGGTTATTAAGGATCTGCATGTGCGGGAGAATGTGACGCTTGCGGACACATGGGTATATCCGGGCGGGGCAAAGCATCGGCAGGTCCGATTTCAGGCGGACTTTACATACATCCCGCAGCCTTTGGAGCAATACCCGGCGGGGATCCAGACAGAGGAAATCGCGTGGATGGAGGAATGTGCATCCACGTGCCCGGGAATGCGGGTGTATGAGGTGATGCACAGGGTAAATGAGGAAGCGCTGGGGATGACCTCTGGGATGATTCTGCGGGAGGTGCACTGATGGAAAAACGCTGCAGGATTTGCCGAGCGGTGATAGCGGCAGACAGTTCCGGGCGGTGCCAGGGCTGCATAGACGCAAAGACGGCCACGGATGCCGGCAAGACTTACGGCAAGCTCAAAGGGGAGCAATACGCAGTGAAGATGAAGCAGGAAGAGGAAGCGCGACGGATTCGGGAAGAAGCAATGAGAAAGGCAAAAGAACGGGAAGCGGAGAGAGCGGCCCAGGATGCGGAACAAGCGCGCCGGGCGATGCGGGAGAAGGCAAAGCAGCTCAGAGAGCAGGGGAAATTCGTATGCCTGATCTGCGCCGAGCCGCTGCACTATCCGGAACGGAAGTACCACAAAGGAGCCTGTGCAGCGCTTGCTGAGAGTGAGCGATCAAAGGAACAATACCATAAACGGAAAGAGTTAACGCTATAGAAATGCTGTTTGCACCGCACCACCGGGGAACCCGGTGGTGGGTTGGAGACAGCAAACGAATGTTTGAAAATATCAATCAGAAAACCATCTACGCGCGGGCGCGCGCGTAGATGGGGCTTGGTTTAGGCCTAAGTTTTCAACCATACCATTATTATAAAGGAGGGGCTGCACCGTGCGGGAAGGGTACTGGGTTATCCGTACATACGAATCGGGGAACGTCGGGGAAAAGACAAAATACTTTGTCCCCGGAAAGAGACCCGACAAGAAGATCCGCCGGAAGGACATCCGGGAGGCAAACCGGCTGGAGAAAAATTCCAGCTGTGCGGTGAAGCAGTTGGCCAGAATTCTGAATGCGAATTT
>CALCRH010000062.1 GCA_937894515.1 uncultured Clostridia bacterium | reverse complement strand
ATTTTGCGGAGCTTTTTTCATTTTAGGGCTTGACTTTTATTTGCAGGACTCCTTGAGACAGTATATGAAGAGTGAAGAGTGAAAAGTGAAAAGTGAAGAATGAAGAATGTTGGCGGCAAGTTTTCGCTTGCCGCCAACATACATAATGCGGGACGATGTGGGCATCGTCCCCTACGAATTCTATTGGAATGCAGCGATAGAGAGAATATTTTTTCGGGCGGACAGAGTCGTCCGCCCCTACGGAGAAAACGGGCCGTCGAGGACGTCGGCCCCTACGAAATGAAAAAAGAGGAGCGGTGGAAAAATAGCTATTGGCAAAGGGGAGGGAAGTGCGGTATAATAAGCAAAAAGGGGGTGGCGTGATGCAATATGAGATGATTTCCGCCGTGGAACTGCCGGAACGGTTGGCACCGCTGTTTGCCGCGTACCAACAATGGCTGATCCAGAATGAACCTGAACTGCAAATCGTTTTGAACGGACAGAGTTATGACGATGAGTTGGAGCATTTACAGGAGAAGTATGGTGCGCCGGAGGGAGCCATCTATATTCTGACGGCGGACGGTGCGGACATCGGGTGCATTGCGCTGCGGAAGATCGACGATGTGGTATGTGAGGTCAAGCGGGTATTTTTGCAGATGGACTACCGGGGCAGAGGACTGGGAAAGCTGATGATGGAGCGGGTCATTGAGGACGCCAGACGCGCCGGCTACCGGGAGATGGTATTGGATACGCTGCCTATTATGACGGGAGCGTGTAATCTGTATGACCGGATGGGATTCGTGCCCACGGAGAAGTACAACGACAATCCGCTGCCATACGCGATATACAGGAAGCTGGTGCTGTGAAAGACGGGACGATGTGGGCATCGTCCCCTACAAAATGCAGCAGAGCGAGAAAGAAAAACATTGACAAACGGGTAAAATGTGAGTAGAATAAGAGCGATATTTTTCAAAGGCGATGAAGGGAAAAAGACGGGACAAGACCTGCCGCAAGAGAGTCGGCGGACGGTGCGAGCCGACGGAGGTGTTCCGCTATACTGGCCCCGGAGCTTTCCACCTGAACAGGGTGGAACGGAGAGCGTACCGTTATGCACGCCGCCCCTTACAGGAGGGGAAGTGAGGGCGTATTTTGCGCCGAAATCAGGGTGGTACCGCGTTTATTACGCCCCTGACCTTGTGATGAGGTCGGGGGTTTTTTTGTTTTGCGGGCCGTCGAGGACGCCGGCCCCTACACGAAGAAAGGTCGATTTTTAACATGATCAAATATTTTTCATAGAGAAGGAGAGCAAAGTATGAATTACGATTTTGCGGCCATTGAAAAGAAATGGCAGGCCAATTGGGAGAAAACCAAGCCCTATGCCGCCATTACCGGAGATCCCCGTCCGAAATTTTACGGACTGATCGAGTTCCCCTATCCCTCCGGACAGGGCCTGCACGTGGGCCATCCCCGTCCCTTTACGGCGATCGACATCGTGACCCGTAAGAAACGTATGGAGGGTTACAATGTGCTGTTCCCCATCGGCTATGACGCTTTCGGTCTGCCCACGGAGAACTACGCCATCAAGAACCATATCCATCCCACTATCGTGACCAAGAACAACATCGCCGTGTTTGAGTCCCAGCTGAAGATGCTGGGCTACGGCTTTGACTGGGACCGCTGCGTGAACACCTCTGATCCCAGCTACTACAAGTGGACACAGTGGATCTTCCAGCAGCTCTTTAAGCACGACATGGCGTACAAGGCCACCATGACCGTGAACTGGTGCACCAGCTGCAAGGTGGTGCTTGCCAACGAGGAGGTCGTCAACGGCGTGTGCGAACGCTGCGGCGGCGAGGTGGTGCAGAAGGAGAAGAGCCAGTGGATGCTGCGCATCACCAAGTACGCCCAGCGGCTCATAGATGACCTGGACGATCTGGACTATATTGAGCGGGTGAAGATCCAGCAGAAGAACTGGATCGGACGCTCCACCGGTGCGGAGATCAACTTCGGCACCACCGCCGGAGACGATCTGGTGGTATTCACCACCCGGTGCGATACGCTGTTCGGCGTGACGTATATGGTTTTGTCCCCGGAGCATCCCTATGTGAAGAAGTGGAAGGACAAGATCACCAACTGGGACGAGGTCAACGCCTATGTGGAAGCTGCCGCCAAGAAGTCCGACTTTGAACGCGCCGAGCTGAATAAGGAAAAGACCGGCGTACAGCTCAAGGGCGTTATGGGTATCAATCCCGTTAACGGACAGGAAATCCCCATCTATATTTCCGACTACGTTCTGGTGACCTACGGTACCGGCGCCATCATGGCCGTGCCGGCTCACGACCAGCGCGACTGGGAGTTTGCCAAGGTCTTCGGCTGCCCCATCATCGAGGTGGTCAAGGGCGGCGACGTGACTAAGGAGGCCTACACCCTCAAGGGCGAAGAGGGCATCATGGTCAACTCCGGCTTCCTCAACGGCATGACCGTGAAGGACGCCATTCCCGCCATGAAGAAGTGGCTGACCGAAAACGGCAAGGGTGTGGAGAAGGTCAACTACAAGCTGCGTGACTGGGTGTTCTCCCGTCAGCGCTACTGGGGCGAGCCCATTCCTCTGGTCAACTGCGAGAAGTGCGGCTGGGTCGCCATTCCCGAAAGCGAGCTGCCGCTGACGCTGCCTCAGGTGGAGGCCTATGAGCCCACCGACGACGGCGAGAGTCCTCTTGCCCGCATGACCGACTGGGTCAACACCACCTGCCCGTGCTGCGGTGGTCCCGCCAAACGTGAGACCGATACCATGCCCAACTGGGCGGGCTCTTCCTGGTACTTCCTGCGCTATTGTGATCCCCATAACGACAAGGAATTCGCGTCTATGGATGCCCTGAAGTACTGGGGTCCTGTGGACTGGTACAACGGCGGCATGGAGCATACCACGCTGCATCTGTTGTACAGTCGTTTCTGGCATAAGTTCCTGTATGACATCGGCGTGGTGCCCACCAAGGAGCCCTATGCCAAGCGTACCAGCCACGGTATGATTTTGGGCGAGGGCGGCGAAAAAATGTCCAAGTCCCGCGGCAACGTCATCAACCCCAACGACATCGTGGCACAGTACGGTGCGGACACCATGCGTCTGCACATCATGTTCATCGGTGACTTTGAAAAGGCCGTGTCGTGGTCGAATGAGGCCGTCAAGGGCTCCAAGCGCTTCCTGGATCGCTGCTTCAATCTGCAGGATATGGTGACAGAGGAAGTGGGACTTTCCAAGAAGAACACCGCCATTATCCACAAGACCATCAAAAAGGTCACCAGTGATATTGATGAGCTGAAGATGAACACCGCCATTGCGGCACTGATGACTATGGTGAATGAGTTCTACACCAATGGCGTGAGTAAGGGCGACGTGGAAGTTCTTATCAAGCTGCTCAGTCCCTTCGTGCCCCACATGGCCGAGGAAATGTGGGAGAACATGGGCTTTGCCGCCAAGTACGGCAAGATGGCCATGCAGATGGATTGGCCTGTATACGATGAGGCCAAGACCGTGGACGCCGAGGTGGAAATGGCGGTACAGGTCAACGGCAAGCTGAAGGGTACCGTGGTGGTTCCCACCGACAGCGATGAAGCGGCGGTCAAGGCGGCAGCCATGGCGCTGGAGAAAGTACAGAAGGCTACCGAGGGCATGACGATCGTGAAGGTGATCCATGTGAAGAACAAGCTGATGAACCTGATCGTGAAACCGGCGAAGTAATAGGGATAAAGAGGAGGGATTTGTGAGAATCCCTCCCTTTTTCGCAGAAAATGCGAAAATAAGGCTTGACAAGCGTTTCCACCATTTGTATAATATCACCTGTTAAGTCATGTACTATGGCTTCTTCAAGAGTACCTGTGGAATGAGCCCGGGTATATCGGAGGGAGGGAAATATAAATGTCCGAAGTTCACGTCAAGGAAGGCGAGTCCCTGGACAGCGCTCTGAAGCGTTTCAAGAGAAGCTGCGCCAAGGCCGGCATCGTGGCTGAGGTGCGTCGCCGTGAGTGCTATGAGAGCCCCAGCGTCAAGCGCCGCAAAAAGTCCGAGGCTGCTCGTAAGAACCGCAACAAGCGTTACTATTGATGCATGAAAAAGAACGTCCGTAAGGGCGTTCTTTTTTTTGAAAAATGAAAAGTGAAAAATAGCGGTGTCGGCAAATCAGAATTTGCCGACAAATTTTAATACGGGCGGACAGAGTCGTCTGCCCCTACGAGGGAAGAAAATGGGGAGTAGGAGCAATACGGCGGGCGACCGCAAGGGTCGCCCCTACGGGATAATTGGCGGGTCGATGTGGGCATCGACCCCTACGGAGATACGTATTTTTTGTTTGTAATTCGCAAAAAAGGTGCTATACTGATTTTTGAAGAAATGAGAGAGAGGTGCGGCGGATGCGGCTGTCTTTGCGACCTGACAGAGTTTTTCAAGTGTATACGGAAGTGACGCCGCAGCTTTTGCAGAGCCGGGGCATCAAGCTGTTGCTGTGCGACTTGGACTATACCATCGCCGCGAAGCGGACTCCTTTGCCGGATGAGACGGTGAAAAAATGGTTGAAAAGTATGCGGGAGGTCGGCATCAACATTGTCATCATTTCCAACAACCGCCACCCGAAACGGGTGCTGACCTATTGCCATGAGCTGGGCGTGGCCTATATCGGCAGAGCCCAGAAACCACGGCGGAGAGGATTCAAGGAAGCCATGGAGATGTTGGGTGTGACGGCCGGGGAAACCGCCATGCTGGGGGACAAGCTGCTGACGGATATGCTGGGCGCCAACCGCACCGGCATCTGGGCGCTGATGGTGGAGCCGAAGGACGGGCCGGTGGGGGCATGGAACCACGTGCTGCACCTGCTGCAAAGACCGTTCAAGTATTTCCGGAGGGAGCGGGAATGAAATGGATCATTTGAATGAAGAAAAAATCGAGGAATTGGAAGAAGAACAGGAAAAAGACGAGGAAGAAGCACAGGGAAATTACATGGCTGTTGGTATGTGCCTCGGTATGTCCATCGGAACAGCGATCGGCGCAGCTATGGGAAATATGACGATCGGCATGTGTTTGGGACTGTGCTTTGGCATGACGGTGGGAATGGCTATCAAGAAGAAATAAAGCGGGCCGTCGAGGACGCCGGCCCCTACAGGGGAATGCGGGCCGTCGAGGACGCCGGTGCCTACGGAGAACGGAGATAAAATCGTGAACCATTTTCAAAGGATCATTGACAATTTGGGAGAGCTGGACGGGGTGCTTTTGACCTCGGAGGCCAATGGATTTTACGCTACCGGATTTGCCGGAGAGGGTATGACGCTGGTGACGAAAAACGGGTGCTGGTACATCACCGACTCACGATATACCGAGGCGGCGGAGAAGACGATTGCCGGGGCTGTTATTGAGGAAATCAGCCGGGAGCGGCCTTTTTCTGTGTGTATCAACGAGGCGTTGGAACAGTCCGGCGCGAAAGTGCTGGGCTTTGAGGACGCCGCCATGACGGTGGCAGAGCATCAGCGGTTTGTACCCAAGCTGCATGCGGAGTTGGCGGGCGCATCGGACTTGCTGCTGCGCTTGCGGAGTCAGAAAGACGAAACGGAAATCGATGCGTTAGTCGCGGCGCAGCGGATCGCGGAGCGGGCATTGGAGCAGATTCTGACGGAAATCAAACCGGGGGTGACGGAGAAAGAGATCGCGGCGCGGCTGCAATATCTGATGCTGCGGCACGGGGCAGAGAAGATGTCCTTTGATCCCATCGTGGCGTCAGGGTCTAACGGGTCCATGCCCCACGCTGTGCCCACGGAGAAGCCGATACAGGCAGGGGAGTTTGTGACCATGGACTTCGGGTGCATCTACCACGGCTATTGCAGTGATATGACCCGTACCGTGTGCGTGGGACAACCTACCGAAGAAATGCGGCGGGTATATGATACGGTGTTACAGGCACAGTTGGCTGGTATTACTGCGGCAAAGGCCGGTGTAACAGGAAAAGAGATTGACGGTGCGGCACGGCAGGTGATCGAGAACGCCGGATACGGTGCGTATTTCGGGCACAGCTTTGGACACGGCGTAGGCGTAGAGATCCACGAAAGCCCCAATGCAAGTCCGGCAAATGAACTGCCGATGCCGGTGGGAGCTGTGATATCGGCAGAGCCGGGGATTTATCTGCCGGAGAAGTTCGGCGTGCGGATTGAAGATGTGCTGATCCTGGAGGAGAACGGCTGCCGAGACATTACAATGGCACGGAAAGAACTATTGATTCTCTAATTTTTGTAAAAATTATGGTAAAACACTTGCCAAATACCACAATATCATGTAGAATATACGCGGCTATTTGGCTAAATACTTAAACTCGAGGGAATCGCAAAGTTCCCTCATTGATATGGGAGGACAAAACTATGGCAACTATTACTGCCGGTGATTTCAGAAACGGCAAAACCTTCGAGTATGAAGGCAAGATCATGCAGGTCGTGGAATTTCAGCACGTCAAGCCCGGCAAGGGCGCCGCTTTCGTGCGTACCAAGATGAAGAATATCGTGACCGGCGGCGTGACCGAGACTTCTTTTAACCCCACTGCAAAGTTTGAGGAAGCTTTCATTGACCGCAAGGATATGGCTTACAGCTATGCTGACGGCGATCTGTACTATTTCATGGATCAGGAGACCTTCGACATGGTGCCTCTGGGCAAGGATCTGCTGCCCGATGGCTTTAAGTTCATCACCGAGAACACCGAGTGCAAGGTGCTGAGCTATAAGGGCAACGTGTTCGGCCTGGAGCTGCCCAACTTCATGGATCTGGAAGTTACCGAGACCGAGCCGGGTCTGGCAGGCAATACCGCCACCAATACCTTGAAGCCCGCTACGCTGGAGACCGGCGCCGAGGTCAAGGTGCCTCTGTTCATCAACATCGGCGACAAGGTGCAGATCGATACCCGTACCGGCGAATATTTGGGCCGCGCCAAGTAAAATATAAGTGTACAAACCTTTTTTTGAAAGGAGCAGAACCATGGAAATTTCTGAGAAGGTAGCCTATCTGAAAGGTCTGGCAGAGGGCCTGAAGCTGGACGAGGAGACCAAGGAAGGCAAGCTGATTGCCGCGATCATTGACGTACTGGATGCCATGGCAGAGGAATTTGCCGACATGGAAGACGAGATGATCGATCTGGAGGACGGTCTGGACGCTGTCAGCGAGGATCTCAGCGATGTGGAGGAGACCCTGTATTTCGCGTTGGACGATGATGACGAAGAGGACGATGAGGATGACGATGACGGCGATCTGTTCGTTACCACCTGCCCCTGCTGCGAAGAGGAGATCGTGTTCGACGAGAGCGTGCTGGAAGACGGCGAAGTGATTTGCCCCAACTGCGGCGAAAAGCTGGAGTTTGATCTTTCCGATTTGGCAAATGCCACCGAGGAAGAAGAGGACTGATTTATAAAAGAAAGCCCGGGAGGGCTTTCTTTTTTATTGGACTGAAACGGGAAACGGCGGTTGCCAAACTGCGACTTTGTGCTATAATAGAGACAAGCACACCCCAATTATATGAAATTTGAGGGAATGGGACATGAAAACACAGGAAAAGCTGAACATGACGATGCTCTGCGATTTTTATGAGCTGACAATGGCGAACGGTTATTTTCAGAATGGGTATAAAGACCGGATCTGCTACTTTGACGTCTTTTTCCGCAGGGTACCTGACGGCGGTGGATTTGCCATTACCGCCGGCTTGGAGCAACTGATCGAGTATATCGAAAATCTGCATTTCAGCGAAGAGGATATTACCTATCTGCGGAGCAGAAACCTGTTTAATGAAGATTTTCTCAACTATTTAAAGGAATTTCGCTTTACAGGTGATATCTACGCGATTCCGGAGGGGACACCGGTATTTCCCAAGGAACCGCTGGTCGTTGTGCGGGCGCCGGCCATTGAGGCGCAGCTCATCGAGACCTTTACCCTGCTGACCATCAACCACCAGAGCCTGATCGCTACCAAGGCCAATCGTATTTGCCGGGCGGCTCGTGGACGCACCGTGCTGGAGTTCGGCTCTCGCCGTGCTCAGGGGTCTGACGCCGCCATCATCGGCGCCCGTGCGGCCTATATCGGCGGCTGCGCCGGAACAGCCTGCACCATTTCGGATGAGATCTATGGCGTGCCGGCAGGCGGTACCATGGCCCATGCCTGGGTGCAGATGTTTGACAGCGAGTATGAGGCATTTAAGACGTATTGCGAGACCTATCCCACCAATGCAACCCTGCTGGTGGACACCTATAACACCTTGAAATCCGGTGTGCCCAATGCGATACGGGTCTTTAACGAGGTACTCAAGCCAAAGGGAATTACCAAGTGCGGTATTCGACTGGACAGCGGTGATATTGCGTATTTAAGCCGCAAAGCACGGAAGATGCTGGACGAGGCCGGGTGGGAGACCTGTCAGATCACGGTGAGCAATTCGCTGGACGAGTATCTGATCCAGGATCTGTTTTTGCAGGATGCACAGGTGGATATGTTCGGCGTAGGTGAGCGACTGATCACCGCCAAGTCTGAGCCGGTGTTCGGCGGCGTTTATAAGCTGACAGCGGTGGAGGATCGGGACGGCGTGGTCGTGCCGAAAATCAAGGTGAGCGAAAACATTGAGAAGATCACCGTGCCCCATTTCAAGAAGCTGTGGCGTTTCTACGGCAATGACACCGGGAAGGCCATTGCGGACTATATGACGGTCTACGATGAAATCGTAGACGACAGCGGCGACTTGGAGATTTTTGATCCGGCGGCAACGTGGAAGAAGAAAAACGTGTATAATTTCCATGCAAGGGAATTACTGGTGCCGATTTTCAAAGACGGCAAGCTGGTCTACAACAGACCGGCTCTGCCGGAGATCAAGGCATACTGCGCCCAGCAGGTGGACACTCTGTGGGACGAGGTCAAGCGATTTGACAATCCCCATAGCTACTATGTGGATCTGAGCCAAAAGCTGTGGGATATTCAGCAGGAGCTGCTGCGGAAATCTCAGGAGTAATACGAAAAAATGCGGAACTTGACAGTTCCGCATTTTTTTGCTATGATACGCATACAAATACAAGGGGCGCTGACGCAAGTCGGCTGAGAGGTACCCTCGAACCTGATCCGGGTAATGCCGGCGTAGGAATGTGAAAGATAAGCCTATTTTCCGCATTGTGCGCCGACCGGTACGCAATGCGGTTTTATTTTTTGGAGGCGAAAAAATGTCACATCGGAAAGTACGTGCCCTGTGCGAAGGGGCAATTTTGGTGGCGGCGGCTCAGCTTTTAAGCTATCTGCGACTGTGGCGTATGCCCTGGGGCGGCAGCATCGTGCTGACAATGGTCCCTATCGTTCTGTATGCCATTCGATGGGGGGTTGGACGAGGAATATTTGCCGGCTTTGTGCTGGGCATTTTACAATTTACACTGGACGGCGGATTTGCCATCGGCTGGCAGAGCATAATCGGCGATTACCTGCTGGCTTATACGGCGGTGGGGGTTGCCGGACTGTGCCGCGGCAAAAAAGGCGCGGCCTATCTGGGAACGCTGCTGGGCGGCGGTATGCGTTTTTTGGTACACTTTGTGGTGGGGGCTACGGTTTGGGCGGCCTATATGCCGGAGGAATTCTTCGGAATGACGATGTCAGGTCCCTGGTTTTATTCCCTGCTCTACAATGTGGCCTATATGCTGCCCAATATAGCCATAACGCTGCTTGCCTTTGCCATATTGTATCGCCCGATGGGGAAGTACCTGCGGGCAGAGGACCTGAATGGATAAAAAAACATGGGGAACTCTCCCCATGTTTTTTTGTTGAAAAGAAAAGCATTTACGAAAATGAAAAGAAGTGCTATACTATAAAAAATGAATCTCTTTTTGAATGTGAGGATATAGCATGGCAAAGAAGAAAATAGAGAAAAGCGGAATCGGCGAATATGCGGGGGTAACGCTTTATGAACGTAAAGCAGCCCGGTATTGGGAAGTTTTCAGTCAATGGTTTGCCATTGTCATGCTGGGGTTACTTCCGTTTTTAATGGACTCGCAGAAGTATTATAACATCACAAAGGCGCGCTATGTCTGGTTTTGTGTATTGACCGTTTTGTATGTGGTCGGTATTTTGCTGATTGCGTTGGGCTTCGTGCTGTATAAAAAGGGCTGGGTTAAGCGCAAAACCGAGGGTTTTCAAAAACTGACCATTTCACAATACTTGATTCTGGCATACGTTTTCTGGGCGATCCTGTCTTCGTTATTCTCTCCGTATCGTGCGGATACCTGGCTTGGTCAGGGACGTTATGAGGGATTGTTTACCATTCTCCTTTATAGCGCGATCTTTTTCCTTCTGTCTTTTTGGGGCGAATATACCAATAAATACGTCTATGCACTTGGTATTATGGCTGCGGCAATGAGCGTGCTGGCATTCTTGCAGCTGTTTGGCTTGGATTTTCTCACTCCGGAGGGATACTCAATTTGGGAGACCAGATTTTTTGCCACCATCGGCAATGTGGACTGTGTCAGCGGTGTGGGAGCGATTGTGATTCCGGCACTTCTGTGCGCCTTTGTGCTGATGACGGGCAAATGGCGTTATCTCTGCCTGGGCGGTATGGCGCTGTATTTTTACCTGCAGGTGTTTATCGATGTGGATAGTGGTAAGATCGGTCTGATAGCGGCATTTTTGGTATTGCTGCCGTTTCTTCTGGACCGTTGGAAAAGGGCCATGCGTACATTAATCGGGCTTGGCGCTTTACTGTGTGCCTATGGCGCAGCAAAGCTGTTTCCCATTACCCAAGAGGGAATTGCGCTTGCCCCGGGGAAAAAAGCAATCGCCGGGCTTGTACTGGGAGTCGTTTTGATCGTATTGGGATATATTTTGGAAAAGAAGGAACAAACCTTCCGCCTAAGCGAGAAACAGATGCGCCGGTTGGTACTGATCGTACTGGCAGTTCTCACTGTTGTTGCGCTGCTGTTTGTCTATTTCTATCACGGCGATAATCGGTTGTTAAGTGAAATCAGCCAGGTTTTGCACGGCGAATTGGCAGATAATGCAGGTAGCGGACGCGGTATTGTTTGGAAGTTATCGATAAAGTTCATCGGTGAAATGCCGGTGTTCGGATCAGGCCCGGATACCTATCTTTCCCGCGCAATGCCCTATTATGAGTCCGGTGAACTGCACCAGGTATTTGACTTTGCCCACAATGACTTTTTACAGGTGGGTGTGTGTCTGGGTATCGGCGGCTTGCTGATCTACCTTGCCTGGATCCTTTCGATGGCGATCCGGCTGTTAAAAAAAGCGGTTGATAACCCGCTGCTGCTGATTTTCGGCGGCGCAATGGTGGGCTATCTTGGCCACGTATTTTTTAGCTTTTCCATCGCGCTGGTTACCCCGCTGTTCTGGGTGTTGGCAGGCGTAGCTGACAAATGTATGCGGCAAATGCCCGCAGCGCAGCCGGAAAAACCGAAGAAATAAAGAAGAAATGAGCCGCACGATGATTCGTGCGGCTCATTTGGGAAAGTAAAAAAATCGTTGGAAAAAGGCTTGACAAACCGAATAAAATCTGTATAATAATCAATGTTCGTCAAGAACATAGCGGGATTGTGTAAAGGTAGCACAGCGGACTCTGACTCCGTATGTGAGGGTTCGAATCCTTCTCCCGCTGCCAAAAAACAAACACCACCCTTTGGGTGGTGTTTGTTTTTTGGGGCGGTCGAACACTCGTTGTTGCCGACAACTCGCGGGCGCTGACGCTTTCGCTTGTTATACCCCTTGAAGATGGCGTATCGGCATGATACAATACTCTCAGGAAGGAGAGCGGTACAATGGAAAAGGCGAATGCTGTATCGTGGGATACCCTGACACCGGAAGAAAAGAAGAAAGATCTTTATCAACGTCAGGTCGCACTGTTGGCTACTTTCCTTGAGCACGGCACAATCACGCATTCGCAGTATGACAAGAGCCTGTACGACCTGACTGAGAAGATGGGATATAGGGAATGATAACGTTTTTTCGGGCAGTATTACAATGAGTTTTGTTGAAAAATGAAGGAGGAACGGAGCGATGAAAGTCTTAATGCTCAACGGAAGTCCCCATGAAAAAGGCAGTACCTATACGGCACTCCACGAGATGGAGAAGATTTTTGAAAAAGAAGGCATTCAGGTGGAAATGCTGCACCTGGGGCAACTGGATATCAAAGGTTGTCAGGCCTGCGGCTATTGTGCCACCCACCAGCGATGCGTGATGGACGACATCGTCAATGAAGTGGCCGACAAACTGATGGCCGCCGATGGATTGGTTTTGGGCAGCCCTGTTTACTATGGCTCGGCGAACTCCACGCTGACGGCTCTGCTGGATCGTCTGTTCTTCAGCACCATGTACAAGGATCTGCGGATGAAGGTGGGCGCGGTGGTGTGTTCCGCTCGTCGCGGCGGCTTGACCGCGACCTTTGACCAACTCAACAAGTACCTGACCATCAGCGGTATGCCGGTGGCCTCGGGCCAGTACTGGAATGGGATCCACGGGCACAACGCTGCGGAAGCCAAGCAGGACTTGGAGGGTATGCAGATGATGCGGACACTGGCGCAGAACATGGCGTTTCTGATGAAGAGCATCGCTCTGGGCAAGGAAAAATACGGTATGCCGGAAAAAGAGCCGACTGTGATGACAAATTTTATTCGGGAAGACTAAAAACAGGGACACGGTGTGTTTACACCGTGTCCTTAATCTGTTGGGAGAAAGGCACCTCAGAATGTCAAAACAGGGATACCAGAATGGATATCCCTATTTTAAGTGGAAAGGAAACCATGATAGAATTTTCTTCACAGTTTCAAATCAAGGGGGTACAGCTGTAAGCACATGTTTACTGGGAAAACTGTCAGTCACTGAATATAGATCGGTTCATCAGCGGGTCTGTCGGGCGGCATTTCTCCGAATGCATCGTTTGGCCTATCAGGAGGCAATTCTCCGGGCTCACCATTTGGCCTATCAGATGGTCTGTTCCCCGGAGCGGCAAATTGCTTGTCCAAGGACGCGCTTCCGCCGGAAATCACCGTTGCGGTTTCGGATAGATAAGTTCCGTTTTCGGAATCAAGCAGCTCATCGCTTGGAGACTTGGATGTTCCGGCAATCATGCCGCCGTTGATTCGGATGTATCCATTTGAATCAATCACATCACCTTCGGCCCCGAGGCTTGCAAATATGGTTAGGTGTCCGCCGTTCATTGTAAATACGGAAACATGATCCTCGTTGACGTTTATTCCGTCATCTTGAGAGAACACATTTACATATCCTCCGTTTATCGTCATATGCAATTCGCAGTCCAAGCCCTCAAAGGTTTTACTTGTAATGTTCAAAATTCCAGTACCTTTTGTTTCTGCATTTATCTCAAGAGATTGAAAACTGTAAAATGCACCATCCGTTTTCCAAAGCTTTTTCTGCACGGAGGTGCTGTCTTTTTTGTATTCCGGTTTTAGCAGCCGATACACATTACAACCGGTAAAGTTGTTCTCCGTTCCGTCTGCTATTATAATCTTTACTCCGGCATCGGAAAGATCGGTTATATCTGAATAGCTTTCCCTGCTCTCCCATGTGTTATCGCATTCATAAACATCATGAAAAACGATCGCCGGAGCAACGCAGCACGTTACATTTGCTCCATTCAATATGACAACGACCGAAGCATCTTCGTTTGCAAAGGTGTCGTCTTCATCGCCAAAGTCAAAAAACAGCTGCCCGTTAAAGGCCCCTTCGATAATGTATTCTCCCGGCTCCGTAATGTGGATTACAGGATTCTTGTATGCTTCATCCGCCGAGTGCATCATTGCGCTTGGGAACTCCGAACCCAATACGGGAAGGGTGCCGAAAATATAGTCTTGCAGCCCATCAGCGGTAAATCTAGTTACCCATTCCTGCTCACCATCGTAATTCTCTTTTACAAACGCAGATTCCGGTATTTCGGGATAATAGATGATATCGTGCGCGATATATGCACAAAGAGTTTCGTCTGGCACTGCTCCCTCAAACTGCGCTTCCGGAAGAGAAGGGTCGGCACGCCATAAGTAGTCGAATTCTTCCAACGCTTCTCCGTCAATGCTTGCGGTATTTCCGTTTAGCTGAAGAACATGTGCTTCGGGATACTTTTCATATATGTCAGACCCATTGACTAAAGGAACGGCTTGATTGCATCCTGTTAACAAAAGCACGATGGCTGTTGTGACAAGTACTATAATCGGTTTTTTTATCTTCAAAAGATTTTCCTCCTTTGGTAATTTGCACTTATGGTATCTCGGTATTCTGAACACAATCTGAATAGTATGTGAATTCTTTGTAAAAATATGATGGCTTCTTGCATAGAAAATAGGCAGTAGCCGTTCTATCAAAATCTACTATCTTGATGGTGGTCAAGAGGAGACTTTCTACTCAATGTGCAAACGATTATCAATCGTTTGCTGTCGATTTTGTTTGTTCGCGTTGCTCACACAAAATCGAATTTCGTTTCAAGTCTCCTTAGAATATGAAAAAGGGCACACCAAAAGGTGTACCCTTTTTCATGGTCGGAGAGAGGAGACTTGAACTCCCGGCCTCTTGGTCCCGAACCAAGCGCGCTACCGACTGCGCTACTCCCCGTAAGCCTTTCTATTATATGAACTTTTCCTGTTACTGTCAAGTGGAAAAATGGGCAGGAAACCGGCGGTATGGTCGTCTATTTTTCGGATGCTTTGCATAGACTGGCAAATAAGGAGGGAGAGCCATGACAACCACAAAAAATCCGCCGAATCATTTACAGCCCAGAACATCCCTGCGGGAACAATATCGTACGTCCCGGAATGGGCACGGTAAGAGGGAGGAAGCAGCCAAGCCGCAATCAAACGGCAGTATGGTGCGCCTGGTGGTCAGCGCCATGCTGTTGGCTATTGTGATCGGCGTGAAGCTGACAGCACCGGATGTGTTGGAAAAATATCGGGGGAAGGTACTGGAACTGATGGGAGAGGAGACGGATTTTGTCGAGGTGTTTTCTTCGATAGGCCGGTCAATCAGCGACAAGGGCATTGTGGAGACGCTGAATGATGCCTATGTGGCGGTTTTCGGCGGAGAGCCCATCGAGGAAGCAGCGGAAACGGTGGCAGTTGACCGAAACACGGTGGTCTATGACAGCGAAAATACCCCGCAGCAGGCCACCATGCTCCAACAGGTACTGGGATTTGACTACATAACACCGGCTTGCGGTACGCTGACATCCTCTTTTGGTTACCGGAATCATCCATTGCAGTCTGGCGAAAAATTCCACTATGGAATCGATATTGCTGCCCAGACCGGTACAGTGATCCATGCTTTTGCAGAGGGACAGGTAACAGCGATCGGGGAGAGCTCGGACTTGGGAAAGTATGTAGAAGTGTTACACGACAACGGCTATATGACACTCTACGCCCATTGCAGCCGCATAAACGCTTCCTCGGGGCAAAAGGTGAAGTGCGGCGATCCTATCGCAGAGGTCGGGGAAACCGGAGACGCAACAGGATCCCACCTCCATTTTGCCCTGTATCAGGACACGCTGTACCTGAACCCGATCTACTATGTCACACTGTAAAATCAGAGTTTCACCGTCAGCACTTCTTTTGCTGGCGATTTTTGTGCTGCTGTCCTCGCCGGTTTTATTGGCAGCCCTTTTGCTGGCGGCATTGTGCCACGAACTGGGGCATTATGCCGCGCTATGTGTAACAGGTGGAACTGTAAAGGAAATTCACATTACGGCACTTGGCGCAGAAATGCAGGTGGAGAGCAGAACAGGATATGGAGGAGAGGCTCTCATAACTCTGGCGGGACCGGGCATCAATCTGCTGCTGGCATGGTGTTTGAGCCTTTTGGGGCGGCAGCTGCCAATGCTGGACCTGTTTGCCGGTGCCCAGGCGGTGCTGGGCGTATTCAATCTGCTGCCGCTGCGACCATTAGATGGCAGTACGCTGCTCTGGACAGTGGTGGCCTACATTTGGGAGCCGGATACAGCGGATTGCGTTGTCCGCTATGTGGGATTGTGTTTCTCCCTTTGCCTGACCGGTTTTGCCCTGTTTCTGCTGCAAAGAATGGGCGGTACACCGTTCTTCCTGCTGGCGGCAATGGGATTACTTTGGTATGCGCTGCGGGAAATAGGACTTGTCAAACGGCGGCGGAAAAGGTAAAATAAAGATTTAGAAAGAAAGCTGCAAAGGAGAATGACCGTGGACAAAAAACTGGAGCGCATATTGCCTCGGGTGCAGAAGCCGGCGCGGTATGTGGGCGGAGAGTACAACGCTGTCATCAAGGACAAGAAGGACGTGGATACCCGGATTGCCTTTTGCTTTCCCGACACCTATGAGATCGGTATGTCCAATCTGGGTATGCGGATCTTATATGGCGTGATGAATGAGATGCCGGGGGTCTGGTGTGAGCGGGTGTTTGCCCTCTGGGGCGATATGGAGGAGGAGATGCGTAAGGCGGAGATCCCGCTGTTTGCGCTGGAGTCCGGCGAAGCCATCACCGACTTTGATATTGTGGCGTTCTCGGTGGGCTATGAGATGGCGTTTCCCGGGATCCTGAATATGCTGGATCTGGCGAAGATCCCCCTGCACAGCACGGAACGCACGGAACTTACCCCGCTGGTGATTGCCGGCGGTACGGCGATGTACAACGCCGAGCCTTTGGCGGATTTTATCGACATTGTGTCTTTGGGCGAAGGCGAGGATATTACACCGGAACTCATTGAACTGCACCGCAAGGCACGCCGCGAGGGTTGGGACAAGCACCGTTTTTTGGTGGAAGCGGCCCGGTTGGACGGTCTCTACGTGCCAAGTCTGTACGAGGTGAATTACCATGCAGACGGGACGGTAAAGGAAATCATTCCCCGCGATGGGGCACCGAAAGTGGTGACCAAGCGGATCGTCCATGATATGGACAAGTCCTATTTTCCCACAAAAACCATCGTTCCCAGCACGGAGATCGTACAGGATCGGGTGATGCTGGAGTTGTTCCGCGGTTGTATCCGGGGCTGCCGGTTCTGCCAGGCGGGATATGTGTATCGCCCGGTGCGTAACAGGAGCAAGGATCTGTGCGCCCAATACTGTCTGGATAGCTGTAACGACTCCGGCTATCAGGAGGTGACGCTGTCCAGCTTGTCTACCAGCGATTATCCGCCTCTGACAGAACTGTGCGATGAACTGGAGAACTTCTGCACTGATCGTCATGTGAACCTGTCTCTGCCCAGTCTGCGGGCGGACAACTTCTCCATGGAACTGATGCAGCGGTTGGCCAAAGGCCGCAAAAACGGGCTGACCTTTGCACCCGAGGCCGGTACACAGCGGCTGCGGGACGTGATCAACAAGAATGTGACCTTGGAGGATCTGCTTCAGTCCTGTCACACCGCTTTTGCCGGCGGTTACAGCGCTGTGAAGCTATACTTTATGCTGGGCCTGCCCACCGAAACCGACGAGGATGTGCTTGGCATCGCCGATGTAGCGGCGCGGGTGATGCATGCGTGGCGGGAAGCTGCCACCAACAAGAACCGCGGCGTGCGGATCACCGTTTCTACCAGCTACTTTGTGCCAAAGCCTCATACGGCGTTCCAGTGGGAGCCTCAGATCACCCGAGAGGAATATGAACGCCGGGTAGCGTTGCTGTGGGAGAATATGAATACCAAGACCGTGACCTACAACTGGCATGACGGGGAGACATCGTTTATTGAAGCGGTACTGGCTCGAGGTGACAGAAGACTGTGCAAGGTTTTGGAGACTGCGTGGCGCAAGGGTGCCAGACTGGATGCCTGGGAGGAGTATTTCTCCTTACAGCGCTGGGAAGAGGCCTTTGCCGAATGCGGTGTTGATCCTGCCTTTTATGCCTATCGGCAGAGAGAACGGGATGAGGTGATGCCCTGGAGTATGATCTCCAGCGGTGTCAGCGAGGACTATCTGTGGCACGAATATGAGCAGGCAAAGAAAGGCGTAACCACGCCGGACTGCCGCACCCACTGCAACGGCTGCGGCGCCAATAAGCTGGTAGGGGGGAAGTGCGATGTCTAAACTGCGGTTGCTTTTTATCAAGGAAGCACAGGCGTCCTATATCTCCCATCTGGACCTGATGCGGACGTTCCAGCGGGTCTTTCCCCGCACGGAGTTGGAGATCAAACACTCGCAGGGCTTTCACCCCCACCCGATTCTGTCCATTGTACTGCCCCTGTCCGTAGGGCAGAGCAGCGAGTGCGAACTGTTGGACTTTGAGGTGACACAGGACTGTGACGGTACGGGTATTGCGGAAAAGCTGAACGAGGGAATGCCCAGCGGTATCCGTGTGTTGGATTGTTATGAGGCGGTGCGCCCGATTAAAGAGCTTGCGTATCTGGAAGCCGATGTGACGCTGGAATACGACAACGGTGTACCTGCCGGTGCGTTGGACAAGCTGAATGAACTGTTCGGCAGAGGAGAACTCATCATTCAGAAGAAAACCAAGAGTAAAAAGATGGCAGATGTGGATATTGCGCCTATGCTGCACAAAGTGGAACTGAAAGAACAGGACAATACCATCGTTGTCCACGCTGTGGTGCAGGCGCAGAACCCGGGGCTGAATCCGGCTCTTCTGGGCAAGGCCATTGAAACCTTTCTCCCCGACCTGATGCCGGACTTCATCCGAGTACAGAGAAAGGCAATATTGGACGCCGAGGGGCGGAACTTTCGGTAATGAAGAACGTAGGATAACCTTATGTGGCTCTTTGCTAATATACTGACACTTTCATCCTGTCTCCTTTATGACTATTTGGGGAAACGATGCATAGACAGCAAAAAGGATGAGGCCATCTGTACCACCTCGCTCACCTATGGCATTTTATGTTTTTTGATTGCCGTGATCATCTATGCACTGGGTTTGGGGGAAAGCGGTCAGGCTCCATGGATGCTGATAGATGAGACCCCGGCGGCGGTTTATAGCTGCCTATGTACTCTCTTCTTTGATGTCATTAATCTGTTCGCCTTCTACTTTATCGGAATCACCGTGGAAAACGTCATCTTTTCCTTCGGCTCCGTGTTTATGGTTTTAGGCTTGGTTCTTATCAACCTCTTTTCCGGCAAGCTGGAGGGCATACAGGAGATCCTTCGGCCGCTTCCGCTTATCTGCCTTTTTCTGATCATCGCCGGAACCGTCCTTCTTCCCCATGTGGATGAGATCGGGACAGGAAAGAAACACCGCAGCCCCGGGCAGAGCCAGAAAGGGCAGCCAGAGCGCAAGGACATGATCGCAGGAATCCTGCTGATCATCCTGTCCTCCGCCTTTGATGCCGGGGACTCTCTGATCTCCAGTGTGGCACTTTCCGAGGAGAGCGGCAACTCCATAGACTATATCATAGTGTACTTTTTCCTGTCTGCCATCTATAACTGTGTCTTTTCCGCCATCTTCATGGGGATCAAACGCCGGTGGCTATGGGTATTTCAGCGCAAATACCTCTATGCGTGGCGGTATGCACTATCAGGTGTCGCGCTGACTCTGCTGACCTACTGGGCCATTACGGTGGATGCGGTACGCGCCGATCTGGCGTGGGTCATCTATCCCGCACTTGCCATGATTGCCGGAAAGGTACTGCTGAAGGAAAAGTTTTCCCGGCGGGAGTATGCCTGTATGATTGGGATCATCCTGTGCAGCACGGTTTTTTACCTGTAAACCTACCCCGGCGGAAGGTGGTATGTATTTTTTACCACCTGTCACCGATCAGTTTTGGGAGGAAGTATGAAATCAAGCCTATCCTTTTCTGAAGTAAAATTCCGCGCTCTGTTTCGCGCAGCGATTTTTTCGCAGCTCCTGCAGCTCCTGCTGATGATTTCCGACGCACTGATCGCGGGAAATATCGTGGGAGAGCAGGGTATATCCGGGATCCATGTGGTAATGCCGACATATACTCTGACCTATTTCATCGCCGGTCTTATCGCCACCGGCACCGCGACCCTGTATGCCCGGGAAATGGGGCAGTTCCGCGAAAAACACGCCTCGCAGATCTTCACGCAGAGTTTTCTGCTTTCGCTTCTGTTTGGCCTTTCGCTGTTTTTGCTCATGGTGTTCGGGAAAGACCTCTACCTTACCGGTCTGGGTCTTTCCGAGGCGGTGCGTGCGAAGGCGGAGTCCTATTGGCTTTATGAAAAATATGTGGTGCTGCTGACCCCCGCTGTGTATCTGCTGACGCTGATGGTATTCGCCGACGGAGATGAAGAGGTCAGTTCTGCGGTCAATGTGCTTTCGGCGCTGTCCCAGATCGTCTTTTCCGTGTTTTTTACCCTGCGCATGGGGACGGGCGGAACCAGTCTCGGTACGCTGCTGGCCCAGCTTGTGAGCCTGCCGGTGTTGCTGCTCCACTTTTTCCGCAAGAGCAATTCCCTGCGTTTTATTCCGCACTTTTCTTGGCGCGACCTGCGGGAGACATTCTCCCTGTCCCTCGTGGACTCGATATGGACGCTGTGCTTTACCGTACTGTCCCTTATCCTCAATCAGTTTATCATCAACAACTATTCGGACGCCTATCTCCCGCTGGCAACACTGGTGCTGGATCTGGTCACACTGTTGCTCTCCTTTGATGCCATCGGAACGGCTATGTCCCCGCTGGTGGAGGTTTACTTAGGGGAAGGGAACTACGCCGCCGAAAAGGCTCTGGCAAACCACTGCCTGCGTCTGGCGGTGATTTTGGGCATAGGCACAGGGGGATTGCTGCTGGCCAGTGCGCCGCTGCTGCCCCGGCTCTATGACATCACCACACCGGAGCTGCTGCCTCACTGCTATCGGGCGGTGCGCCTGACAGTGCTGATCACGCCCCTGACTTCCGTGAAATACCTGCTGACCTCCCAGTATCTTTTTGTGCGGAAGATACGCCTGTCGGTGATGATCGTCATCAACAGTACCCTGCTCTTCCCAGTTCTCTTTCTCCTGCTGTTGGGGAAAACCGCCGGGCTTGACAATATGTGGTGGGCGCTTCTCATCTCTGAGGTGCTGTCCCTTGCCGCCGTAATGCTCTATATCGGAAGACGCTATGGCCGGGAAAAGCTGCCGTGGCTGCTGCCCATGGAAAAGCAGGTACCTGTCATGAACCGCTCTGCGTATGTGCAGCCGGAGGACATTCTGTCGCTGCGGGATCAGGCGGAGCGCTTCCTCAAAGACAACGCGGTAGATCGGAAGAATATCAACTGCATCATGCTGCTCATTGAGGAGTGCGGCACCGTGATCTATCAGAGTAACCCCAAAAATCGCATCGTCATGGAGTGTTCCCTGCTGCTGGAGAAAGACAGGATCCGCATGTATCTGCGGGATACCGGGTGCATCTTCGACATGACGGACGCCGACAACCCAGTGGAGAGCATCGCTTCCTACCTTGTGTCCAACCTCATGAACACCTTTTCGGATAAACGTTATCTGACCACCGTCAGCTATAACCGCTCGATGTTTGATTTTCCGCGGGAAACATAAAAAATTTTTAGAAAACAGCAAATAACCCTTGCAATTTGCCGTAGGGTATGGTATTCTATCATGGCGTGAAAAGGGCGGTCCTCTGCCGTTGATGGCTGAAAATTGTCGGCTGTCATCAGAAAAACGGCATGAACACCTATAAAATAGGAGGAAATATCCATGGATTTGTTGAAGGCATTTAACGAAAAGCAGATCAAGGGCGAGACCCCTGCTGTGGAAGTCGGCGACACCGTTCGTGTGCACGTGAAGGTCAAGGAAGGCTCCCGTGAGCGTATCCAGGTCTTTGAGGGCATCGTAATCGCCAAGAAGCACGGCAGCATCGAGGAGACCATCACTGTCCGCCGCATCTCTTACGGCGTGGGTGTGGAGAAGGTCTTCCCCCTGCACTCTCCCTCTATCGACCACATTGAGACTGTGCGTCACGGTTATGTGCGCCGCGCAAAGCTCTACTATCTGCGTGGTCGTGTTGGCAAGGCTGCCAAGATCCGCGAAAAGCTGTAAGCCAAAACAAAAGAGAACCGCCTGCAACCGCAGGTGGTTTTTTCTTTGCGTTTTTGGGAATTGTGTGATATGATAATATAGATAAAATCTGTGAGGTGAGTACATGCAGATAGAAGGTTTGAGCTGGTTTCCCGGTCATATGACCAAGACCAAGCGTATGATCGTGGCAGAAATCAAGAATATGGATGCGGTTTGCGAGATCGTAGATGCCAGAATCCCTCTGTCCAGCCGTAACCCGGATGTGGACGAGATGGTGGGGAATAAGCCCCGCATGATCGTGCTGAACCGGGTGGATCAGGCAGATCCCAATGAGACCAAACGCTGGGCGGCCTATTTCCGGGGAAAAGGTTATGCGGTGCTGGAGGTCAACGCCAAAAACGGCGTGGGTACCAATCGGTTTGCCGCCGCGGTACGGGAACTGCTGCGGGAGAAAATCGATTCCTGGGAGGCAAAAGGGCAGGTGGGACGTACCATTCGGGTGATGGTATTGGGAATTCCCAACGTAGGGAAATCCACGTTTATCAACAAGGTAGCCAAACGGAAAACCGCCAAGGCAGAGGATCGCCCCGGCGTGACCCGCACCAAGCAGTGGGTGCCGGTAGACAGCACGCTGGAGCTTCTGGACACCCCGGGTATCCTGTGGCCCAAGTTTGATGACAAAGAGGTAGGCATTCGACTGGCGTTTACCGGCGCTATCAAGGATGACGTAATGGACATTGAGGAACTGGCCTGCTATCTGATGGAGTACCTGGGAAAACATTATCCCGCCGTACTGACCGAGCGCTATAAGATGGAAATAGAAGCGGTTGACAGCGGCTATGACCTGCTGACCAAGGCGGGCCGTAAGCGCGGCTTTTTGATGCGGGGTGCTGAGGTGGACACGGAACGCATGGCGCGGATTTTACTTGATGAATTCCGAGGCGGCAAGTTAGGTACCTTTACACTTGAGACGGTAGAGGACATAAAATGAGAGAACTGTGGGACATTGAAAAAGACTGCTTTGACCGGGGAATCCAGATGATCTGCGGTGTGGACGAGGCCGGAGCAGGACCGCTGATGGGTCCGGTGTATGCTGCGGCAGTGATTTTGCCGCCTTACTGCGAAATGGATGGATTAAACGACTCCAAGGAGCTGACGCCGAAGAAGCGGGACTTGCTGTATGAGGAGATCACCGCCAAAGCGGTGGCGTGGTCGGTTGCCCGTGTGGAAGCGGCGGAGATTGATGCTACCGATATCTTGAGCGCCCGCATGAAAGCTATGCAGCTGGCGATTGATGGACTTTCCGTGCAACCGGAACTGGCGCTGATTGACGGCAACCGGGACAAGGGGAAGTCGGCCAAGATCACCACGGCGCACGCGTGTTTTGTAGGCGGCGACGGCAGAAGTGCCAGCATTGCCGCGGCATCCATTCTGGCGAAGGTGAGCCGTGACCGCTATGTGACCGATGTGCTGGACAAGCAGTACCCGGAATACCGGTTTGCCAAGCACAAGGGCTATGGTACCAGGCTGCACTATGAAATGTTGGATCAATATGGCCCATGTCCGGAGCATCGTATGACGTTTCTCAAAAAATGGGAGGCCAAAAGATGAGCCGGCAGGAGGGAACATGGGGGGAGGCCTTTGTGGCCAACTACCTGCGGGACAAAGGTTGGAAAGTGATTGCCGCCGGCTATCAATGCCGTTTTGGCGAAATTGACCTGATTGCTCTGGACGGAGAGATACTGTGTTTTGTGGAGGTAAAGACCCGCTCCAATCTGGATGTGGCGCTGCCTCGGGAGTATGTAACGGCAGGGAAGCAGAGCAGACTGAAAAAAACGGCGCTGTTCTACCTCCAACAGCATCCGGAATATGCAGATACCTTTTGCCGCTTCGATGTGGCAGAGGTCTACGATGTGAACGGCCATGAAGATGCCCGCGTAGAATATTTGGAGAATGCTTTTCAGTGAGGGATACCATGATTTCCTATTTTGACGCCCATTGTGATACGATTTACCGCTGTTGGGAAACCGGAGAGCGGATCTCGCTGGAATTCGGCGATATCGAAGCGCAGCGAAAATACTTTGCCGACTGTGCATGTCTGCGGGAGAATAAAGGACATATTGATCTGGTGCGGGCACAGAGACTGGAGCGTTATGCCCAGTTCTTTGCCCTGTTTTACGATGCCAACGATGCCCCGAAAGAGGGAATGTGGATCCAATGCCAGAGACTTTATGACTGCTTTTTGCGGGAGATGGCGGCAAATGCGGATCTGATCTGCCAATGTCGGACCGGTGCAGAGGTTGACGCGGCAAACAGAGCGGGGAAATGTGCCGCGGTTTTGTCCATAGAGGGCGCTGATCTGTTGGAATGCGACATAGACCGCATTGCAACGGCGGCGGATTGGGGGGTGCGGTTTCTCAATCCGGTGTGGAATCGGGCCAACGTGCTGTCGGGCACCAATTTGGAGGATACCGAAAGAGGACTTTCTCAAACCGGTAAAGACTTTGTACGAGAACTGGAAGCTCACAATATCTACACCGATGTATCCCACATCTCCGATGCGGGCTTTTGGGATATTCTGCACATGACAAAGAAACCGGTGGTAGCCAGTCATTCCAATTCTCGGATATTGTGCGGACACCCACGCAATCTGACAGACGATATGTTCCGTGCCATTCGGGAGACCGGCGGCGTGGTAGGGATCAATCTCTATCGGGATTTTGTGGGAAACGACCAAATGGATATGCTGGTACGCCACATCGAACATTTTCTGGCTCTTGGCGGCGAAAAGACCGTGTGCATGGGTGGAGATCTGGACGGATGCGAGGCGTTGGCCGGCGGCCTGCGTGGTATAGAAGACGTACCGAAGATCTATGAGACCCTGCAGGAAAGAGGATACGGAAAAGAACTGCTTGACGATATTTTTTGGAACAATCTGCGGCGGTTGCTGTGAGATAATGAGGTAAAGCTATGGCACTTTACACAATTGGAGATTTGCACCTTTCTCTTGGTTCCAATAAACCGATGGAGATTTTCGGCGATGGTTGGGCAAATTATGTGGAGCGGATCAAAGAGGGGTTTTCCGGTCTGCACGAGGACGATGTGACCGTGCTGTGCGGGGATTTGAGCTGGGGTATGAGTTTAGAGGAGTCTCTGGAAGATTTTCGCTTTATCAACGCCCTGCCGGGTAAAAAGATCCTGCTCAAGGGAAACCACGACTACTGGTGGAACACCGCCAGAAAAATGGAGGCATTTTTTACCGAGAACGGCTTGGACACGTTGCAAATTCTGCACAACAACTGCCTGACCTATGGGGACTATACCCTGTGCGGCACCCGGGGCTGGTTTTATGAACTGGACAACCAGGGCACCCACAATGAAAAAATGATGGCTCGTGAAGTGGGACGGCTGGAAACCTCCCTGCAGGCAGCAGGAGAACGGGACAAGCTGTGCTTTTTGCACTATCCGCCGCTTTATGTGGGCTACCGCTGCCCGGAAATCCTGGAATTGCTGCAAAAATACGGGGTAAAAGCCTGCTATTACGGACATCTCCATGGCGCCAGTCATAAGCGCCGGATCGAGGGAAACTTCAATGGTACGGATTTTTCTTTGGTGTCGGCAGATTTTTTACAGTTTATTCCAAAAAAAATTTGCGAATGATGCAAAAAAGTGTGGAAATTTCGCAGTGTATCTGTTACAATATAAAACTGCGTATGAAAACAAACCGTCCTAACGGCGGTGAGTAAAATTGGAGGAAACAAACCATGAATGTGAAAAATTGCGAAAAGTTGGAAAAGAGCAGAGTTGCCCTGACCATCGAGATCGGTACGGAGGAATTCGAAGCTGCTGTACAAAAAGCATATCAGAAGCAGCGCGGCAAGATCAATGTGCCCGGTTTCCGTCCCGGCAAGGCTCCCCGCAAGATCATCGAGAAGATGTACGGCGCTGAGGTCTTCTATGAAGAAGCTGTGAATATTGTTCTGCCTGACGCTTATGAACAGGCTATTGCTGAGCAGAAGCTGGAAGTCGTGGGTTATCCCGAAGTGGAGTTGGAAGATGTCAGCGCCGGCGGCTGCACCGTGAAGTGTACCGTTGCTGTCTATCCCGAGGTGAAGCTGGGCAAGTACAAGGGCCTGTCCGCTCCCAAGGCTGAGGTGAAGATCGGCGCTGCAGATGTGAACGCCCGCCTGAACGAAATGGCCGACCGCAACAGCCGTCTGGTCAGCGTGGATCGCGAGATCAAGAAGGGTGATACCGCCAACATTGATTTCGAGGGCTTTGATAACGGCGTCGCTTTTGAGGGCGGCAAGGGCGATAACTTCGACCTGGAGATCGGCTCCGGCAGCTTCGTTCCCGGCTTTGAGGATCAGCTCATCGGTATGAAGGCCGGCGAAGAGAAAGATATTGATATCACCTTCCCGGAGGACTACACGCCTGAACTGGCCGGCAAGCCCGTGGTATTCCATGTGAAGATCAACGAGGTCAAGGTCAAGGAGGTTCCCGCTCTGGACGATGAGTTTGCCAAGGACGTCAGCGAGTTCGATACCTTGAAAGATCTGAAGGCCGACATCAAAAAGAAGCTGACCGAAGAGCGTGAGACCGCTGCACAGCGCGGCTTTGAGGACACTCTGATGCAGAAAGTTGCTGACAGTGTCAAGGCTGACATTCCCGATGAGATGGTGGACGCACAGGCTGAGCAGATGCTGGAGAACTTCAAGCAGCAGCTGGCCTCTCAGGGCATTCCCTTTGAGCAGTACCTGAAGATGACCGGTGCTACCGCTGAGGACTTCAAGGCACAGGCCAAAGAACCTGCTCTGGGTCAGGTAAAGATGGATCTGGCTGTTGCCGCTATCGTGAAGAAGGAAAAGCTGGATGCCTCCGAAGAGGAAATCGAGGCAGAGATGAAGAAGATCGCCGACCAGTACAGCATGGATCTGGATACAGTGAAGAAATACCTGCGTGCTGAAGAGGTGAAGGATCAGCTGGTCCGCGAAAAGGCAATCAAGCTGGTGGCTGACAATGCGACCGCTACCGCTCCCAAGGCAGAAAAGGCACCCAAGGCTGAGAAGGCCGAGGATGGCGAGAAGAAGCCTGCCGCCAAGAAGACACCTGCCAAGAAGGCCGAGGATGGCGAGAAGAAGCCTGCCGCCAAGAAGGCACCTGCCAAGAAGACCGAGGACGGCGAGAAGAAGCCCGCCGCCAAGAAGGCTCCTGCTAAGAAGCCTGCCAAGAAGGTCGAGGAATAAGAGAGACTAAATCACGTTTGGGTGGGGTATAATTCAACTACTGAAATCAGGAGGTAAAAGCAATGAGTTTAGTTCCCTATGTTGTCGAGCAGACCAATCGCGGCGAACGCAGCTACGATATTTTTTCCCGTCTGCTGAATGACCGTATCGTTTTCCTGGGTGAAGAAGTGAATGATACTACTGCCAGTCTTGTGGTGGCCCAGCTTCTCTATCTGGAGGCACAGGACCCCGACAAGGACATTCAAATGTACATCAACAGCCCCGGCGGCTCTGTCACCGCGGGTATGGCGATTTACGACACCATGCAGTATATCAAGTGCGACGTTTCCACCATCTGCATCGGCATGGCCGCCAGCATGGGCGCATTTCTGCTCAGCTCCGGCGCCAAGGGAAAGCGTATTGCGCTGCCCAATGCCGAGGTGATGATCCACCAGCCCTCGGCAGGTACCAAGGGTAAGGTCACCGATATGGAGATCGATGTGGAGCATTTCCTGAAGATCAAGGAACGTCTGAACAAGATCATGGCGGAGAATACCGGCAAGACTCCGGAGCAGGTGAAAGCCGATTCCGAACGTGATCACTGGCTGTCCGCTGAGGAGGCCAAGGAGTACGGCTTGGTGGATAAGGTCATCTACAAGCGGTAAGGAGAATTCCTATGGCTGAGGAAAAGAAAACGCTGCGCTGTTCGTTTTGCGGCAAAGCAGAGGGACAGGTACACCGTATGATCCAGGGACCCGGTGTCCGAATCTGCGATGAGTGCGTCAATCTATGCATGTCCATTTTGGGAGACGGCTATACCACGGCGGCCGATGAGGTCTTTGACTCCGTGGACCAGCTGCCGACCCCGAAGGAGATTAAAAGCGTGCTGGATCAGTATGTCATCGGGCAGGAAGCGGCCAAGGTGGCGTTGAGTGTGTCCGTTTACAACCACTATAAGCGCATCTATTTCGGCGGCGATGAGGATGTAGAGCTGCAAAAGAGCAACATCCTCATGATTGGGCCTACCGGCAGCGGCAAGACTCTGTTCGCCCAGACCCTTGCCAAGACGCTGAAAGTCCCCTTTGCCATTGCCGATGCCACTACGCTGACCGAGGCCGGCTATGTAGGCGATGACGTGGAAAATATCCTGCTTCGTCTGCTGCAGGCGGCTGATTTTGATGTGGAACTGGCAGAGCACGGCATCATCTATGTAGACGAGATCGATAAGATTGCCCGCAAGAGCGAGAACACCTCGATTACCCGTGACGTCAGCGGTGAAGGTGTGCAGCAGGCACTATTGAAGATCCTGGAGGGTACGGTGGCCAACGTGCCGCCTCAGGGTGGCAGAAAGCATCCCCATCAGGAGTTCATTCAGGTGGATACCCACAATATCCTGTTCATCTGCGGCGGCGCCTTTGACGGCTTGGAAAAGATCATTGAAAAGCGCACTGACCGCAAAGGTATCGGCTTTGATGCCATTGTGGAGAGCAAGGCAGAGCGCCGTACCGGCGAACTGCTGAAGGAGGCACAGCCCCATGATCTGCTGAAGTTCGGCATCATCCCCGAGCTGGTGGGCCGTCTGCCGGTGATCACCGCATTGGACGGCCTGAGCCGGGAGGATCTGGTGCGGATCCTGACCGAGCCGAAAAATGCCTTGGTCAAGCAGTATAAGAAACTGTTGGATTATGACGATGTAGAGCTGGTATTTACCAACGAGGCGCTGGAGGCTGTGGCGGACAAGGCGATCGAGCGAAATATCGGTGCCCGCGGGCTGCGAGCGGTGATGGAGGGTATTCTGACCCCGGTCATGTATGATATTCCCTCGGATCCCACCATTGTCAAGGTAACCATCCATGCCGATTGTATCAAAAACGGTGCTGCACCGGTGATTGAAAAAAATCCGGAAAAGGTGTCGCGTCACGCCAAAATCAAGTCCGAAAAACCGAATCAGAAAAATTCGGCATCGGCAAGTTAAGCAGAAATAGAGGAGCGACGGACTTCGCCGCTCCTCTTTCCCTCAAAAGGAGGACACCATGGAAGAAAGAATTACGTTGAATTTACCCGTTTTGGCCCTGCGGGGTCTGACGATTTTCCCTGATTTGACGCTGAGCTTTGATGTGGAGCGTGAGATCAGTATATTTGCCCTGGACAGCGCCATGGAGACGGATCGCCGCATCTTTCTGGTGACCCAGCGAGACATTGCCACGGCCAGACCTGCAGAGCAGGATCTCTATCCCATCGGTACTGTTTGCCACATTCTGCAGATCATCAAGACCTCTGACAGTACCGTGAGGGTCATCGCTGAGGGTGAACAGCGTGCCAAGATCCGCCGATTGTGGCAGGTGAAGCCGTTTTTGCAGGCAAATGTGGAGTTGCTGGAGGAAGATTTCCCCGGCAAGATGAACAGCCGCACGGAGGCTTTGCTGCGCCAGACCTATGCCATTTTCGGCGAGTATAAGGAACTGGTCAGCAACTTGAATGATGATTTTGTGGCGGCGGTGCTGGATCAGAAAGATCCCGGCAAGCTGGCGGATTTTATTGCCCAGAACATCACTCTACGGCATGAGGATCGGCAGAAAATTCTGACAGAACTAAATCCTGTCAAGCGACTGAAACGAGTGAACGAAATTCTGGCACATGAGTTGAATGTTCTGACGCTGGAAATGGATTTGGAGGAGAAAGTCCGCGCCCGTGTTGCCCGGGTACAAAAGGACATGATTTTGCGTGAACAGGTCAAGGTATTGCAGCATGAACTGGGCGACGATGGGGACGAAGAGATTGAGGAATACAGCGAAAAGCTCGCCAAGCTCACTGTCTCCGATGAGATCCGGAAAAAACTGCAAAAAGAGGTGGATCGACTGGCCAAGCAGCCCTATGGCAGCGCCGAAGCCTCGGTGATCCGCAATTATCTGGACGTGTGTCTGGAACTGCCGTGGAACAAATTTACCCGCGACAGGGCAGATGTTGCCAAGACCCGCACCATCCTGGATCGGGATCACTACGGCCTGGACAAGGTGAAAGAGCGCGTGTTGGAGTTCGTGGCAGTACAGCAGATCAACCCCGATGCCAAGGGCAAGATTTTATGTCTGGTAGGCCCTCCGGGTGTGGGCAAAACCTCCATTGCCATCTCTATTGCCAAGGCGATGAACCGCAAGCTGGCCAGGCTCTCTCTGGGTGGCGTGCGTGATGAAGCGGATATCCGCGGTCACCGCAAGACCTATATCGGTGCCATGCCCGGCCGGATTATCGAGGCCATCACTCGCTGCGGCTCTATGAATCCTCTGATGGTGTTGGACGAGGTGGATAAGCTGTCCAGCGATATGCACGGCGATCCCGCCAGCGCGCTGTTAGAGGTATTGGACAGCGAGCAGAATGATACCTTCCGTGATCACTTTTTGGAAATACCTGTGGATTTGAGCCGGGTGATGTTTATCACCACCGCCAATACCACGGATACCATTCCCCGTCCGCTTCTTGATCGTATGGAGGTCATTGAACTGACCAGCTATACCGATGAGGAAAAGGTACAGATCGCCAAGCGACACCTGATTCCCAAACAGCTCAAGGAGCACGGTGTGAAGAAAAGCCAACTGCATATCAGCGACAGCGGCTTGCGGGCTCTGATTGCCGGCTACACCAGAGAGTCCGGGGTTCGCGTGTTGGAACGGCAAATCGGTAAGCTGTGCCGCAAGACGGCAATGTCTTTGGTATCAACTGATGTAAAGACTATTAACATTACAGATAAGAACTTGAAAGATTATCTGGGTGTTGTACGATATACGGACAATGTACATAGCAAAAAGCCGGAGATCGGCGTGGTAAACGGCCTTGCCTGGACGGAGGTCGGCGGCGAGATTTTAGAGGTCGAGGCCAATGTGATGCCGGGCACCGGCAAGCTGGAGCTGACCGGCAATCTGGGCAACGTTATGCAGGAGAGTGCCAAGGCGGCACTGAGCTGTCTGCGAAGTCGTTGTGCGGATCTGGGCATTGACGGCGAGTTCTACAAAAATCGCGATTTGCATATTCATTTCCCGGAGGGAGCTGTGCCGAAGGACGGCCCCAGCGCCGGCATTGCCATTACCACCGCTATGCTGTCTGCCCTTACCGGACGCAAGGTTCGAAGTGATGTGGCCATGACCGGAGAGGTAACGCTTCGAGGTCGGGTACTGGCCATCGGCGGTCTGAAAGAAAAGACCATGGCGGCGCTGCGAAACGGCATTAAGACTGTTATCATTCCCAAGGAAAACGAAAAGGATCTGGAGGAGATCGACCAGACTGTACGAAAAGTGCTGCACTTTGTACCGGTGGAGACAGTAGACGCGGTGTTTGCCGTGGCGTTGGTAGCTGAGGAGACGAAACAGGCGGTAGAGCATTTAGCTGTCATTGCCGCCGAGCCGAGAGAGGAGATCCGCTGTGGCAATCAACTTTAATCAGGCGGAATTTATCCGCTCTGCGGTGAAGCCGGAACAGTTTATCTACGATGGCAGACCCCAGGTGACCTTTGCCGGACGTTCCAACGTGGGCAAAAGTTCGGTGATCAACCGCCTTTTGAACCGCAAGAACTTTGCCCGGGTGGGTGCTACCCCCGGTAAGACCAGCCAGATCAACTATTTCTGCATTGACAACAAGATCTATTTTACTGATCTGCCGGGGTATGGCTACGCCCAGGTTTCCCAGGCGGAGCGTGACCGCTGGGGCCGGCTGATGGAGAGCTATTTTGCTTCTGAGGGACTGGTGACTCTGGGCGTGCAGATCGTGGATGCCAGGCACAAGCCCACCGCTGACGATTTGACCATGTGCGACTGGTTCAAAAGCAGCGGCTGCCCGCTGATCGTAGTGGCCAACAAGCTGGATAAGCTGAAAAAAAGCGAGATTGCGCCAAATATGCAGGTGATTCGTGAAACGCTGGAGCTGGGGGAGAACGATCTGTTGATCCCGTTTTCTGCAGAAAAGGGAACCGGGAAAAACGAACTTCTGGCGGCCATTACCCGGTACTGCGGCAAATAAGTACCATGCATCAAAAGAGACCCTTGCGGGTCTCTTTATTCTATGCTACAATATTCTCAAACAAGAATAACGAAGGGGGTATTTTATGAACATGATCGTAGATGCACGGGGCATGGCTTGCCCGCTGCCGGTGGTCAAAGCCAATCAGGCACTGGCCGGTATGAAAGACGGCGTACTGGAAGTCCATGTGGACAATGCCGCAGCCGTGGAAAACCTGAAACGCATGGCCCGGCAAAAGGGGCTGAATCCAGAGGTGCAGGAAGCGGAGACCGGTCACTTTGTAGTGACCATGGCCGTGAATGGTACTGTGGCGACAGAGGAAACACCTATCGCCTGTGCTCCGATGGGAGATGACTATGTGGTGGCTGTTGACACGGACGTGATGGGACACGGCAGCGAGGAGCTGGGCCGGGTCTTGATGAAGAGCTTTCTGTTCGCCCTTTCCCAACTGGAACATCTGCCGAAAACCATTCTGTTCTATAATGGCGGCGCCAAGCTGACCACTGAGGGCTCTGATTCCCTGGAGGATCTGCGGAATATGGCTGAAAAGGGTGTGGAGATTCTGACCTGCGGCACCTGCCTGAACTTCTACGGCCTGACAGAGAAACTGGTGGTAGGTGGTGTCACCAACATGTATACCATTGTGGAAAAACTCACCGCTGCGGTAAAGGTGAAGAAGCCGTGATCTATTTGGACAATGCCGCAACGACTCCGCATAAGCCGCAGTGCGTGATAAATGCGGTGGTAAATGCCATGCAGACCTTTGGCAACAGCGGGCGCAGTGCCCACGACAACGCATTGGATGCCAGCCGTGTGATCTATGATTGCCGGGAAAAACTGGCAAAACTATTTGGCTGTCCCCGGGCAGATCACGTGGTGTTTACCGCAAATTCCACCGAGGCGCTGAATATCGCCATTGCCGGTATTTTAGAGCCGGGTGACCATGTGATCTCTACCGACTGTGAGCACAACTCGGTTTTGCGGCCGCTGTATCGCCATGGCAACGTGGATTTTGTGCCGGCTGACCAGTTTGGAAATATAAAGTACAGCGACTTTACAATGATGATTAAACCAAATACAAAAGCAATTGTCTGCACCCATGCCAGCAACCTGACCGGCAATAAGCTGGACATCAAACGTATCGGAAAAATTGCCCATAATAATGGGCTCCTGTTTCTGGTAGATGCCAGCCAGACGGCAGGCGTATTCCCGATTGACATGGTGAAAATGAACATTGACGTGCTGTGCTTTACCGGGCATAAGAGCCTTCGCGGCCCACAGGGTACCGGCGGATTGTGTATCATGCCCGGGATAGAGCTGAAACCATGGAAAGTAGGGGGTACCGGAGTAAAGACTTATCTGGAGACCCAGCCGCTCCAGTATCCTACCCGCCTGGAGGCCGGTACATTGAACGGTCACGGCATTGCCGGGCTGTCTGCGGCATTGGAGCATCTGCAGGAAATCGGCATGGATTCCATTCGACAGCAGGAACAAGAGCTGATGCGCCGATTTTACAAGGGCGTAAGCGGGATCAACGGTGTGACCGTCTACGGTGATTTTTTTACCTTTGACCGGGCTCCTATTGTCACGCTGAATGTACGCGATTACGATTCATCACAGGTCAGCGATGTGCTGGCGCAGAGGTATGGGATTGCTACGCGACCCGGTGCTCACTGTGCGCCAAGACTTCATCAGGCCTTGGGTACGGTACAGCAGGGAGCGGTGCGCTTTAGCTTTGGCTATGAGAACACGGCAGAGGAAGTGGACGCCGCCATTGCCGCGATCCGGGAGATTGCAACATGATGGAACGAAAAACCTGGCTATTGCTGACGTTTTATACCACGGCCGGCGCGATGAAATGGGAAAAAATCTGCAAAGAAAAGAACTTACCGGGACGGTTGATTCCCGTTCCCAGGAGCATAACGGCAGATTGCGGCCTTGCCTGGCGCTGTGAGATTTCTTTGAAAGAACGGTTACAGAGCCTGGCAAGTGATGTGGACGTGGAAAACTGGTACGAAATAGAACTGTAAAGAGGCGCACGGATGTGCGCCTCTTCCTTTTGATTGGTGTTAAAATAATCAGGTATTTCCAACAATTTCTCTTGCGAAAAGCTAAAAAATATTGTATAATACTTAAAAAGTTTTAGGTAATATTTTCCGGCATGCGAGGAGATCGAAATGGCAAAATTTGTGGTAAATGGAAAAGAATACTGTGTGGATAAAAACCAGAAGCTGCTGCGATTTCTGCGGGATGAACTGCGCCTGACTTCGGTGAAAGACGGCTGCAGCGAAGGCGCCTGCGGTACTTGCCACGTGCTGATCGATGGTAAACCTATCAAAGCCTGTGTTCCGCAGACGGATAAGCTGGAGGGAAAGACCATCCTTACGGTGGAGGGACTCTCTCCACGGGAAAAAGAGGTCTATGCCTATGCCTTTGCCAAGGCGGGCGCAGTACAGTGCGGCTTCTGCATTCCCGGTATGGTGATCTCTGCCAAGGGATTGCTGGATACCAACCCGAATCCCACCCGCGAGGAAGCCGCCTATGCCATTCGCAACAATATCTGCCGCTGTACCGGCTATAAGAAGATCATTGACGGCATCCTGCTGGCGGCAAAGCTCTTCCGCGAGGAGCTGCCTATTCCGGAAGAGGAGGACGCTGCCCGTATCGGAGAGCCCATGATGCGTGTCGATGCCAGAGAGAAGGTGTTAGGTACCGGCAAATATCCGGATGACCTCTATTTGGACGGCATGATCTACGGCGGCGCTGTCCGCAGTAAGTATCCCAGAGCGAAGGTGCTGGCCATTCACAAGGAAAAGGCTCTGGCACTGCCCGGCGTGATCGGTGTTTATACTGCCGAGGACATCCCCGGACAGGTGAAAGTCGGACATTTGAAGCAGGATTGGGATACCATGATCCCTGTGGGGAAGATCACCCACTATCTTGGGGATGCGATCTGTCTGATCGCAGCGGAAACACCGGAGGTACTGGCCCGGGCCAAAGAACTGGTGGAGGTAGATTACGAGGTTCTTAAGCCTGTATTCAGCCCCACTTATGCTGCTCAGCCCTTTGCACCTCTGGTACATGAGGACGGCAATCTCCTGTGTGAAAAGCACGTGTCCCGCGGCAATGCAGATCAGGCCATCCGTGACGCGGACTATGTGCTGATGTACCACTATGAAACCCCCTACACCGAGCACGCTTTTCTGGAGCCGGAGTGTGCCGTGGCCTACAAAGATGGTGATGGCGTGACCATTTTGTCCTCGGATCAGGGAACCTACGACACGGCACGAGAGATCTCCTATGTACTGGGAATTCCAAAAGAGAAGATCCATGTGACCAATATGCTGGTAGGCGGCGGGTTCGGCGGCAAAGAGGACATGACGGTGCAGCACCATGCGGCGCTGATTACCTGGCTCACCGGACGGCCGGTAAAGGTAAAGCTCAGCCGCCAGGAGAGTATCCTTGTCCACCCAAAACGTCACCCCATGAAGGTGATGATTACCATGGGCTGCAACCGAGACGGCATGATTCAGGGCGTGAAAGCGGAGGTCACCGCCGACACCGGCGCTTATGCCTCTTTGGGCGGACCGGTATTGGAGCGCGCCTGTACCCATGCGGCGGGTCCCTATCACTATCAGAACTTTGAGATTACCGGCCGTGCCTATTATACCAACAATCCACCGGCCGGTGCGTTCCGGGGCTTCGGCGTGACCCAGACCTGCTACGCCCTGGAGATGACGCTGACCAAGATGGCGCATGAGTTGGGCATCTCCCCATGGGAGATCCGCTATCGCAACGCGATTCGTCCCGGTCAGGTCCTGCCAAACGGGCAGATCGCGCCGCCGTCCACCGGCTTGGTGGAAACGCTGGAGGCGGTTAAGGATATCTGTGAAAAGAACAAGAATGTGGGCATTGCCTGCGCCATGAAGAATGCCGGCGTGGGAGTTGGCATCCCCGACACCGGACGGTGTATTTTAGCGGTACAGGGTGGCAAAATCCACATTCGCAGCGGCGCTTCCTGCATCGGGCAGGGGCTCGGAACGGTGCTGACCCAGATTGTGGGAACCATGCTCCATTGTGACCGGGACGAGATCGTTTATGAAGCTGCCAATACGGTAAATGCGCCGGATTCCGGCACCACCTCCGGCTCCCGACAGACCCTGGTTACCGGTGAGGCCTGCCGCCGTGCCTGCCAGAAGATTTTGGCGGCAGCAGGAGCGGACGTGACTGTTTCCGATTATGCCGGTATTGCTCACCGCAGCGTTTTCGGTGACCTGCCGGGCGAGAACTGCGGCGATGGGGTCATCGGTACGGAATTGGACGAGGACGTGACCGTGGACTGGAAACAGTTGGAAGGGCAGGAATTCTACGGAGAGTATCTGGCAAAGACCGATGCGCTGGGGATTGAGGGTGTGGAGAATCCCGTCAGTCATGTAGCCTACGGCTACGCCACGCAGGTGTGTATTTTGAATGAGGATGCCACCATCAAAGAAATCGTGGCGGCTCACTATGTGGGCAAAGCCATCAACCCCCTGAACTGTGAGGGACAGATCGAGGGCGGCGTTACCATGGCATTGGGCTTTACCCTGACGGAACACTATCCCCTGTACGACAGCGTGCCTACTGCCAAGATGGGAACGCTGGGACTGTTCCGCGCCCATCAGGTGCCGGAGATCACCAGTATTCTGGTGGAAAAGCCGGGGCAGGACATGGCCTGTGGTGCCATCGGTATCGGAGAAATCACCACGATCCCAACGGCTCCCGCCGTGGCAGGCGCCTATTTCGCCTATGACGGAGAGATGCGTACCAGTTTGCCCCTGATGAAAACACCTTATGAACGGCCGAAGATGCCGCGCTATTGGTGGTAAAGAAATACGGCGGCACAGTCTGTGCCGCCGTGTATTAAAACAGATCCTGTTGATACGGGGTGTCGATGTCCGTCAGCTCTCTGGCGGGAACCTCTAAGAGCAAAAGGTTGCCCTCGTGCTTTCGGATCACGACATTTCCACCGTGGTCACCCTCCATAGCCATCAGCTCGGGAAAATAAGCGGAAGGGAAAAGACAGGGATTGCCCCGCTGTCCCTGATAACAGAGAGCCACAATATGATTGGGGTGCTGGACATAGAAGTCGATGAGGGCGGAAACGCTCTGCCGTGTTAAAAACGGCTGGTCGGACACCTGAAAGAGAACCGCATCACAGTCAATGAGTCCCTGTAATCCCAGTTTCACACTGTAACTCTGTCCCCAATCCGGGTGCTCATTGTGAATGGAAAGAAAACCTTTTTCCTTTGCCAGATCTTCAATTTCGTGATATTGCGTGACAACGACCACTGTGTTCAGCTTCTCGGCAGGAACTGCGGAAAACGCCCGGGAGATCATGGTTTCGCCATCAAATTGATGCAGTAATTTGTTCTGTCCAAAGCGGGAACCATTCCCCGCCGCCAACACCACACAGCCGATTTTCATGGCAAGCCACATCCTTTCGTAGGTAGTATAACCGTGTTTTTGAAAAACTGTCAAATCTTTTTTTCGCTATCCGTAAATTAGAATTACGAATACACTTTTCAATTCAAAAAAATTGTGTTATTATAAGTTTAAATAATGAGTAATATTAACTGCACTTTTGCGAATTGCAGATAAGGAGGCTATCCCATGCCAGTAACAAAAATTGACGACAAGGTTGTACGCGTTGATGCGGTGCAAAAGGCACGCGGCGAGGCAAAATATGTCTGCGACTTGGTTTTGCCGAATATGCAATATGCCTATATGGTGCGATCCACCGTTCCCAGAGGAAAAATAAAGGCGATCCATCTGCCGCAGTTTCCGGCGGGATACCACTTTATTTCCGCCAAGGACATTCCGGCGGGCGGCAAGAACGAACTGTGGATGATCATGAAGGACTGGCGCTGTTTTGCTGAGGATTATGTCCTGTATGTGGGAGAGACCATCGGCCTGGTGGTGGGCCCTGACCGGGCAAAGCTCAAGGAGCTGAAAGCGCAGATCCGGATCGACTACGAGGAGGAAGTTCCCGCCGTTACCATTGACGACGGCATCAACTGCGTGGGCGGCCCCATGTTCCCGGAGAAGAACAGCAACGTCATGTGCGAGCTGTTCTGCGAAAAAGGAAGACCCATGGACGAGGTCTTTGCCGAGGCAGACGAGATCTTTGCCGAGACCATCGAGACGCCTTACCAGGAGCACGTCCATCTGGA
The DNA here is from genome assembly GCA_937894515.1 of uncultured Clostridia bacterium. Classification (GTDB taxonomy): domain Bacteria; phylum Bacillota; class Clostridia; order Oscillospirales; family Oscillospiraceae; genus Vescimonas. The sequence continues at coordinate 1,519 of CALCRH010000062.1, read as the reverse complement.
GACCAACAGCGCCATTGCCGACATGGAGAACGGTAAGTTTGTATTCTATGCCTCCGCTCAGTGTCCGTTTTATATCCGCAAGTCCATCGCCGGGTTGCTGGATATTTCCCCCGAGGACATCATCATTCGTCAAAGCACCACCGGCGGTGCTTTCGGCGGCAAGGAGCATTTCCCCGATGTGCTGTGCGGCGCTCTGCTGATTGCAGAGAACAAGGTCCGTAAGCCCATCAAGATGGTATTTGACAGGGAAGAGGATACCCAGTTCTCCGTCAAGCGTCACCCCTCCAAGTGCATTTACAAGACCGCCGTCAAGGACGGCAAGATCACCGGCGTATGGGGGCATATCTATTACAACTGCGGCGCATACCTCAGCAGTTCCTATGTGGTGCTGCAGCGCGGCGTGTTCCATGCCAACGGCGTTTATACGTTCCCCAACACCTACTTAAAGGGTGAGGGTATCGGTACCAACACCTTCCCGACCTGCGCGTTCCGCGGCTTCGGCGCACCCCAGACCCTGTTTGCCATCGAGACGCATCTCGACCATTTGGCACACCATCTGGGTGTTGATCCGCTGGCGTTCAAGATGCAGTATCTGTGCAAGAAGGGTGACGAGACCACCACCAACGGCCACATCATCGAGGAGGTCAAGCTCCCTGAGATGCTGGAGGTCATTACCCGTGAGTCCGACTACTGGCGTAAGGCGAAAGAGTACACCCCCGGCTGCGGCAAGGGTATCGGTATTGCCATGTATAACCACGGCGGTGCCTTTACCGGCAACGGCGAACAGGCCATCATCAAGGCGCACGCCCGTTTGGTCAAGACCGGGGAAACCGTCCGTATCGAGGTGGGTTCCACCGAGATGGGACAGGGCTTCAAGACCACGCTGCGGAAAATCTGCGCCGCCACGCTGGGCATCGACATGGCACAGGTGGAATATAACGATCCGGATACCTCTAAAGTGGTGGACTCCGGTCCCACGGCAGCATCCCGTTCCACAATGGTGGTGGGACGACTGGTGGAGCGGGCGGCTCTTGAGATGAAAGAGCGTTGGAACGAGGGCGACTTTACTACCGAGGTGGAGTATGAGCACCCCGACGGCTATCCGTGGGATCAGGCCACGTTCCGCGGCGATGCGTACCTTGGCTACGGCTGGGGCGTTGCCTGCGTGGAGGTGGAGGTCGACAAGCTGACCAACGAGGTCAAGACCACCGGCGTATGGTCGTCTCACGAGATCGGCAAGGCCATCGATGAGCTGATCGTCCACGGGCAGATCAACGGCGGTATTTTGCAGTCTTTGGGTTACGGCTCTATGGAAAAGCTGGAGAACAAAAAAGGCTACTTCAAGCAGAAGAGTATGTCCGACTACGTGATCCCCACGTCCATGGACTTCCCCAAGCAGTTTTATCACATTCAGGATAACCCCTATCCCTGGGGACCCTACGGTGCTAAGGGCATGGGTGAGCTGGTGTTCAACGGTGCGTCCGCGGCGTACGTGGACGCGGTGGAGCGGGCGCTGGGA
>CALCRH010000061.1 GCA_937894515.1 uncultured Clostridia bacterium | reverse complement strand
GCTACCACCTGAACCACGTGTTCACCCAGCTGCCCTATGCCCTGACCGTTGCCGGTGTGGCTTTCGTCAGCTTCATCCTGGCCGGCCTGATCCAGAACGTGGTTATCAACCTGGTTATCGCCTGCGTGCTGATGGTTGCCACTCTGCTGGTGATCCGCGCCATCGTCGGCAAGAAGCACAAGGGTATGTTTGAGGAAATGAAGGAAGCCGACAAGGCTCTGGCCAAGTAATTTCTGCTACATCAACAAAAAGAAGCACCCAAAAGCGGGTGCTTCTTTTTTGTTGAATCAAATCAAAACATCTTGGCCACGTATTTGTTCAGCTTGGCGGCATCGTAATGATCCTTGAAGGTGGCCTGGAACCGCTGAACGGTCAGACTGTTAAACTGCACTACGGTGCGGTATTTCCAAAGACCTACGACAAAGGGAACGCCGGCGCAGAGATAACCAAACGGGGCGGTTTTGTAGCAGGTGACACCCAGGACACCCAACACCACGGCGGAGATGATTACCCCGGCGACCTGCTTTTTCGGCAGGATCTGCTTCACGGCTTCGGCAGAGATGACGCCCTCTTCGATCATAGCCTTGGCAAAGCGCTTGTGGACACCGAACTGTGCCACGGCGTTGAGCAGGATCGGCGCTACGGCAAAGAAAGCAAACAGCGCCAGAAAAGCGTCCATGAACAGCTTTACGGTATTTGTCATTTGTTCTGTTTTCCTCCTCTTTTTATTTTGTCAGCACCAGCGGCATATCCGTGCGGCTGGAAGCGTAGAGCATGTGGCTGTAACAAAGGTGAAACTGCACCACGTCACCGGGGTGCAGCTCCCGGCAGTCGGTAACATCTACAATACAGTGATCGCTGCTGGCGCTGACAATGGTCATGCCCGGCTCACAGCAGAAAAGACTTTCAACACGGCCTACATCAGCTCGGCCGAACCCTAACAGAGCGCGCTTTCGAGGGCCGATATCGGTATAGGTGGGCCTGTTGCCGAAAGCATCAATGGCAAATTCACCCTGGGGATAGCTGGCCTTTTCCTTGACCTCCAGCACCTCCGCATGGAGAGTGAAGGTATCCATACGGAGATAATTCATATCGGTATAGCCCCAGTCGATTTGCAGATCATGACCCAGCAGGATATTCTCGCCGATACGCAGATGGTTGACACCGGCCGGCATGGAGCGGTCATGCACCAACGTATAGCTGCTGGTGGCACCGCCGGAGATGATCTCCAGCTTGCGCCCGATGGCGTCCTCGACCCGCTTGGCGATGGCGAGCAGGTCGTTCATCTTCTCCGGCGTGGGACGGATCGAGCCGTAGCACCCCAGATTGACGCCGACGCCCTTGAGCATGACGTGGGGCAGGTCACGCTCCACATGGCAGCAGACCTCCACCATCTCATCTCTGTCCCAGAACCCCTCGCGCAGATCGCCCAGATCGGCCATCACGATAACGCCGTGGGTCTTGTTCTGCCGGGCACACTCTGCTTCCAACGCGTCCAGCGTGTCCCGTTCGGATTGCAGGGACAGATCGGCAAGGGACACCAACGCGGGCAGCTCGGAAAGACCGGGAACGCGCAGCAGGAGATAGGGACCGTCCACTCCGGCTTTGCGGCAGGACTCGATCTGCTCCAGACGGCTGGTGCCGAGAGAGGAGGCGCCGCAGTCTCTTGCCAGCTTTGCCACTTCCGGAATGCCGTTGCAGCCCTTGATCACAGCGCAGACCTCGATATCCATGGCGCGGCAGCGGGAGACGATCTGCTGGATATTATCGCGCAAAAGGGATAGATTTACGACTATGTGGGGATATTGACGTTTCATAGAACACCCTCGTTTCCGCAGAATATAATAAAGTATATCACACTTTGCCCGCCAAGGCTACAAAAATTTGCAGGCTGCGGCAAAATGTGCCGTTGCAGTTTTTCTGCGATGCGATATAATAGAAGAAACACGATACGATGAGGAGAATTTTCATGAAGAAATGGCTTTGCATTGTGCTTGCAGTCGTCCTGTCTGTACCGCTGACGGCCTGTCATAAGCATATCCCCGGCCCGGAGGCCACCTGTACCACAGACCAGATTTGCCTGGAATGCGAAAAAGTGCTGGTGGCGGCGTTAGGTCATGAACCGGGAGCAGAGGCTACCTGCGCTGCCCCCCAGATCTGTACCCGTTGCGGGGAGATCCTGGCGGAAGCCCTGCCCCATACCCCAAGCGGTCCGGCGAGCTGTACGGTGAGTCAGATCTGTACCGTTTGCGGCGAGGTGTTGGTACAGGCCGATGGACACCATGTGGGTGCTGACGGCATCTGCACGGTTTGCAGCCGGCAGGTGTGTCAGCCGGGACAGACCTATATTGCGCCGGGCAAAGGGGACTATACCGATGTGGATGCCGCCGGCGTAATAGCAGAAACGGTGAATACCGGACACTATAACAACGATCTGGACGCCTATTATAACGGATCGGTTCTGATTTGCGGTGACTATGGGCAGGAGTATTTTACCCCTGATCCCACCGGTTCCAGCGGCTATGCGGCCATTGTCAATGACTTTGCTGCCAAATATCCACAGCTGAACGTGACGGCGCTGATCGTGCCAAAGTGCTGCGCCTTTGAAAGCCCGGCGGGTTATACCGATGCCGGCGAGAGCATCAAGAGCTTTATCAGCAGCACCTATGGCATGATGGACAGCCGCATCAAAACCGCCGATGCTTTCGGCGTCATGGAGCCCCATGCCGGAGAGTATCTGTTCTACCGCACCGACCACCATTGGACCAGCCTTGGCGCCTACTACGCCTCGGCGGCCTACTGCCGGGCCAACGGCATCGAGCCGCTGGCGCTGGACGCATATGAAACCGTCATTCGGGGCAATGTGACCGGGACATTATATATGTACGGCAATCATGACGGCAATCTCAAGCGGAACCCGGACTACACCGTATGCCATTTCCCCAACACAGGCTACTCCATGCAATGCTACAACGGCGGCTGGTATAACGGCATCGCGGTCAACGGCAATTACCGGGATTATGCGTCTGTGTTTATCAACGGCGACAACCCGCTGACGGTGATCAACACGGACAACGAAAACGGTAAGACTCTGCTGGTCTTCAAGGAGTCCTATGGCAACGCCTTTGTGCCCTATATGATCGACTACTATCAGCGAATCGTGGTAGTGGATATCCGTCCCGAGACCGACAGCGTAGCCACCCTGATTGACCGCTACGATGTTACCGATGCCCTGTTCATCAACAATATTCAGGCGGCGGTGGGATTTCAGGACATCATCCGCAGCAAGGCCATGTCATAAAAAAACACGGGATTTTCATCCCGCGTTTTTTGCCTTTTTGTAGGGGCGGATGCCTACATCCGCCCGGGGGACGATGTGGGCATCGTCCCCTACATCCTATTAGAGAAGTAGCATTCCCGCCGCCAGCAAAATGGCCAGCAAGCCGAAATTTGCCGCCAAAAACTTCGCCATATAGCGGCTGTTTTTTGAAGTCTCGGCGTGGGAGTAGAGCTTGAGGCTGATCAAACTGGCCAGACTGGCGATGGGCGTACCCAGACCACCGATATTGACACCCAGCAACAGCCCCTTGCCATTGTCCGTAAAACCGGAGAGCAGGATGGCGGCCGGGACATTGCTGATGACCTGAGACAGCCCGGCACCCAGCAGCAGCTCATGACCGCTGAGCAGCCGGCGCAGCAGCACCGCCACCGCACTGATGCGGGACAGATTGCCGGAAAAGATGAAAAAGCACACAAAGGTGACCAGCAGCAGAAAATCGGCACGCTTGAGCATCTTCCTGTCGCAGATCGCCAGCACCACCACGATGGTACCCAGCATTACCGGCCAGGTCAGCACCCGCAGTACCACCAGCATACACTCCGCAAACAGAGCCAGATAGAGAAGCAGAGACTTTTTATCCAGAGAAGGCTTTTCTCCCAAAAAGACGGAAAGCTCCGCCTTGGGCAGAAGCAGACAAAGAGCGGTAATCAGTACGCCGGAGAGCAGCCAGATGGGAGCGGTGGCACCGAAGAACTGCCCGATGCTCATGTCGTAAGAGGAGAACAGGTACAGGTTTTGGGGGTTGCCCACCGGAGTCAGCATACTGCCCAGGTTGGCGGCAACGGTTTGCAGCACCACCACCCACGCCAGCTCTTTCATCTGGTCGGCAAGACCCAGCACCACCACCGCAAAGGGTACAAAGGTCAAAAGTGCCACATCGTTGGTAACCAGCATGGCGCTGAAAAAACACAAGGCTACCAGAATCATGCCCATGGTCCGAACGCTGCCGGCTTTTTGGCACAGAACGTGGGCCAACAGGCTGAACACGCCGGCACTGCGCAGTCCGGCCACCACCACCATCAGACAGTACAAAAGGGCCAGCGTGCGCCAGTCGATATAGCCAAAGTAGGCGGCATCGGGAGGCACAAAAAAGCAACTGATCACAGCGGCGGCAAAAGCCGCGCAAAGGGTGATCTCCCGCTTGACAAAATCGCGGATCTTGGACATGGGAACCTCTCCTTTGAACAGTCGAAAACTTTTGCCAGTATACGACAAAAGGCGACAAAGTGCAAGAGAGGATCCTGAGTTTTCTTTACTTTATGGAAAAATCGGGATATAATAAAAAGCAAGAAAGAAAAAACAAGGAAAGACAACGATTGAAGGAGGAAAGCAATGCTGCGTTTACCAACGGCCAATCCCATACTGATCGCGGCGGCGGTGATCCCGGCGGTGATCCTGCTGAACTATATCTACCGCAAGGATCGTCTGGAGAAAGAACCGCCCCGCCTGCTGATCACTTTGGTGGTACTGGGCGTGCTGGCAACCGCCCTTGCGGTGGCGGCAGAGCGCTTCGGCGGCTTCGTGCTGCGCTGGTTTTTGCCCGAGGGAAGTCTTGGCTATTCCGCATTGATGTATTTCGGCGTAGTGGCCTGCGCCGAAGAGGGCGCCAAGTATATTCTCCTGAAGCGGAAAACGTGGAATACGCCGGAGTTCAACTGCCAGTTTGACGGCGTGGTGTATGCGGTGTTTGTGTCCCTGGGCTTTGCACTGTGGGAGAACATCGGATATGTGGCGGCCTATGGGTTGTCTACGGCTTTGATACGGGCGGTTACCGCTGTTCCGGGACATGCCTGCTTCGGCGTGTTCATGGGGGCGTGGTATGGCATGGCAAAGCGATACGACAGAGCCGGCAATGCAAAAAAGAGCCGGCAATGCAGCCGCAGGGCTTTTTGGCTGCCGGTGCTGATCCATGGCGCATACGATTTTATCGCCACGCTGAACGCCATGCTGTCGTCGTTGGTGTTCCTGGCCTTTGTGGCTTTCCTGTTTTTCAGCGCTATGAGCCGAATCCGAAAAATCTCCGATGCAGACGATTATTTTGAGGGCGGCGGCCCGACATTCTTCTAAAAAAGAGCTGTCCTGTCAGGACAGCTCTTTTCAGACTGTCAAAAAACTTGAAGCAAAAAGCGAAAGCTTACGAATGATAGAGTAGCGGGGGAGCTCGAGGGGGCAAAAGCCCGCCTCGAATGAAATAGTAGCACAAAAAACGGCTGAAATCAGCCGTTTTTCGCATTTTGCAGAATGCAAAATGCTGTGCTTTTTCAGCTTGTCAAAAAAGCCAGAGGTTTTTTTGACAAGCTGAAAAGAGCTGTCCTGTCAGGACAGCTCTTTTTCCTATTCTTACTTCTTGTCTTTGGGAGGCTTTTTCTGGCCGCTGAGCACAAAAGCCAGCACCATAATGACAACAAACAGGCTGACAACAAGAATATCTTTGGTATCCATAAAAGGGTCTCCTTTCTTAATGATAAAATAACGAATAGTACCGCTTTCTTTACAACATCTTTATGCTACCATATAGCGGATAAAAAGGCAAATCTTTTTGTGCAGAATTTGACCTGAAAAGCAATCCGGGATAAAAACGGAGCAGGGGAAAGAGATGGTTTTGAAGCACGCAGAAGAAAAAACGGGTCAAAAATAAACCACAAACGCGGACGCAGTGATGCATAATTGTAAAGAAAAGGGTATGGATTGCGGGAAAAATGAGGCAAAAACAGGCGAAAATGCTAAAACGCGGGCGGCAAAATTTGTGCAAACAACTGAAAAATCAGCAATAATGGGAATGGATATAGAATGAGATGGGATTTTGCTATATAATTAAGTAAAACAAGAGGACTTTTGCCCCTGTGCTGCTGCGGCAGCGGCGTGTGGGCGATGCGTATAAAGGAGTTATCAAGATGAAAAAGGAAATCGTATTGGGTATTATTTTGGGGGATCATGCCGGCAGCAGTCCGGAAATGGCGGCAAAGGCGGTCCTGGCCAACGACGGCTCCTATATCCCGGTTCTGGTGGGCAACAAAGAACGGTTTGCCATCTCCTGCCGGCACGTAGAAGGCATTGAAAAACTGGAGCTGCGGGATCTGGATGGCCGGCCTGCCGAGGGCGGCGTCAACGTGGCGTATTTCTGCGATGTACCCTGCGGCAAGGATATTCAATTCTCCACCGTTACCGCTGACAGCGGTCACCTGATGTATGACGCCATGGTCAGGACCATGGAACTGGAGCGCGCCGGTATCATTGACGGCTTTTCCATGGCGCCCATTACCAAGGCGGGGTTCCACGCTGCCGGGCTGGATTACAGCTCCGAGTTTGAGGTATTCAAAGACTTTTACCACGCAGAGTCCTGCTCCTCTGTCATCAAGTGCGAGAATATTTTCCGCAGCACGGTGGTAGGCCACTGTGCTTTCCGGGAGATCGTTACCCGCCTGAGCAGCGAGGGCATCGTCAACACCGGCCGTAAGCTGCTGAATATCATGGGCAAATTCCTGCCCGCCGATCAGTGCAGGATCGCTGTGGCGGCGCTGAACCCCCATGCCGGTGAGGACGGCCTGTTCGGCGACGAGGAGCAGACCATTATCCAGCCTGCCATTGATCAGCTTCGGGCTGACGGCGCACAGGTCATCGGACCCTGCCCGGCAGACACCGTGTTCCTGAAGGCTCGCAGCGGTGAAGTGGGCGGCGTTGTATTCCTGTACCACGACCAGGGCAATATCGCCATGAAGAGCTGCTTCTTCGGCGATGGCGTGCTGATCTATACCGGCACCCCGGCCAATATCGTCTCCGTGGGACACGGCCCTGCTTACGGCAAGGCCGGCAAGGGTACTGCCGATCCCAAGAACATCATTGCCAGTATGAAGGTGCTTTATAATCTGGTGTGCAAGCAGCGGGGCGAGCAGGCATGAACATCATTCGTTTTCAAGATGACTATTTAGGCATCTTTACCCGCAGTTATCTGATACAGACTCAACATTATAATGTGTATATTGACGGCGGCCTGCTGGGCGGTAAAGAGAAGAAGCTGCCCTATCTCACCGATGGGCGGAAAAATGTGCTGATCCTGACCCATGGCCATTGGGATCACATCGGCTGCGACAGTCTGACGATGGATCACGGCGGTGAGGTCTGGGTTCACGAGGGTGACGTGAAGCACGTGACCGATTACGACTGGCACTGGACGATGCTGTTTGGCCAGTTTGCCAATGATTTTGATTTACCACCCGCCCGCCACGAGATTTTCTGGAAAATGGTGGGAAAGCCCATTACTCCCGGCAGACTGCTGCACGATGGCGATGAGCTGGTATTTGACGACCTGTGCCTGCATGTCATTGCCACGCCGGGCCATTCCCCCGGCAGCATCTGCCTGTATGAGCCCAAGAGCCGCATCATGTTCAGCGGCGACAGCATTATCGGCAACGGATTCTTTACCGGAACGCCCCAGATCGCCAACTTTGACGACTATCTGGACTCCATGGAGAAGCTGAAGGACTGGCATCCGGAACTGGTGATTTCCGCCCATATGCCGGATTTGAGCGGAGCGGAATACACGCAAATGCTGCAAAACGGCATCGACTGCGCCCTGCGGATGAAAGCTGCTGTGGCGGATTACTGCAAGACCCATGACACCCTTACCGTCAGCGGTGCGGCCCAGGCCATTGCCGAGAGTGAGGGCAAGGGCAAGGGCGGCGGTACCTGCGTGACCGCACTGGCCGCCTTAAAGAGTCTCGGCGAAAGCCGCGCCGAGCCGCTGTTGGAACAGTACATTTACGGCTATTGATCTTGTATTTGTTGGTGGCTACACCGATGAATAAATAAAAAAACTCTTATAGGAGGAAAAAAGCATGAAGAAGATTCTTGCGATGCTGCTGGCACTGGTCATGGTATTTGCTCTGGTTGCCTGCGGTAAGGAAGCTGCTCCCGCTGAGGAGAACAATGAGCCCGTTGTGGAAAAGGTCACTATGAAGCTGGCCGGCACCACCACCGCTGACCCCGCTCTGGGTGAGTATCAGGCTATGCTGATGGTCGAAGAGCTGGTGGAGAAGTACTCTGAGGGCACCATCGACGTCGAGGTTTACCCCGCTTCCCAGCTGGGCTCCAACGTCGAGTTCTCTGAGGGTGTTGCTCTGGGCGAGATCGAGTCCGCTGTCTGCGGTTTCGATGGTCTGGGCAACTATGCTCCTGTTGCCAATGCTCTGTGCATGCCCTATCTGTTCGCTTCCAATGAGGATGCCATGAACAAGATCTGGGGCGACACTGATGTGCATAAGGCTCTGGACGAAGCTTTCGCCGGCATCAATATGCAGATCGTGGGTTACGTGAACCGCCCCTTCCGCGTTGTCTGCAACAGCGTCCGCAGCGTCAAGACCCCCGCTGACATGAACGGTCTGGTCCTGCGTTCCCCCAGCTCCCCTGTGAACACTGCTATCAATACTGCCATGGGTGCTTCCCCTGTCACCATTGCCTGGGGCGAGGTTTACACTTCCATGAGCCAGGGCGCCTGCACCGCTGTTGAGAACGCCATCACCGAGCTGTTCTCCATCAACCTGCAGGAGCAGTGCAAGTACGTGTCTGAGACCAACCACACCGGTGGTCTGATCCCCATCTTCGTCTGCAAGAGCTGGTTTGACGGTCTGGCACCCATCCAGCAGGAAGCCATCATCAAGGGCTGCGCTGAGGTCACCGAGTGGCGTACCAATGCTCTGCAGGAAGAAGTTGACGCCGCTTGGGCTGCTTTCACCGATGCCGGCTGCGAAGTGCTGCGCGCTGACGAGATCGACTTTGCTGCATTCCAGGATGCCTGCAAGGACGTTGCTGCTGAGTTCATCGCCAAGGGCGACTTCACCCAGGAATTCTATGATTCTCTGAAGGGCTAATCCTTAACGGAGTCTTTATAGAAAACCTGCGGTGTTACACACCAAATTCACTTGGGGAGGGGCTTTTGCCCCTTCCCAAGTTGAACTACCCGGGAATTTCAACTGGCAAGAGTCTATGAAATTTTCGTGGGTTTTTGTCAGTTGAAATTCGCTTTCAGTTGAAAATTTTGGAAAGAAGGAGAGGAAATCTTTTTATGACCAAATTCCTGAAGACAAAAGACAGTATAGACAAGATATTTGCTGTCATCACCAAGATTGCTCAGGTTATCGCAGCGATTTTCCTGTGCATCATGATCGTGGATGTGACCATCCAGGTGGTGGGCCGTATCTGCCATTTCTCCATCCCCGTCACCGAGGAGATCGGCACCTACTCTCTGATCTGGATGACCTACATCGCCTCCATCGCCGTCACCATCCGCGGCGAGCATCTGACGGTGGACCTGCTGCTCAACCGCTATAAGCCCTCTCAGCGCCGTATCGTTCGCCTGATCATCGATCTGATGATCCTGATCTTCTGCGGTATGCTGATGATCTTCGGCTTCCAGCTGTGCGACAACCCCATTATCATCAACGGCAGAACCCCTGCTCTGCAGATGTCCCGTCTGTTCGTCTACATGAGTGTTCCCATCGCCATGACCTTTAATACCCTCTTTATGCTGTACGATCTGGTGGTCGCCGTGGCGGATATCCGCTTCAAGGGCGGCCTGACCGACGTGGAAAACCAGCGGAAAGCAGAAGAAGAGGCCAAGCACGCCGAAGAACGTGCCCGCGAAGAGGCAGAGTTTAAGAAAGCCTTCCTGGTACAGGAAGATAACGGAGAGGAGGAGAACAAGTAATGGTCGGTGCAATTATGTTTGTTTTGCTGGTCGGTCTGATGTTTGTGGGTGTGCCCATTGCATTCTCTATGGGTCTTTCCTCCGTCATCATGCTGCTGATCAATGCTACCGCTACCCCTGTGGCCATCACCACCCGTGCGGTCAACTCCCTGGACTCCTTTACCACCATGGCCATCCCCTTCTTTATGATGGCGTCCTTTATTCTGACCGGCTCTGATGTCGGCGTGAAGATATTCCGCTTTGCCGGTACCCTGGTGCGTCACCTCAGGGGCGGTCTGGCTCACGTGAACGTGCTGACCTCCATGATCATGGCAGGCATGTCCGGCTCCGCCGTGTCAGATGTGTCCGGTATCGGCCGCATGGAGATAGACGCTATGGAGGAGGCGGGCTACGATACGGACTTCTCTGCGGCAGTTACCGCCGCCTCGTCTACCATCGCACCCATCATACCACCCAGTACCTCCTGCGTGCTGTACGGTTCCATCACCGGTGTTTCCATCGGCGCCTTGCTGATCGGCGGTCTGGTGCCGGGTATCTTCATGGGTATTTTGCAGATGATCATCTGCTGGTTTACCTCCAAGAAGCGGGGATACCCGCTCCAGCCCAGAGCCAAGGGCAGAGAGATCTGGCTCTCCTTTAAGGACAGCTTCGCCGCCATGATGATGCCCGTCATCCTGATCGTGGGCATTCTGTCCGGCTACTTCACCCCCACCGAGGGCGCCTGTGTCGCCACCGTGTACTCCATCATCATCGGTATGTTCGTGTACCGCACCCTGAGTCTGAAGAAGCTGTTCAAGATCCTGATGAACACCTCCGTGTTCGCCGGTGCAACGCTGTTCGTGCTGTCCATGGCGTCCATCTTCGGCCTGGTGCTGACTCACAATCAGGTGCCCGTCAAGATGACCAACTTCTTCCTGGGACTCAGCGACAACAAGTATATCATTCTGTTCCTCATCAACATTCTGCTGCTGATTTTGGGCATGCTGATGGAGGGCAACGCCATCTACATGATCATGGGTCCCATTCTGGGTATGCTGGCTGTTCAGCTGGGCTGCGATCCCGTCCACTTCGGTATCATGGTCATCTTCAACCTGACTCTGGGCCTGATCACACCTCCCGTTGGCTTGTGCCTGTTCCTGACGCAAAAGGTGGCGCATATCACCACAGCACAGATGATCAAGGCAGTTATGCCCTTCGTCATTATGATGATCATCTGCCTGTTCATCATCACCTACTTCCCGCCCATCGTTACCTGGCTGCCTCACCTGTTCCACCTGTGCTGAGGAGGGTGTCATATGACCAGTTTTGACTATACCGGCAAGGTCGTTGCCATTACCGGTGCCTCCAGCGGCATCGGCCATGAAATCGCCATGGCGTTTTATGAATGCGGTGCGACTCTTGCACTGTGTTCCCGCAGTGCCCAGCGGGTGAAGGAGGCCATTGCCGATTTTGCAAAGCCCGATGATCCCCGCATTCTCGTAGTGACCGCGGATACCGCCAACGTCCCCGAGATCCACGCCTTCCGCGATGCTGCTGTCAAACACTTCGGCAGGATCGATGTGTGGGTGAATAACGCGGGCATCGAGCATCCCTGTCCCACCGTGGAGGTTACCGAGGAGATCTTCAACAGCGTGGTGCATACCAACTTCCGGGGCTACTACTTCGGCTGTCAGGCAGCGGCTCAGACCATGATCCCCCAGGGCGGCGGTGTCATCATCAACATCGGCTCCGTCAACGCGGTGACCGTGGTGGTGGGCCAGGCGGTTTACGCCGGCACCAAGGCCGCCATTTCCCAGATCACCAAATCCTTTGCCCGGGAATGGGGTGCAGACGGCATCCGCGTCAACTGCATCGGCCCCGGATCCATCCCCACCAAGATCAACGAGGAGAAGTACAAGGTGCCCGGCGCTGAAGAGGCCATGTGCGCCAAGATCCCCATGGGTCGCCGGGGCAAGCGCAGCGAGATCGCTGACGTGGCACTGTATCTGGCCTCTGATCGTGCTACCTATATCACCGGCCAGACCCTGTTTGTTGACGGCGGCCTGACCCTGTGCCATGGCTAAAAAACAAGGTGCCGCGTGCGCCGGATCCGGCGCACGCGGCGGAACTAACCGATTGGAATGAGGACGGTTTTATGCAGGAAAACTATCAAAAACCGAGAATAGGGTTTGTTCTGGGCGATCAGGCCGGTATCGGCCCGGAGATCGTCCTGAAGCTGCTGCATCGACCCCATTTATATGAACGCTGCCGCCCCCTGCTTATCGGCAACTACGAACTATTGATGCATCTGGTCAACAAGATGTATCCGGACTGTCATCTGACGGCCTATCATCCGGAAGACATCAATGAGAGCTGGAATGCCTTTTCCCGGGACGGTATTCCGGTGGTGGATATCAGCGGTGACGTGAATCACGTCATTACCGGCATGGTGACCAACGCCTCCGGCTGGATCACCTATCGCTCCATCGAAGAGGGCTACCGCCTGCTGGAAAAGGGTGTGATCGAGGGACTGATCCTGGCGCCATGTACCAAGGAGTCCATCTCCAAATCCGGCTGTGGGTTTCACTCGGAATACGAGATCCTGGAGCACTGTGCCGGGGTAGATGAGGTGCAGACCGTGGTCAAGGGCGGCGCTATGCAGCGCATCTCCGTGGTGGGTCACGTGCCCTTCCGGGAGATCCCTGCCAAGATGACCAGAGAACGGGTGGAAACCGTGAGCCGCCGTCTGGCCGGCGTGATCCGTGAGGTGGCCGGAGAGACACCAAAGCTGCTGGTTGCGGCGCTGAACCCGGTGGAGGATAATCTGCTGGGAGAGGAAGAACGGGATATCATTGTGCCGGCCATTGAACAGCTTCGCAGAGAAGGGCTGACCGTTGACGGCCCCTTTGCCGCGGATACCCTGTTCCAGAAAGCAGAAGAAAAAGGCTGCAACGGAATCGTATATATGTACCACGACCAGGGTAACATCGCCATGAAAGCCCAGATGTTCCAGGCGACCACCTGTATTTACACCAACCTGCCCTACCCGGTGCTGTCCACCGGACACGGCAGCGCGCTGGACATTGCAGAGCTGGGGGTAGCCAATCCCACCAACATTTCCTATGTCCTGTCCGTGATGACGGATATTATCCAGCGAAAGCGGGACGCAGAGGCGAAGAAGCAAGGAACCAGTGCGTAAGGACGGTGTGGCATGAGTAATCGGTTTGATGAACAATATCTGCCGCTGCTGGAAGCCATGAACGCACCGCTGATGGTAGCCGACGCTTCCGGCATGGAGTGCGCGGCAAATTCCGCCTGGCGAGCAATGGGAAATGTGGTAGGGCGCTATTCTCCGGAGATTGTGGCGGCAATTCGTACCGCTGCAGGACGAAATGGGGAAAATCGCTACACCACAGCCGAATTTACCGTATTGGTGACACCCTTAAGCGGAGGAAGCGAGAAGCGCTATCTCTGCCAGATGCTGACAGACGAAAGGCGAGACTCGCTTTTTGCAGAGCTGGCCCGTAAAGAATCCATCAATGCATCCTATCAGGAGAAGCTGGCCAGCTTCGGCAGCAATGACTACATTGCTACCAGCGACAGTATGATCCGTATTTTTACCAAAGCCAAGCAGGTGGCGGCCTACCCCACTTCCATTCTGATCGAAGGGGATACCGGCGTGGGCAAAGAGGCGGTGGCCTCCTTTATCCATCACCACAGTGATCGGGTGAACAAGCCCTTTATCAAGATCAATTGCAGTGCCATTCCGGAACCGCTGATGGAATCGGAGCTGTTCGGCTACGAGAGCGGCGCCTTTACCGGCGCCCGGGATCGGGGCAAGGCCGGTCTGTTTGAGCTGGCAAACCACGGTACGATCCTGCTGGACGAGGTAGGGGATATGTCCCTGCCTCTGCAGGCCAAGGTACTCCGCGTCATTCAGGACAGCGAGGTGCGGCGGGTAGGAGGCGCAAAGGCCATCCCCTTGGATGTGCGTATGATCTCCACCACCAGCCGCGATCTGGAGAGTATGATCGGCGAAGGTACATTTTTAGATGCACTCTACTATCGGCTGAACGTGGTGGAAATTCAAATCCCGCCCCTTTGTGAGCGGCGGGAAGATATTCTGCCTCTGGCGGAATATTACTTGCAATTCTTCTGCGAAAAGTATAAGCTGAACCATAGCCTGTCCGTGGAGGCGCGGGAAAGTTTTTTGCAGTATGCCTGGCCGGGTAATGTCCGGGAACTGCGAAACACCATGGAAAATCTGGCAGTATCTGCGCTGCACTACGAAATTGATGCAGATGAACTGCCGGCTCGCATGACACTGCCCCATGATGTGCTGCGTCAGCCGGTGGTTCGTGTCAGCGAAAATATGAGCATGAAAACGGCGGTAGAGACCGTACAGCGGGAAATGATTCTCCGTGCGCTCCAAAACGCCGGCAGTTTCCGCAAGGCGGCGGCGGTGCTGGACATGGATCCGGCCACCCTGCAGCGTCTTGCCAGGAAACTCAATATTAAGAAATGACAAACGCCGGTATTCCGGCAGAAATTGAAAGGAGTATTCCATTATGAGCAAGATTGGTTTTATCGGTTTGGGTATTATGGGCACCCCCATGTCCCAGAATTTGAAGAAGGCCGGATATGAAGTGCTGGTATCCGATCTGTCCGAGGCTCGTTTGCAGCAGGCCAAGGAGGCTGGTCTGGAAGTAGCCACTGATTCCGCCCAGGTCGCCCGCGAGTGCGATCTGATCGTCACCATGCTGCCCAACAGCCCCCATGTCAAGAGCCTGCTGTGCGGCGAAAACGGCATTGGCAAGTTCTGCAAGCCCGGCACGCTGATCGTGGACATGACCTCCGGTGCTCCCGGCGATTCCAAGGACATCTATGCCGAGTTGAAGAAGATCGATGTCCACTTTATCGACGCTCCTGTCTCCGGCGGTGAGCCCATGGCCATTGCCGGCACCCTGGCCATCATGGTGGGCGGCGACAAGGAGGACTTTGAGCGCGCCAAGGATGCTCTGCTGGTCATGGGTGCCAGCGCTACCTGGGTGGGTCCCATCGGCAGCGGCAACACCTGCAAGCTGACCAACCAGATCATCGTGGCGGTGAATATCGCGGGTCTGGCCGAGGGCCTGATGCTGGCCGAGAAGGCCGGCGCCGATACTCAGCTGGTGTTCGAGGCCATCAAGGGCGGTCTGGCAGGTTCCAACGTGATGAACGCCAAGGCTCCCATGATGCTGGCCGATAACTATAAGCCCGGCTTCCGCATTGACCTGCACATCAAGGATCTGACCAACGCCCTGAATACCGGCAATGCCTGCGATGCCCCGCTGCCTCTGACCAATGAGATGCTGGACATCCTGAAGAAGCTCAGCGCCGGCGGCGACGGCTCCAGCGATCACAGCGCCATCGCCAAGTATTACGAAGAGCTGGCAGGTACCCTGTTCAGCAAGTAAGGCAAGCCAAAAAGGGGGAGGGGAGACCCTCTCCCTTTTTCGATAAGTGAGGGATACCATGAAAAAATTTGTTTTGATCCCCGATTCCTTCAAGGGTACTATGAGTTCTGCCCAGATCTGCCGGGCGGTGGGGGAGGAGATTCGTGCCGTTTTCTCCGATGCGGCCGTCCAGGAGATTCCTGTTGCTGACGGCGGCGAGGGAACGGTAGACGCGTTTCTCACCGCGGTAGGCGGACAGAAAGTGATGGTGAAGTGCAAAGGCCCCTACATGGAGGATATGACCGGCTTTTACGGCCTGCTGCCTGACGGTACCGCGGTGGTAGAGATGGCGGCAGCGGCGGGTTTGCCCCTGGTGGGGGAAAACCGCCACGCCGATAAGACCACCACCTACGGCGTGGGCGAGCTGATTGCCCATGCGGTCAAGCACGGTGCCAAGCGGGTGGTTTTAGGCTTGGGCGGCAGCGCCACCAATGACGGCGGCAGCGGTTGTGCGGCAGCCTTGGGAGTCAAGTTCTTCGATGACAAAGGCGAGACGTTTGTTCCGGTCGGCGGTACGCTGAACCGGGTGGTGTCTATTTCAACCGCCGACCTGCTGCCGGAGCTGAAAACGGTTCCGGTGACCGCCATGTGCGACATTGACAATCCCCTCTGTGGCCAAAGCGGCGCCAGCGCGGTGTTTGGTCCCCAAAAGGGCGCCGATGCTGCTATGGTCAAGGTATTGGACGGCAATCTGCACCACATGGCAGAGTTGGTGAAACGCGACCTGGGCATTGACGTTCTGACCCTGCCCGGCGGCGGAGCTGCCGGCGGCTTCGGCGCCGGTGCGGTAGCGTTTTTGAACGCAAAATTGCAGATGGGCATTGAAACCGTTCTGGATCTGACCGATTTTGATACCGCAATGAAAGACGCCGATCTGGTGATTACCGGCGAGGGCAAGTTGGACTCTCAAAGTCTGCGGGGCAAGGTGGTCATCGGCGTTGCCCGCCGCGCCAAAAAGGCGGGTGTACCTGTTGTGGCGTTAGTGGGTGCGTCCGAAACGGAGATCGCCGCCGCCTACGGCGAGGGCGTTTCGGGTGTATTTCCCATCAATCCCGAACCAAAATCCTTTGACGAGGTCAAAGGCGACAGCGAAAAGAACCTGCGCTTTACCGCCAGGAACCTGATGCACTTTATCCGCAGCCTGGAGGGATAAGTCCATGGAAAGAGACGAAATTCTGTTACTCCACGGTACGGATTATCAGGATATGACCGTCCGGCTGCTGCGGGAGGCCAAGCTGACGGAGCATTTGCCACGCAAGGAGATGCGGATTGGCATCAAACCCAATCTGGTGGTGGCGGCGGCCGCAAGCAGCGGCGCAACGACCCATCCTGAAATTGTGGCGGGTGTGATCGAATATTTGCAGGAAAACGGTTATACAAATCTCCGCGTGCTGGAGGGCTCTTGGGTCGGCGCTCGCACAGACCGGGCTTTTCAGGCCAGCGGTATCGGCGATGTGTGCCGCCGCTATGGCGTGGAATGTATGGATTTACAGAAGGACAGCTTTGAAAAAGTGGACGCTGCCGGATTGCCCATGGAAGTCTGCAAACAGGCTCTGTCACTGGATTTTTTGATCAATCTGCCGGTGCTGAAAGGTCACTGTCAGACCACCGTCACCTGCGCTTTGAAGAACCACAAAGGTCTTTTGACCAACAATGAAAAACGGCATTTTCATGCGCTGGGACTGCACAAACCGATTGCACATTTGAGTACGATTTTTGCCGAAAAAGAATTTATTGTGGTGGACAATATCTGCGGAGATCTGGACTTTGAAGAGGGCGGCAACCCGGTACAAATGGATCGGATCCTCTGCGGGTTTGACCCGGTACTGATTGACACCTTCGCGTGCCAGGCCATGGGATATGACATTCGGGAAGTGCCCTATATCTCCATGGCGGAGCGGCTGGGCGCCGGGTCCACTGACCTGAAAAACGCGCAAGTAAAATCACTTAACAGCCCAGTTGTTTCAACGACTTTCAGACTCACAAGGCGGGTGAGAGAGCTGGAGAAATATGTGATTTCTGACAAGGCGTGCTCTGCCTGCTACGGGTCTTTGATCTATGCGCTGGATAAGCTGGATCAGAAAAACGAGCTGTGGGGACACCGGGAAAAGGTGTGCATCGGCCAGGGCTTCCGGGGAAAAGACGGCGACATCGGCGTGGGAAAATGCACCGGCTGTTTTGACCGGAACGTGGGCGGATGTCCCCCGACAGCGACACAAATGCTGGCTTTTTTGGAGGAAAACTGGCGCTAAAAACGTGAAATAATTGGAAAAACAGAGACAAAAAAGGAAAAAACGGAAAAAGAAATGCGAAAAAACATCCCGCCCGTCTGGCGGGATGTTTTTTCGCCAAAAATGGAGCAAGGAAGAATTTTGCAGAAAGAGAGATACAGCTCTCAAGGAAGGGAATGCCGACTGAGATTAACAGGGGCGAGAAAACCGGGGGCGTAAAGATAAGGTTACATGACAATAGGATATTTACAAAATGTACACAATGTGTTAATATAAGTTTACAATATGAACACACCGTGAACAGATGAATCGGAAGAGATTATACTGTTTTTCTTTTCGTCAAATTGACGAAATATTTTTTAATTGACAAAGCCGATTGGGCCAAGGCAGAGCAAAAGCGGTTTGTGGACGAGAGAGGAAAGAGAGTATGCCGGGAAAGAATTTGAGAGAGACGCCGCCGAAAGAACTGATGCAGCGGATCGTCAACGAACTGGAAGGACTGATCATCACAGATGCAGAGGGGCGTTATATTTACGTCAATCAGCGCTGGTGTACCCTGACCGGATATACGTTGGAACAGGTGAAAGGACGCTATGTGCGGGACATTGTCCGATCCTCACGGGTGGACGAGATTTTGCAAAACCAAAAGTTTGCTACCGGCGATGCGGTGCTGCTGAACGTAAAGACAGGCGCAGAGGTCCCGGTCTATTGCTCTTATACGCCGCTGTTCACAGACGGAAAGCTGGAGGGCTGCTTTGTGTATATGATCGAGAAGAACGAGACATCAACGAACAATATTCCGGCGAATATCGTGTCGCTGCTGGAGGAACTGAACCAGAAGCTGCTGATCGTGAATGACCGAAATGCAGCAAAAAACCCGCTGGATAAGATCATTGGACACAGCGCGGCGATCTGGAAGCTGAAGCAGGAGATCATTGCCGCGGCGCGTACCACGTCTACGGTATTAATCGAAGGCGAGACCGGCAGCGGCAAGGAGCTGGTGGCCCATGCCATACACGAGTTGAGTACCCGCCAGAATTATCGAATGGTAAAGGTAAACTGTGCGGCCATCCCAACGGAGCTACTGGAATCTGAATTTTTCGGCTATGTAGACGGATCCTTTACCGGTGCGCGAAAGGGTGGTCAAATCGGAAAATTTGAGGCGGCAAACGGCGGCAGTCTGTTTTTGGATGAGATCAACCAGATGCCGCTGACACTTCAGCCGAAGCTGCTCCGGGCCTTGCAGGAACGTGAGATCGAAAGAGTTGGCGCTTCGGAAGCGATCCCCATTGATATCCGACTGATCTCTGCGACAAATGTGCCGCTGGAGCCATTGGTGCAGGAGTACAAATTCAGGCATGACCTGTACTATCGGCTGAACGTGATCCGTATCCGGATACCGCCGCTGCGTGAGCGCCGGGAGGATATTCCGGAACTGATCGACACCATGATCAAGCAGTTGAATTTTCAACTGAACTTACAGATCCCGGGGATCACAGAGGAGAGCATCGCCCGATTGATGGAATACGATTGGCCGGGTAACGTAAGAGAACTGAAAAACGTACTGGAACGTGCCATGAATCTGGCCTGGTATGAGCCGCTGGAATGGAAATATTTTTCCGATTATTTTCTGCCGGATCCTTATTCTGCCGTGCAGACGCTGCATCCCGTGGCAGCGGCAGCACCGATGCAGGACGACGGTACACTGCGCCGGCATAAAGACTTTGCGGAGCGGGAGCTTCTAACGCGAACGCTGTTGAACTGCCATGGAAACAAAGCGCAGGCAGCCCAGCAGTTGGGCGTGTCCCGCACAACTCTATACAAGAAGCTGCACGGATACGGCATTTTATAATGCGGATATTGTTGTGCAAAATGACGAAGAAAAGCGTGCCTACTGAGGAATTTTTAGGAAATTTCAAAACGGGCACGCTTTTTGCTACATAATACAATGTCGGGGTAGGCTTGGGAGAAAACTTCGGCAAAAACAACTGCAGGAAGCGGATAAAACAGCGGCGTTTGCCCGATGCTGCGGACAAGGTCCGGGGAAAGCAGTGTAAATCTAAAGAATAGGAGAAAAGAAATGGCAAATAACAATTGGAAAATCACATGTTTGCACTTTGGTACGTTGTCATGCTACAAGTCGCTGTTTGACGGTGGTCTGGACCA
Organism: uncultured Clostridia bacterium; assembly: GCA_937894515.1. GTDB lineage: Bacteria > Bacillota > Clostridia > Oscillospirales > Oscillospiraceae > Vescimonas. The sequence continues at coordinate 38,196 of CALCRH010000061.1, read as the reverse complement.
GGTCAGATATCCTTTTGTCTATTGCGGATACCTGCTGCAGAAAGATGGCCGCAACATTCTGGTAGACACCGGCGTACATCAGGACAACATTGTGGACGGCAAGGCATGGGCCAACAGCCCTGCTGAGGGCGGCAACCAGTTCGTTCTGGATGCGCTGAAGGGTGAAGGCCTTACGCCTGATGACATCGAGATCGTCATGTATACCCATCTGCATAATGACCATGCAGGCGGAATGCTGCTGTTTCCCAATGCACAGCACCTGTTCCAGCGCGATGAGTATTACAACATGATGCATCCGCTGCCCTCTCAGAAGATCCGCAGAGACTACGATCCGAGAACGCCGGGCGATCTGGCGCAGATCAAGAATGTCCGTATGATAGACGGCGATTTCGACATGGGCAACGGCCTGCGTTTGTGCAAGGTTCCCGGTCACACTCTGGGCGGCATGGCCATTCAGGTCCAGACGGCAGAGGGCAAGTACGTCATCACCGGTGATATGCCCCATATCCGTCAGTCCCTGTTCCCCCAGATGGACAAAATGGAAACCCTTGACGGCGAACTCGTGGATATCACTCCCGCACCCGAGAACTGGGGTCCCTTCATCCTCAACAGCGTGATCTACGATCACTATGCCTGCTATGACAGCTTCAACAAGATCATGGCACTGGCAGAGCGCGAAGAGCCCAAGTGGTTCCTGACCGGTCACGATATGGCTGTCGTGAAGCAGAAATATTTCGGCTGATCGACTGTTACATCAGGCCGAGGCTTTTTCCGCTATGGGCAAACAGAAAAAGCTTACGGGAAAGCGCGTTCAAAAAATATCTATAAAAACCATAAAAAAGTAAGGAGGTTCTCTTATGACACAGCAAGTATGGATGATTGGCATTACGATTATCTACGTCGCTGCCATGATGCTCCTGAGCTATTTCATCGGCAAGAAGACCACCAAGGATGAGACCGAGTTCATGGTGGGTGGCCGTGAATTCAACACACTGATGACGGCAGTCGGTAACGGCTCCATCCTGATTTCCGGCGGCTATCTGCCCTCCATCGTCATGTACGGTTACATGTTCGGTATGGGTGGTATGTGGTTCTACCTGGGCTGGGGTACCGGCGCTCTGGTGGCATGGCTCTGCTGGGCCGGCTTCTGGCGCACTTCCGGTGCTCTGACCCCTACCGAGTGGTTTGAGTACCGCTACGGCAAGGGTGGCCGTATCGCAATCACGATCGTGATCCTGTTTGCGTCTCTGGCCATTCTGGGCTGGCAGTACGTGGGCTGCGGCGAGACGATCGGTGCAGCACTGGGCATCAACGCCAAGCTGGCCATGCTATTGGTCGGTATCGTGGTGACGGTCTACGTGGTGTTTGGCGGCATCTGGGCCGCTACCATGACGGACCTGATCCAGTTCTCCTGGGTATTTGTGATCCAGTTCATCATTCTGCCCATCTTCCTGATCGCCAAGTACGGTATGCCCGATGCGGCTGCCCTGCCTGACAATTTCCTGTCGCTGCCCTTCGGTACCATTCCTGTGGTGAAGTTTGTGGCACCGTCCGTTATCACCTTCCTGATGATGCACCAGTCCCTGCTGAATCAGTCCCCCTACTGGGCCCGTGCGGCAGGCACCCGCGGCTTGAAGGAGTGCAAGCGCGGCTGGATGTGGACCTGGATCATCGCCTATGTCACCGGTATCATCGGCGCGTTCACCGGCTGCTATGTCCGCCAGCTGGCAGGCGAGCTGTCCAATGCCAACGCTGCATTCGGTACGCTGATGAATCTGGTTCCTGCTCCTCTGGCTGCCTGCGTCATGGCGGGTCTGCTGGCTGCAACCATGTCCACCTGTGATATCTATCTGGTATCCGGCGTCAACCAGCTGGTGCGTGACGTTGCCCAGTACTTCCTGAAGATCCGTGAGACCAAGAAGCTGCTGAAGTGGGCCAAGTGGGGCACCATTATCTACGGTATGGCTTCCGTGTTTTTCGCCATCTTCTGGTCCGGCGGTCTGAGCTACCTGTTTGCCTTCGGTACCGGCGTGGGTGCACCTCTGGTGGCCTATTATCTGGACTCCTGGCTGCTGCGTGTCGGTAATAAGAAGGGTGCTATCGCATCCGTTATCGTGTCCATGGGCATCGTGCTGTGGTGGGATATCCTGACCACCAACAAGGCAACGGTCAACAGCCTGTGGCTGATCTTCCCCGCCTCCATCATCACGCTGGTGGTCGTCAGCCTGCTGACCAAAGAAGATAACGTCAAGCCAGTCGGTGAGGCCGGCCCGGATGAGCTCCAGACGGAGATCCTGAAGAGCATCAAGCGCGGCTACAAGAATGCCGGCGCCATCATCACCTCCATGACCGACTATAACAACAAGAACCACCTGCAGGCTGCTCCCATCCATCACGCATTGGATTCTCTGGAGCGCAGCGGCTATGTGACCCGCAAGGGTAAGCGTCTGATCGCCCAGCTCTACTTTGAACTGACCGAGAAGGGCGATGAGGTTGCCAGCAAGGCACTGTCCGAGGAGGAGCTGAGCACGATCAAGAGCTACGGTATTGACGCCCGTACGCTGAAGTTCATGGGTTGGATCGAAACCGGCGAAATGACGCTGAATGATATTTCCAACCAGCACTCCATCTACATGATGGAGCTGAGTGCCATTTCCGAGCATCTGCAGGAGATGGGCCTGGTAAAGGTGTTTGGTCTGACCCGTCTGCGTGTCAGCTTGACCGATGCCGGCAAGGAACTGCTGAAGAAAGTTGCTTGAGTAACAGGCCGCACTCGTTTCGTTTGATAAAATCGTGGGTGACCCTGACGGGTCACCCACCGGCAGAAAAGGAGAAAGACGATGAATTCTTATGTTGCGCGTAAGATAGCAATTTTTTTGGGATCTCTGATGATCCTGATCCCGTGCGTGCTGCTGTTGGCGTGGGAGAGCAAGATTCCGAACGTAACGGTCTACTGGGGAATCCTGACCCTGTGCAGCGGTACGCTGCTGGCCGCGATCTATGCATATGAACGCCGCCACGGCATGGACTCTTTCCGCAAATTTATCGGAAAGTGCGGCGGCTTTTGCATCATGTTCGTATTTATCATCTACCGTTTTGCGGAACTCCTTTTTGCTTAAAAACGGGCGAGAGATTTAAGGTTTCATATACCTCATCCTCTTCTTTTGGAGCAGTCTCCGGGAAAGGGATGCTTCAAGCAAAAAACCGGAGTGAAACTCACTCCGGTTTTTTGCGTCTGATGGAGACAACGGGAATATTTAATGCCTCCCGATATTTGGTGACCGTCCGGCGGGAAAGGGAAACGCCTTCTTCTGCCAGCATGGCACAAAGCTTGGGATCGGAGAGCGGATGAAGGGGATCTTCCTGCTGAATCAGGTGCATCAGCCGCACTTTCACCGCCTGACGGGAAAGCCCCTCATCGGACAGAGCGCCTGAACAGAAGTAGCGCAAGGGATAGATGCCCTGGGGACATTGGAGATATTTGCCCTGCAGGGCGCGGCTGATGGTGGAGGAGTGGAGATGAAGCGCATGGGACAGATCCAGGCCGTTCATGGGGGAGAGCTCCTTTGTGCTGCCGGAGAAGAAGTCCCGCTGCCGCTCCAAAATCAGCTCTCCGCAGCGGCGCAGGGTGCTGCCCCGGCGCTCCACGCTTTGGATGAGCCAAACGGCCTGCTGCTTTTTCTGGCGCAGATAGGTTTTTGCCTCCTCATCGTCTGTGGTGCGGAGGAGTCTGGCGTAGTAATCACTGACAGAGAGGCGGGGAATATCGCCATCGTTGAGGATGACTTGCAGGGTGCCGTCCACCGGCAGGATGAACAGGTCGGGGCGGATATACGCCACCTGCTCGGCGGGAGCAAATTCCCGGCCGGGGTGAGGCTCCAGCGCGGCGATGGTCTGTGCGGCGCGGATTACGGCGGATTCAGGAACGCGGAGTTCCCGGGCAATCAGACGGTACTGCTGTTTTGCCAGCTGGGGGAGATACTGCTGCACCAGAAGCAGGGCCAGTTTATCCCCTTGGGCATAACGCTGAAGCTGGAGGGTAAGACATTCGGGCAGATCTCTTGCGCCCACACCGGTGGGCTCCAGAGACTGCACCGCGGCGAGAGCGGCCAGAAGTGTTTCGGCGGGAAAGAGATCTTGCAGACTGTCGATATCCTCTTGCGCCAGATAGCCATCTTCGTCCAACAGGGCGACCAGACCGATACAGCACCGCAGAAGGTCAGCAGACAAATGCCGGCGGGAGAGCTGGTCGGTGAGAAAGGCGGGAAGTCCGTCAATGGCGGGGTCCACCCGGCCGCCGTAATAGGGCGCATTATTTTCCCACCCGGCACTTTGCAGAAAACCGTGCAGCTCCGACTGGACGTGAGGGTCTATCTCCCGCTCCAGAACGGGGTTTTCCGCGGCGACCTCCTCAATATGCGCCAGAAGCTGCTGGGTATTCATTTGCAGGACAGCGACAGATTGGATTTGCTGGGTATGTAATTTTTGCTCCTGTCGCTGTTGAAGATGCAATTCATGAGAGAGGGACATCGTCAACCCTCCTTACGGACGTATTTGGCAATTTTGCGGGCAGCGGTAGGCTGGGAGATGCCCAACTCCTTTGCCAAGGCCACACTACTGCCGCAGCGGGCATAGGCCTGGCGGATGAGCTGCCCTTCAAAGGCATCTAATTGCTGCTGCAAGGTGCCGCCGGTGGAAACGCCCTCGTACAAAATTCGCTGCTGGGTGTATTCGGCTGGCAGCGCACTGATGTCAATAATGGGATCCTGCGTAGTGATGACCAGATGCTCGATCAGATTTTCCAGTTCCCGCACGTTGCCGGGCCAATCATACTGCTCTAAAAAGGTGAAGAAACGGGGAGAAAAGGACAGGGTTTTGCCGTATTCGGCGCAGAAGGATGCCAAAAACTGGTGGGCAAGGGGCATAATATCATCCTGCCGCTGCCGCAGAGGTGGAATGTGAACCCGAATGACATTCAGCCGATAGAACAAATCGGAGCGGAACAGACCACGCTGTACCTCCTCCTCCAGATTGCGGTTGGTGGCCACAATCAGCCGGAAGTCCAGCTCGATCTTTTTATTGCTGCTCAGACGCTCGATGGTCTTGTCCTGAATGAGCTGCAGCAGCTTGGACTGGATATGGGGCGGCAATTCGCCAATCTCGTCTAAAAACAGGGTGCCGTGGTTGGCTAGCTCGATCTTGCCGATCTTGCCGGTGGTGGAGGCTCCGGTGAAGGCACCTTTTTCGTAGCCGAACAACTCGGACTCGATGAGGTTTTCGTGGAGAACCGCGCAGTTGACCTCGATAAACGGCCCCTCCTTGCGGTCGGACATGGCATGGATGGCTTTGGCCACGGCGCTTTTTCCCACGCCGGTCTCTCCGGTAATGAGGATGTTGGCACGGGTGTTGGCGGTGTTTTGAATCAGCGTCCAGAGCCGCTGCATAGAGGCGCTTTTGAGCACCAAGCTGGTGGAGGTGGTGCGTGTGCGCAGCTCGGCGATCTCTCGGGTGTATTGCGCCAGCGAGTCCTGCATCTGGCGATAATTCCGCTGGATGGCATTGATCTGCTCCATGGAAACGGTGTTAAAACACACGGCGTATTTCAATGCGCCGGATTCATCAAACAGGGGAATGCCGACGGTCATGACATTTTTATGGGCGTGGTTGATGGTCTGCGTGGCAGTGATCCGCTGCTTGGTGCGGATGATCTCGGCGGTGATACAGGGCGTAAACGTGCCGTCTGCCTCTAAGTCGAAGGCGGATCGCCCCACCATGGAGTCATGGGCGAAGCCGAAGTTTTGCTCGTAGGTTTCACTGACCCACAAGATGGTGCCGCTGGCATCGGACAACATTACATCGTCGGCCAGCACCAGATTGTTTTGGGGGTTGAGAATATCAAACAGGTCTTTTAAGTTAATGTCTTCCGGCAGATGGCGGGTGAGATGAGAGCTTTCCATGGAGAACCTCCGGCAAAATAAAATGGGGAGCGACTATTCACACATGATTATATCATATTCAAAAATGAATACAAGAGGAAAAATAAAAAATTTCGTGGAAAGACAGGAAAAATGTGCGGGTTTACAGATTAAAAATTCTGTGATAAAAAGAATGCAGGGAATAAGGAACAGAGTTCCACCTATTCAAGAATGAATAGATCGGATCGGCGCAGAAGAAAAGGGGCGTTTTTTTGTCGATAGCAAACAAAAAAGAAACCAGATTTTCTGCACTTTTCACGATGAAAATAGGCACAGAAATTGCTATAATTATTATCGGATAGAAACACAAACCATTTCTATAAAACTTTTGAGGAGGAATTTCATCATGTACCAGACCATCCGCTTTGAAAAGCAAGACAACATCGCCATCATTACCATCAACCGCCCTGAAGCGCTGAACGCCCTGAACAGCACCGTTATCGGTGAGCTGGAGCAGGTCATTTCTGAGGTGGAGACCGACAAGTCTCTGCGTGCAATGATCCTGACCGGTGAAGGCCGCAGCTTCGTGGCCGGCGCTGACATCGGCGAGCAGTATCCTATGGATGTTTCCGCAGGCCGTGCTTGGGGTCAGCGGGGCAGCGCCATCTTCCGCCGCATTGAAAAGCTGGAGATCCCCACCATCGCTGCAGTGAACGGTTTCGCTCTGGGTGGCGGCTGTGAGATCGCCATGTCCTGCGACATCATTTTGGCCAGCGAGAAGGCCAAGTTCGGCCAGCCTGAAGTGGGTCTGGGCATTACCCCTGGCTTCTCCGGCACCCAGCGTCTGCCCCGTCGGGTGGGTATTGCCAAGGCCAAGGAGCTGATCTTCTCCGGTAAGATGATCAAGGCTGACGAGGCCAAGGAGATCGGCCTGGTCAACGCCGTGTTCGCCCCCGAGGAGCTGATGAACGGCGCCGTCGCCATGGCCAAGAGCTTCACCGTCAATGCCCCCATCGCCGTCAAGTATGCCAAGGCCTGCATCGACCGCGGTATGCAGATGGATATTGACGACGGCATCGCCCTGGAGAACGAGCTGTTTGCCATGTGCTTTGCCACCGCCGACCAGAAAGAGGGCATGAGCGCCTTCCTGGAGAAGCGTGCGGAGAAGAATTTCCAGAACAAGTAAGAGGAGAACAAACGATGAAAAAAGTTCGTGTCATTACCGCAGAAGAAGCGGCATTGATGGTCAAGGACGGCGACGTGGTCTCCACCGGAGGCTTTGTCAGCTGTGCCTGCCCCGAGGCACTGACCCGTGCGCTGGAGAATCGTTTTGTGGAAACCGGGCATCCCCGGGATCTGACGCTGTTCTTTGCAGCAGGTCAGGGACACCGTGACGGCACCGGCGGCGACCACTTCGGCCATGAGGGTATGTGCAAGCGCGTGGTGGGCGGCCATTGGGATCGCGCTGCCAAACTGGGTGAGCTGGCGCTTGCCAACAAGCTGGAGGCTTACAACCTGCCTCAGGGCGTTATCACCCATATGTATCGTGATATCGCTGCCCATAACATCGGCACCATCACCCACGTGGGTCTGTACACCTTCGTGGATCCCCGCAACGGCGGCGGCAAGCTCAACGAGGTTACCAAGGAGGACATCGTCAAGCTGGTGAACATTGAGGGTGAGGAGCGGTTGCTCTACAAGCCCATTCCCATTGATATCTGCTTCATCCGCGGTTCCTATGCCGATGAATACGGCAACTGCACCGTGCACCGGGAGATCGGCCCTCTGGACGTGACTGCCCAGTGCCAGGCCACCAAGAACTCCGGCGGTAAGGTCATCGTACAGGTGGAGAAGATTGTGCAGGGCGGCACGCTGGATCCCCGTCTGGTGAAGATCCCCGGCATCTACGTGGATGCCATTGTGGTGGGTTCCATCGAGGACAATCTCCAGTGCCTGGGTATGCCCTATGACGGCGCCCTCAGCGGCGAGTTCCGCATCCCCGTGGACGATATCCCCCCCATCCCCATGGACGCCAAGAAGATTCTGGCCCGCCGCGCTGCTATGGAGCTGCCCCAGGACGCCATCGTCAATCTGGGCACCGGCGCTCCCGAGAAGATCGCCAACGTGGCGGCTGAGGAGGGCATCTCCGACAAGCTGACCCTGACCGTGGAAGCCGGTTCCATCGCCGGTGTGCCCTATGGCGGTACCCAGTTCGGCGGCGCTGCCAACTCCATGGCCATTCTGGATCACAATGTACAGTTCGATTTCTATCAGGGCGGTGGTCTGGACGTGGCCTTCCTCGGCCTTGCCGAGACCGCACCCAACGGCGATCTGAACGTGTCCAAGTTCGGTACCCGTCTGGCAGGTGCCGGCGGCTTTATCGACATCACCCAGAATGCCAAGAAGGTGGTGTACTGCGGTACCTTTACCGCCAAGGGTCTGGAGACCAAGTGCGAGGACGGTAAGCTGGTGATCGTGAAAGAGGGCAGCAAGAAGAAATTCGTCAACGAGGTGGAACACATCACCTTCTCCGGTACCTATGCCAACAAGGTACACCAGCCCGTTCTGTATATCACCGAGCGTGCCGTGTTCGAGCTGCGGCCCGAAGGCGTGACCCTGATCGAGATCGCGCCGGGTATCGACCTGCAGACCCAGGTGCTGGATCAGATGGAGTTTATGCCCAAGATCGCAGACGACCTGAAGCTGATGGACGCACGCATCTTCCGCGAGGAACTGATGGGTCTTGCCAACGACTAATCAACACACGACTGACGACATATAAGGAGGAAAATTTCCATGATGACCGCAAAAGAGTATATCGACAGCCTGCGTAAGCTGAACACCCGGGTGTATATGTTCGGCGAAAAGATCGACAACTGGGTGGATCACCCCATGATCCGTCCCTCCATCAACTGCGTGGCCATGACCTACGCCCTGGCACAGGATCCCCAGTATGAAGATCTGATGACCGCCACCTCCAGCCTGACGGGCCGCAAGATCAACCGGTTCACCCATCTGCACCAAAGCGCTGAGGATCTGGTGAAGAAGGTGAAGATGCAGCGTCTGCTGGGCCAGAAGACCGCTTCCTGCTTCCAGCGCTGCGTGGGTATGGATGCATTCAACGCTGTGTATTCCACCACCTTTGAGATCGATGAGAAGTACGGCACCAAGTACCACGAGAACTTCAAGAAGTTTTTGGTGATGGTGCAGGACGAGGACCTGACGGTGGACGGTGCTATGACGGACCCCAAGGGCGACCGCTCCAAGGCTCCCCACGATCAGGCCGATCCCGATATGTACGTCCACGTGGTGGAACGCCGCGCTGACGGTATCGTGGTGTGCGGCGCCAAGTGCCACCAGACCGGCTCTATCAACTCCCACTGGCACATCTTCATGCCCACCATCGCCATGGGCGAGGCGGACAAGGATTGGGCGGTGTCCTTTGCCTGCCCCACAGACGCCGAGGGCCTTTACATGATCTACGGCCGCCAGTCCTGCGATACCCGCAAGATGGAAGAGGGCTGCATTGACGTGGGTAACAGCAAGTTCGGCGGCCAGGAGGCTCTGGTGGTGCTGGATCACGTGTTCATCCCCAACGAGTACCTGTTCCTCAACGGCGAGTATGAGTTCGCCGGCATGATGGTGGAGCGTTTTGCCGGCTACCACCGCCAGAGCTACGGCGGTTGCAAAGTCGGCGTGGGTGACGTGGTGATCGGCGCTGCCGCTTTGGCTGCTGAGTACAACGGTGTGGAGAAGGCTTCCGCGGTCAAGGATAAGCTGATCGAGATGACCCATCTGAACGAGACCCTGTATTCCTGCGGTATCGCCTGCTCCTGCGAGGGCTGCCCCACCAAGGCGGGCAACTACCAGATCGATCTGCTTCTGGCCAACGTGTGCAAGCAGAACGTGACCCGCTTCCCCTATGAGATCGTGCGTCTTGCCGAGGATATCGCAGGCGGTCTGATGGTGACCATGCCCAGCGACAAGGACTTCAAGTCCGCTACCGTGGTGGGCCGCGAGGGTGAGACCATCGGGGAGATCTGCAACAAATACTTTGCCACCCATGAGGGTGTTTCCACCGAGGATCGTCAGCGCGTTCTGCGCTTCCTCGAGAATATGTGCCTGGGCGCCGCCGCTGTGGGTTACCGCACCGAGTCCATGCACGGCGCAGGCTCTCCCCAGGCGCAGCGCATCATGATCGCACGTCAGGGCAACATTGAGGGCAAGAAGAAGCTGGCCAAGAACATTGCCGGTATTCAGAAATAAAGGAGAAACACGACTATGGAATTTAATCTGAGCAAGGAACATCAGCTCATCAAAAAGATGATGGCTGAGTTCACCGAAAAAGAGGTCAAGCCCATTGCGGCAGAGACCGACCGCACCTGCGAGTATCCCCGTGAGACCATCGAGAAGCTGTTCGATCTGGGCGTGATGGGTATCTGCGTGCCTCAGGAATACGGCGGCTCCGGCTCCGATCCTCTGGCCAGCGCCATCTGCGTGGAGGAGCTGTCCAAGCAGTGCGCCTCCACCGGTGATATCGTGGCCACCCACAACGGTCTGTGCTGCGATCCCATTCTGAACTACGGCACGGAGGAGCAGAAGAAAAAGTATCTGCCCATGCTGAGTAAGGGTCACGTGCTGGGCGGCTTCGCCCTGACCGAACCCAATGCCGGTTCCGATGCGTCCAAGGGTCAGACCGAGGCTATTCTGGATGGTGACCACTATGTGATGAACGGCTCCAAGATCTTCATCACCAACGGCTATGCCGCCGACATCTTCGTGGTGTTCGCCATGACCGATAAGAGCAAGGGCACCAAGGGTATCTCCGCTTTCATCGTGGAGAGCAGCTTCCCCGGCTTCTCCGTGGGCAAGCACGAGGAGAAGATGGGCCTGCACGGCTCTCCCACCGCTGAGCTGGTGTTCACCGACATGATCGTCCCCAAGGAAAACCTGCTGGGCAAGGAGGGCAAGGGCTTCTCTATCGCCATGGCCACTCTGGACGGCGGCCGTATCGGTATCGCTGCCCAGTCTCTGGGTATCGCTGAGGGCGCTATGGCCGAGGCCATCGCCTATACCAAGGGCCGTACCCAGTTCGGCAAGCCCATCTCCAAGTTCCAGAACACCCAGTTCACCTTTGCGGATATGGAACTGGGCTGTGAGGCAGGCCGCCTGCTGATGTATCAGGCAGCCATGATGAAGGCCGAGGGCAAGCGCTACACCAAGTACGCCGCCATGGCCAAGCTGTTCTGCTCCGAGCACGCCATGAAGACCACCACCAAGGCGCTCCAGATGTTCGGCGGCTACGGCTACACCAAGGATTATCCCATGGAGCGCATGATGCGCGATGCCAAGATCACCGAGATCTACGAGGGCACTTCCGAAGTCCAGCGCATCGTGATCTCCGGCAACATGGGTCTGTAAGGAGGTAAAGGAAAGATGAAGATTTTAGTGACTGTCAAGCAGGTACCCGATACCTCCGGCAAGGTGGCCGTCAACCCGGACGGCACGCTGGACCGTGCGTCCATGCAGACCATTATCAACCCCGACGACCTGAACGCCGTGGAAGCCGCCCTGAAGCTGAAAGACACCTACGGCTGCAAGGTCATCGCCTTCACCATGGGTCCTCCCCCTGCTGAGGGTATGCTCCGCGAGCTGATGGCCATGGGCGTGGACGAGGGCGTTCTGATCACCGCCCGTGAGTTCGGCGGCTCCGATACCTACGCCACCTCCCAGATCATCGCCGCCGCCATCGGCACCTACGGCGTGGACAAGGACGACATCGTGTTCTCCGGCCGTCAGGCCATTGACGGCGATACCGCACAGGTGGGTCCCCAGATCGCAGAAAAGCTGGGTCTGGAGCAGGTGTCCTATGTGGGCGCTATCGAAAAGGACGGCAACAGCCTGAAGGTGCGCCGTATGCTGGAGGACGGGTATATGACCATCAAGGTGCAGACTCCCTGCCTGCTGACCTGCGTCAAGGAGCTGAACCAGCCCCGTTACATGAATATCAAGGACATTCTTGCCGCGTACAGCAAGCCCCTGACCGTGATGACCTACGAGACGCTGAAGGATCATCCCCTGATCGACGAGACCACCATCGGTCTTGCCGGCTCTCCCACCAACATCTTCAAGTCCTTTACGCCGCCCCAGAAGGGTGTGGGCACCATGCTCACCGGCGACAACAAGAGCGTTGCCGCACAGGTCGCCGACGTACTGGCCAAGAAGCACATCATTTGATAGGGAGGAGAGACGAATATGGCATACAATAGCATGAACATTGACGAGTTCAAGAACGTATGGGTGTTCTGTGAACAGCGTCAGGGCAAGATGATGCCCACCACCTTTGAACTGATCTCCGAGGGTCGTAAGCTGGCGGACGAGCTGGGCGTGGAGCTGTGCGGTCTGCTGCTGGGCGACAATGTGGAAGGTATCGCCAAGGAGCTGGGCGGCTACGGCGCGGACAAGGTCTACGTGTGCGACAGCCCCCTGCTGAAGGACTACACCACCGATGGCTATACCAAGGTCATCGTGGAGGCTGTGGAGAGCCTGAAGCCTGAGATTTTGCTGTTCGGCGCGTCCAACATCGGCCGCGATCTGGCACCCCGCTGCGCCGCCCGTCTGCACACCGGTCTGTGCGCCGACTGCACCCATCTGGACGTGGATCTGAACGGCTACATCGACTTCCTGCGTACCGCGTCCTCTCTGGACGTGGACAACACCAGCTTTGAGAGCAAGACTTTCGATGCCGCCAAGAACCTGAAGATGACCCGTCCGGCATTCGGCGGTCACCTGATGGCTACCATCGTGTGCCCCCGTTTCCGTCCCGCCATGGCGACGGTGCGTCCCGGCGTGATGAAGAAGCGCCCCTTCTGCGAGAAGTGCCTGGAGAAGGTGCAGATCGAGAAGCTGACCGTGTCCCTCACCGCCGCTGACATCAAGAGCGAGGTGCTGGAGACCGTCAAGGCCGCCAAGAAGCTGGTGGACCTGATCGGCGCTGACATCATCGTTTCCGTGGGCCGCGGCATTGCCGCAGACGTGGAAAAGGGTATCGCTCTGGCTACCGAGCTGGCGGAAGAGCTGGGCGGCGTGGTGGGTTCCTCCCGCGCCGTGGTGGACGCCGGTTGGCTGAGTGCTGACCATCAGGTGGGCCAGACCGGTAAGACCGTCCATCCCAAGGTCTATATCGCTCTGGGTATCTCCGGCGCCATTCAGCACAAGGCAGGTATGCAGGAGTCCGAGTGCATCATCGCCGTGAACAAGAACGAGACTGCCCCCATCTTTGAGGTGGCGGATTACGGTATCGCCGGTGACCTGTTCAAGGTCGTGCCCGAGATGATCGCCGCCATCAAGACTGCGAAAGCGGAGAAGTGAGAATATGAGTAAAGTATTGAAAAGTCCTGCCAAGTACGTGCAGGGTAAGGGGATCATGGCCGAGCTGGATCAGTATTTGCAGGGTATGGGCAACCACCTGATGATCCTCCAGACCGAGGGCGGCACAAGGCGCAATATGGCTACTCTGAATGCCTGTTTTGACGGCAAGGGCTACACCATCGACTACGAGGTGTTCTCCGGGGAAGCCACTACCGCCAAGTGTGAGGCGTGGGCCAAGCAGTGTGTGGACACCGGCGTGACCGCTGTTGTGGGTATCGGCGGCGGCAAGGTGCTGGATACCGCCAAGGGCATCTCCCATCTGGCACACATTCCCGATGTGATCATCCCCACCGTCTGCTCTACCGATGCGCCCTGCTCGTCCTTAAGCATCATGTACACCGACGAGGGCGTGTTCGATAAGTATTTCTTCCTCAACGCCTGTCCCAACATCGTGCTGGTGGACACCGATGTCATCGCCCACGCCCCTGCCAAACTGTTGGTGGCCGGTATGGGTGACGCTATGGCAACGTGGTTTGAGGCCCGTGCCTGCCGTCAAAGCGGAAGCGACAATCAGGTACACGCCAAACCCACCACCGCCGCTACTGAGATGGCCGCTCTGTGCTGGAAATACTTACAGCGTGACGGTGTCGCTGCGAAACAGGCGGTGGAGCGGCAGGAGGTCACCGAGGAGCTGGAGAACATCATTGAGATCAACACCTACCTGTCCTCTGTGGGCTTTGAAAGCGGCGGTCTGGCCGCGGCACACGGCATCCAGAAGGGCTTTACGGTGATCCCGGAGCTCCACGAGTCCTATCACGGCTTCAACGTGGCATTCTGCACCGTAACCCAGCTGGTGATGGAGAAAGCGCCCAAGGAAGAGCTGGAGAGCGTGTTGGACTTCTGCCTTGCCGTGGGTCTGCCCATCAGCTTTGCCGATCTGGGCTATCCCGAGGCTGACCCGGTCATGGTGAAAAAGGCGGCGGAGAAGGCCTGTGTGCCCACCTCCACCATTCACCATCTGCCTTTCCCGGTGACCGCAGAGATGGTAGCCGATGCGCTGATGGAGGCAGACAAGCTGGGGCGGGCATACAAGACCGCACACAGCAAAGCATAACAAAGATTTTTACCCCCTCTCAAAGCACGAATACCGCAGACACGCGTGTCTGCGGTATTCGTGTCCTGCCGAAAGCAGACAACGTGTGGTTTTGCCCGTTTTCGGCAGGTGGAATGACGGGCGGACAGAGTCGTCCGCCCCTACGGAGGTGCGGCGGGCAAAAACGTGCCACCGGCACGCTCTTATCCCGCACGCCCCTACGGAATAAGAGGAAAGTTTCAGGAAAAAGAAGATGGGTCTTTTGCAGAGAGAAAAACCGAATATTGCAGCGGTCGGGACGATGTTTTCCCGTCAGGAGATCAAAAAACTGCTGGTTCCGCTGATCATCGAGCAGTTTCTATCCTATCTGGTGGGGCTGGCAGACTCCATGATGGTGTCCACCGCAGGAAATGCCGCTGTTTCTGCGGTATCGCTGGTGGACTCGATTTCCATTTTGATGGTGAATATTTTCGCGGCACTGGCCGCCGGCGGCGCCATCGTGGTGGGACAATATCTGGGTCTGCGCTCCCGGGAACAGGCGCGAAAAGCCGGCCAGCAACTGCTGGTGGCGCTTCTGGTGCTGTCAGTTTTGCTGACAGTACTGCTGATCATTTTTGAGGGGAGCATCCTGCGCTTCCTGTTCGGTAAGAGTGATTGGGAGGTACAGGAAAACTGCCGCATCTATTACCATATCGTCATGCTCTCCGTGCCGTTTATCGCGCTGTATAACGGCGGTGCGGCACTCTATCGTGCGGTAGGCAACAGCCGCCTGCCTATGACGATCTCCATGCTGATGAACGGCATCAACATCGTGGGTAACGCCGTGCTGATTTACGGTTTTCGCATGGGGGTTGCCGGCGTGGCGATTCCCACGCTGGTTTCCCGGGGCGTGGCTATGGTGGTCATGCTGTTTCTGGTGTTTCGACCCAAGTTTGCCCTGTCACTCTCCGGTGAGCGATATCGTTTTGATCGGCACACCATGGGTCAGGTGCTGTCCATGGGTATTCCCAACGGCATTGAGAACGGTATGTTCCAGTTGGGCAAGATCATGCTGTTCAGTCTGGTTTCCACGCTGCCAACCGCCTCCATCACCGCCAACGCCATCGGCAATACCATCACCACTGTTCAGGGTGTGGTAGGTGCGGCAGTCAATCTGGGCATTGTCAGCGTGGTAAGCCGCTGTGTGGGAGCGGGGGATTACCCGCAGGCCCGGTGGTATATCCGCTATATGCTGAAAATCAGCTATATCGGTGCGGCCATTGTGAATCTGGTAATCATTGCCGGTATCCCGCTGATCCTGAAGGCATACAGCGCTGTGGGCGAAACCGCCAGATTGGCAACGATTATCATGCTGATCCACGGTATCGGCATGATGCTGCTGTGGCCGTTGGCGTTCAGCGTCAACACCGGTATGCGCGCTGCCGGAGACGTGAGATTCACCATGGTGATCGCCGTGGTCTCCATGTGGCTGTGCCGGGTAGGACTGGGCTTTTTCTTCGTGCTGGTCTGCCGTACCGGTGTGCTGGGCATCTGGTATGCGTGGATCATCGACTGGCTGTTTCGCATTGCGTTTTTCCTGCCCCGCTACTATGGACACAAGTGGGAGACCAAGTCCATACGGGACAGTTGAAAAATGCAGAATGAAAAATGAAAGATATAAGAGGCGTCTGCGAAAGGAGTTTCGCGGACGCCTCTTTTGCTTGATTTTCAATTCAGCGGGGGAGTTTTAATTCCTTGCGTGTGTTATCCCGGTTATGGCGAATGGTGCGGAAACTCAAATTCAGCCAGCCGTTGGGCTTCGTCCACTCCAACCCTGCCTTCTTGGACACAAAGTCCATAAAAGCCTCTCGATCATTGGGTTGGAGAGTACGGGTATCCACCATGCAGGCCTGTTCCTTATTTGTGCAGAGATACACATAGTCCCCGGTGTCAATGAGTCGGTAGAAGCTGCGGTAGGTGTAGCGGGTGGGTTCGCTGCTACTCTTCACGCGGCAGAGCACCTCATGAGGCTGGAAGTCGTAGGCCATATAGAAGCTCTTGCCCTTCAGCATGTCGATACTGGCGGTGGCTTTGGCGCCGGGCAGGGTATAAAACGTGCCGTAAGGGGCGATAAAACAGCCCACAATAATGAGGATCAGCCCCCAGGTGTTGTTGATAGTCAGGCGCACGCCGAAACCCAGCAGCAGCAGGGCGAGGGCACATAGGACAATTTTGCGCCCGAAGTGAAATGTGTTTTGCAGGGTCTTGTCCATCTCCTTGATGGTGGCTTCTTCATATTTGATATGGGCCTGATAGGAATTTGCCATAGGTGTCTCCTTAATCGCTGTCCAGTTTGAGTACTGCCATAAACGCTTCGGTGGGCACTTGCACGGTGCCGAGGTTCCGCATCTTTTTCTTGCCTTCCTTCTGCTTTTCCAGCAGCTTTTTCTTGCGGGAGATGTCGCCGCCGTAGCACTTGGCAAGCACGTCCTTTCGCATGGCCTTGACGGTTTCCCGGGCGATGATGCGCCCGCCGATGGCCGCCTGGATGGGGACTTCAAAGAGCTGGCGGGGGATGTTATCCTTCAGCTTTTCGCACAGGCGGCGGGCTCTGGGGTATGCCTTATCCTTATGGGCGATGAAGCTCAGGGCATCCACGCCATCGCCGTTCAGGAGCAGATCGACCTTCACCAATTCGCTGGTGCGGTAGCCGCTGAGCTCATAGTCCAGACTGGCGTAGCCCTTGGTGTTGGCCTTGAGGGTGTCGAAGAAGTCGTAGATGATCTCGTTGAGGGGCATCTGATAGTGCAGCTCCACCAGATGGGTGTCCAGATACTGCATATCCACATATTCTCCCCGGCGATCCTGGCACATGGGCATGATGTTGCCCACAAAGTCGTTGGGGGCAATGATAGACACCTTGACGTAGGGCTCCTCGGCGTGTTCGATGGACGCCGGATCGGGATAGTTGTGGGGATTATCCACCCGCACCATGGTGCCATCGGTTTTGTAGACATTGTAGATGACGTTGGGCAGGGTGGTGACGAGGTCGAGGTTGAATTCCCGCTCCAGACGCTCCTGAATGATCTCCATGTGGAGCATGCCCAAGAAGCCGCAGCGGAAGCCGAAGCCCAAGGCAACGGAGCTTTCCGGCTCGAAGGTCAGGCTGGCGTCGTTGAGCTGGAGCTTTTCCAGTGCGTCCCGCAGGTCGGGGTATTTGCTGCCGTCCTCGGTGTAGATGCCGCAGTAGACCATGGACTGGGCGGCACGGTAGCCGGGCAGCGGCTCGGCAGCCGGGTTGGCGGCATCGGTGATGGTGTCGCCCACCTGGGTATCCTTGACGTTCTTGATGCTGGCGGTGAAGTAACCGACTTCACCGGCTTGCAGGGCATCGGTCGGCTCGTTGCCCAGAGGTTTCAAATAGCCGCATTCCAGAACGGTGTACTCGGCGCCGCTGGCCATCAGGCGGATCGTCTGACCCTTGCGGATAGTGCCCTGCTTGATGCAGAAGTAGACGATAACGCCTACATAGGGGTCGTACTGGCTGTCAAAAACAAGGGCTTGCAGCGGTGCTTTGGGATCGCCGGAGGGTGCGGGAACGTTCTGGACCACATCTTCCAGCACAGCATCGATATTGATGCCCATTTTAGCGGAGATCTCCGGCGCGTCCATGGCGGGCAGACCGATGATGTCCTCCACCTCCTGTTTGACCCGCAGGGGGTCGGCAGCCGGCAGATCCACCTTGTTGATCACGGGCAGAATCTCCAGATCGTCCTCCATGGCCAGATAGGTGTTGGCCAGAGTTTGCGCTTCCACGCCCTGGGTGGCGTCCACCACGAGCAGAGCGCCCTCGCAGGCGGCAAGGCTGCGGGAGACTTCATAGTTGAAGTCCACGTGACCCGGGGTGTCGATGAGGTTCAGGGCGTAGGTCTCGCCGTCCTGCGCCTGATAGAGCAGATGGACGGCACGGGATTTAATGGTGATGCCACGCTCCCGTTCCAGCTCCATGTTGTCCAGAAGCTGATCGGACATCTGCCGGGCTTCCACGGCGTTACACTTTTCCAGCAGGCGATCCGCCAGCGTGGACTTGCCGTGGTCGATATGGGCGATAATAGAGAAATTACGGATCTTGGATTGTTCAAACATATCGCATCAGCCCTCCAGATGTTTCATGGTGCGCTCGTCCACGTTGTGCAGGATCTGGGCCACACTCTGTCCCACACCGGGTGCGCCGGTGAGGGTATCGGAGTTGACAGCAGGGGTCTCCTGACAGGTGTTCAGGGCGCGGGTATAGCGGACGCGGCTCAAGGCGAGGTCGGCGGTGATGAGATCGCCGTCAAAGGCGGCATCATCCACGGCGAACAGATCCTCGTTGCCGCCGCAGCGCCGGTAGGCCAAACGCAAAAGCTGGTACAGGGCGCTGCTTAAATAATCTCCGGCGGCGGTGATGGCCTCCCGACTGTTCAGCTTACCCAGCAGGTCAAAGAGGACACCGGTGGTGTTGACTACCAGCTTCTTTTGCAGCGTGGCCATGATGCTGCCCTTCAGCGTACCCTTTTCATCGCTGGCGTCATACAGGGTTTCCGCTTCGATCATGGCGCCGTCCCGACTGGAGGTGCGCCCCAGCAGAAAGTCGGCGGAGACGTGATAGTAGTCGCAGACCTTGGCAACAAAGGCGAGACCCGGCTCGCGGATGCCGTTTTCATAGTGGCTCAAAAGAGCCTGAGAGATACCAAGCTCCTTGGCGGCCTTGCGCTGGGAGATGCCTTTCTCCTGCCGCAGCAAGCCCAAGGTACGGGAAAAATCAGTTGCCATATCCATATCCTCCTGATTTTTGAATACAATGGGTAGATTATAGCGCAGATAATACGGTTTGTAAAGGAAAAATCCCCGGTTTCCCGGAGATTTTTTGCTATCAGATACGAAACAGCCTCTTACCGTTTTCAAATGCGGCGTTCTCGACCTCTTGGGCAGTAAGCCCTTTGATCTGTGCGATGGTCTGTGACACATAGGGGATATAGGTGGAGTCGTTACGCTTGCCCCGGTGGGGGACGGGGGTCAGATAGGGGGCATCTGTCTCCAATAGAATGCGGTCAAGGGATGCCGCGGCGATGACCTCCGGCGCTTTGCGGGCGTTTTTGAAGGTGACGGCACCGTTGAAGCCCAGATACCAGCCCAGCTTCAGCAGTTCCTGTGCCATTTCCACAGAGCCGGCGAAGCAGTGAAACACGCCGGTGACGGTGGGGAACTCCCTGATGATGGCGTGGGTATCGGCGTGGGCGTCACGGTCATGGATAATGACGGGAAGGTTTAATTCTGCCGCCAGCGCCAGTTGGTCACGGAGACATTGGTGCTGCAATTCACGGGGCGGATTTTCTTTCCAGTAGTAGTCCAGACCGATCTCCCCGATGGCCACCACCTTGGGGGACTTGGCAAGGATACGCAGTTCCCTGATCCGGGACGGGACATAGTCGTGGCAGTTCTCGGGGTGAATACCCACGGCGGCGTAGACGTGGAGGTGCTTGGCCGCCAGCTCCACCGCTAATCGGGAGGAGGGCAGGTCACAGCCCGGGTCCACCACCAGACCGATACCCTTTTCCGGCAGGGAAGCGAGCAGGGCGTCCCGATCGGCATCAAAGGCATCATCGTCATAGTGGGCGTGGGTGTCGAAGATCATAGAGCGCCGTCTCCCAGTACGGTATCAAGGACGTAGTTGGTCTTGAGGGCGGACAAGTCTTTCATATGGGGCTGGGTCATGTGTACTTTCTGTGCCTCCGGCTCGGTCCACTTCTCTACCAGCAGAATGACGTTGGGATCCTGCACGGACAGGTAGTAGTCGTAGCAGATGCAGCCGTTTTCGGCGCGGATGGCGGTGTCGATGCCGCGGGCGGCGATCTCACGGAGGAAGGGCTCACGGCAGCCCGGCTTGCAGGTGTACTTCACAAATAAGGTCATCATTTTTGTTGTGCCTCCCATTTTTTATATTCTGCGCCTTCGGCGCGGTAGCCCGCTGCAGAGGCGCGGTTGCTTTCGATCTCGGTATCGGTGACGCTTCGCTTGACTTTGGCAGGGGAGCCGACGACAAGAGAATTGTCGGGGATCACCGTGCCGCCGGTGACCAGCGCACCGGCACCGATGATGCAGTTATTGCCGATGACGGCACCGTTGAGGATAATGGATCCCATGCCGATGAGGGTGTTGTCGCCGATGGTACAGCCGTGAATAATAGCGCCGTGACCGATGGTGCAGTTTTTGCCCACGGTGACGGGGTAACCCTCATCGCAGTGCAGCACGCAACAGTCCTGTATGTTGGAGCCGTCCCCCACGGTGATGGTATCATGCTCGGCACGAAGCACCGCGCCGAAAAATACGCTGACCTGCTGGCCCAGGGTCACGTCACCCGCCACGGTGGCATTGTGCGCCACGAAGGCGGACGGGACTATTCGGGGAGTTTTGAACATATGACACCTCCTGCGGGTTTGTTGGAAATATTTTATCACGATAGAGGAGAGAAAACAAGAAAAACGAAAAGGGAAGAGTGAAAAGTGAAAAATAGGGGCGGACAGAGTCGTCCGCCCCTACGGGTGAAGCGAAAAGGTTTCGGTAGAATTTGTAGGGGACGGCCTCCGGACGTCCCGCCGGTGGTCAACGAAATGGCGGGTCGTCGAGGACGCCGACCCCTACGGTAAAGAGTTGTAGGGCGGCACCTGCGTGTGCCGCCGCTTTGTCTGGACGATCCGGCGGGACACATGGGTCCCGCCCTACGAATCAATGGATTGACAAAATCAGCACAGCTTGGCACCGGCGGGGACGCTGTCGTCGATCAGCATCAGGTGGAGCTTCTCCTCGCCTTTTTCCTTGTGGACGGCGGAGATCAGCATACCGCAGCTCTCAATGCCCATCATCTTGCGGGGCGGCAGATTCAAAATGGCGATGGCGGTCTTGCCGATGAGCTGCTCCGGCTCATAGTAGGCGTGGATGCCGGAGAGAATGATGCGGTCCGTACCGGAGCCATCGTCCAGCGTGAACTTCAGCAGCTTATCGGACTTCTTCACCGCCTCGCAGTTCTTGATTTTCACGGCGCGGAAGTCGGACTTTAGGAACGTGTCAAAGTCCACGTTCTCGGTGACGTAGGGCTCCAGCTCAATAGCGGGCTGTGCGGCTTTCTTCTGAGCGGCCTGCAGGGCTTCCAGCTCGGCAAGCGCCTTTTCGCTGTCGATACGGGGGAACAGGTTCTCGCCCTTGCTGACGGTGACATCGGCACGGAGGTTGCCCCAGACATTGGCGGTCTCCCATGCCTGACAATGCTCGCAGGCACCGATCTTCTCAAAGACCTTGGCGGCGGTGTCGGGCATGAAGGGGGTCAGCATGATGTTGCAGATGCGGATGGTCTCCAGCAGGTTATAGAGCACGGTGGCAAGGCGGACCTTCCTGCTCTCGTCCTTGCCCAGAGTCCAGGGGGCGGTCTCGTCAATATACTTATTGGCGCGCTCGATGACCTTAAAGATCTCCTCCAGACCGTTCTGGAACTGGAACTTCTCCATCTCGGCTTCGTACTTGTCACGCAGCTCGCATGCCATGGTTTTCAGCTCGCAGTCCAAGCCGTCATCCTCGCGCTCGGTGGGCAGGGTGCCGCCGAAGTATTTCTCCGCCATGCCGGTGGTGCGGGACACCAGATTGCCCAGCTTGTTGGCAAGGTCGATATTGATGGTGTTGATCAGCAGCTCGTTGGAGAAGTTGCCGTCTGTGCCGAAGGGGAAGGTACGCATCAGGAAGAAGCGCAGAGCGTCCACGCCGAACATCTCGGAAAGGGCGTAGGGATCCACCACGTTGCCCTTGGACTTGGACATCTTGCCGCCGTCAATGACCAGCCAGCCGTGGCCGTAGACGTGCTTGGGTAAGGGTTCACCCACGCTCATCAGCATGGCGGGCCAGATAATGGAGTGGAAGCGGACGATCTCCTTGCCCACAAAGTGGACATCGCAGGGCCAGTACTTGTCGTAGTCGTGGTACTTGTCGTTGCAGTAGCCCATGGCGGTGCAGTAGTTAAAGAGAGCGTCCACCCACACGTACACCACGTGGCCCGGGTCGAAGTCCACGGGAATGCCCCAGTCGAAGCTGGTGCGGGAAACGCACAGATCCTCCAGACCCGGCTTGATGAAGTTGTTTACCATTTCATTGACGCGGGTACGGGGCTGCAGGAAGTCGGTGTCCTCCAGCAGGTGCTGAATACGGTCGGCGTACTTGCTCAGCTTGAAGAAGTATGCCTCCTCCTCGGCGTCGTGGACTTCCCGGCCGCAGTCGGGGCATTTACCGTCCACCAACTGGCTCTCCGTCCAGAAGCTCTCGCAGGGGGTGCAGTATTTACCCTTGTAGGAGCCCTTGTAGATGTCGCCGTTGTCGTACATCTTGCGGAAAATCTTCTGAATGGACTCGCAGTGGTAGTCGTCTGTGGTGCGGATGAAGCGGTCGTTGGAGATGTTCATCAGCTTCCACAGATCCAATACGCCCTTGGGACCCTCTACGATGTTGTCCAGAAACTCCTTGGGGGTCTTGCCGGCCTCTTTTGCCTTGGTCTCAATCTTCTGGCCGTGCTCATCGGTACCGGTAAGAAACATGACATCATAGCCGGTCAGACGTTTATACCGTGCCATGGTGTCGGCGGCTACGGTGCAGTAGCTGTGGCCGATGTGCAGCTTGTCGCTGGGGTAGTAGATGGGGGTGCTGATGTAGAATTTCTTCTTTTCCATGAGATATCTCCTTTTCCGCCGCGACCAATGGAAGAGCGGCTATAAATAATTATAAAGTATCATTGCCAAATAAAATTGCGGATATTCTTTTTTAATCATTTTTGCAGGGGCTTTGCCTCTGCAAAAATACCGTGAGAGCGAGCAGAGCGAGCCCTCGCACCGACCAAAGGCGCAAAGCGCCTGCGATAAGTGCGAGTTGCCACTTGCAAAACGTGGTTTTGCAAGTGATAAAAAAACGCCCCTGTGCATACGCACAAGGACGACAAAATGCCGCGATACCACCTTGTTTCGCCGTTTTCTCACGAAAACGGCCTCGGGAAGTGCCATCACACTTCTGCGCTTTGACGGGCGCAAATCGTTCCGACCTAACATCTTTGCGCTCAGCCGGACAGCTCCGGGGCCATGTTCACCGAGTTCCTCCGCGTCCGCTCTCACCTTGCCGGACTCTCTTATGGCGGCACCTGTCGGTTACTCTCCCTTTCATCGCCTTTCATTCACTTGCGATGTATCGTACCGCAAAAAGCGCAATTTGTCAAGAATAACCGTTGGCTTTCGGGGAAAATTGTGGTATGCTTGATGCCAAGAGGTGATAGAGAAATGAAGTTAGCCACGTGGAACGTCAACGGCCTGCGTGCCGTATTGGGCAAAGGCCTGTTAGACTACATCAAGGACAGCGATATGGATGTGCTGTGCCTGCAGGAGACCAAGTGCCAGCAGTCGCAGGCGGTGTTCGACTTGGAGGGCTATCACCGCTACTTCAACTCCGCCGACAAAAAGGGCTATTCCGGCACGGCGATTTTGACGAAGCAGGAGCCGCTGTCCGTGACCTACGACTTCGGCGAGGATATTCACCGCCACGAGGGGCGGATCATCACCGCGGAGTATGCGGATTTCTATCTGGTATGCTGCTATACCCCCAACAGCCAGGATGAGCTGAAGCGGCTTGCTTACCGCATGGAGTGGGAGGACGCTCTGCGGGAGTATCTGTGCGAACTGGACAGGGTCAAGCCGGTGGTGTACTGCGGTGACCTGAATGTGGCGCACGAGGAGATCGACCTGAAAAATCCCAAGACCAACCACTTCAACCCCGGCTTTACCGACGAGGAGCGCGGCAAGATGACGGCGCTTCTGGATAGCGGCTTTGCCGACAGCTTCCGCCGGCTGTACCCCGATAAGGTCAAGTATTCCTGGTGGAGCTACCGCTTTCATGCCCGGGAGAACAACACAGGGTGGCGCATCGACTATTTCATCGTTTCGGAGCGGCTGATGGAGCGGGTGAAAAAAGTGGACATTCGCAATGACGTATTCGGCAGCGACCATTGTCCCGTGGAAATTGAAATAGAATAACGTCTTTTATAAAAATTTTTGCGAAAAGTGTTGACAAAGCGGTGTCTTTCGAGTATGATAACACCGTTGTCTGCGCGGTTAGCTCAGCTGGTAGAGCACATGCTTGACGTGCATGGGGTCACAGGTTCGAGTCCTGTACCGCGCACCAAAATAAAACAGCCACCCCAACGGGGTGGCTGTTTTATTTTGCTATGAGGGAGGACTCGAAGTCGGCCTCCAAAAATGCAAGCGCAGTGCGGCATTTTTGGGAGCAACCATTGATAATGGTTGCGTTCGGCCGTGGAGAGTCCTGTACCGCGCACCATCAAAAAACCTTGGAATCTCAATGGTTCCAAGGTTCTTTTTGCCAAAAAGGGGAAAGTACCCTTAAAAGTACCCTTGCAGCACGATTTTTAATACCCATAAAGTATACTGAAATGATGGATTTACCATAGAAAAAAGGCTCTGACCGAGATTTTGTTGCTCTTTTGTTGGTTTGACTGTGTGTTGTTTGTTTTATCCAACTTATAACAGATCCTTCAGGTGATGTACGGCAGCAGAAAACTCAATGAAGCCAGGGTCCATGAGCTTTCGATCAGATCACCGTTGAGATCAACGACATAGTAATAATATTCTATCGCGGTACTCCCTGTCGCGTTGGGATAGTTTCCGTAGACATAGGCATACCTCTGATCACCGAGTCGGATCAGTTGTCCGTCATAAATGTTATATGTGCCGTCAGCGTTTTGTGAAACGCCGCCCGTGACCTGCTCCAGCTCGTCATCGCTCAGCGGAGTCCCGCCCAGCTTTTCAAGAAGTTCTTTCTTTGTGATCTTTTCCATTTCGCCGTTCTCCTGTGAAACTTTAATCTTAAAACTTAAAACTATTCTGCATCCTCGAAGCCTGTTTATCGATCATTCCCAACGATGCCATTTACAGAAGGTATACCCGCAGCTATCTCTATCGTGTACTCCACAACAGTCCTCCCGGCAAAAGCTGCCGTCTAATCTCAGCCAATCAGGAACGGTGACGCCGTCGCCGCCGCTGACCTTTTCCAAATCATCATCGTTCAATGCGTGCTCTTTCAAAAACCTATCTTTAATGCTGTCGCTCATTGGTTTATCCTCCTGATAAGGGCAATAACACCCTTGCTATTTAATGTTTGATAGTACCGAATATTAGGAAAATACCCTCGACAGATTTGCCGCAGGAACAAACATTAGTTACCACGGCGCTACTGTCTATCACGAGGTGAGTGCATTGTGGGTTCATACAGTTAGCCTCGGTGCACATTGTGTGATTATTCGGGCATAAGCTGCTGCCGGCGTTGCTGCCGGCGTTGCTGCCGGGGTTGGGGTCTTCGGGATAGCCTGTGAACCCCCCGCTTACATTTTCCAAATCATCATCGTTAAGTTCGACGCCTTTGTGTTCTTTCAAAAACTTATCTTTCATGCTGTCGCTCATTTGTATATCCTCCTAATAAGGGCAATAACACCCTTGCTTCTGATAATTTGGTTAGACATATAACAATCAGGGTTAGAAAGAAGCTCGCCAACTTTGTAAATTGTTTTTATGAACTGGGCCAGCGCAATAAAAGCTACAATATTTGCTCTCGCAAGTAATATCAGTGTATTCATGAGTCTCGTAATCATAAATGGCTGCCAAGTAAATTCTGCCACAAAGAGGACAGGTTATGGTTCTAAGTGCAACATACTCTATAATATCACCTTTCCCGCCTACGACCTTATCCAAATCCTCCATAGATAATTCGTGCTCTTTCAGAAATCTATCCTTGATGCTGTCGTTCATTGGTTTGTCCTCCAATTATGTATCGTGTTCGTGCCTGTATTCGGTCTGACTGTCAGCTCATGAGCCACAGCAATTCACTCAGGCATTCATAGCTGTCTCCTTCACCGCGATAAACACCGTTGGGACTCGTATTATAATAATGAAAATAAATAACGGTATTCCCTGTCGCGTTGAGATATGTTCCGTTGACTAAGGCGTACTTTGTCGGATCGAAGTTGATCCTTTGTCCGTCATATATGTTATATGTGCCGTCAGAGTTCTGAACAAGGCTGCCACCTGTGACCTTCTCCAGTTGCTCATCGCTCAATGCGTGCTCTTTCAAAAACTTATCTTTCATGCTGTCGCTCATTTGTATATCCTCCAACTAAATATGCAGTTATTCCATTTTGTACCATCTTACACGATTATATACGCAGGAGCAAGAGATTTGTTACCGATATTGAAAAAATTATTTTTCGCTGGTTTTCCCGTTTTTTCTGCTTTTTCCCCTCTTTGCTCTTTTACTTCTGGATCACTCTGTCAGGGTTTTGCTTCCGGAGTGATTTAGACTGCAATTTAGGCAAAGAGCACGTAAACTTGTACATCTTAAAAAAGGCATCATCTTCTTTGGATAGAAGGTCTTTCAAGTAACCACGTTTGTATTCGTAACCATATGTACTCATATAAAAATGCTGCTTGATATCTGATAACACTTGAGTTATCCGTTTGAGACTCCAAGTAAATTAAAAATCGACTTATTTTTTAATTGAATATGCCGTAACGCAAAAACAAATTAAAAAACGCTTGATTTTTAATTTACTTATGTAGAAATGGTAAAAGCAAATTAAAAAATGGCTGTTTTTTAATTTGCTTCGCATAAAAAGCAAGACCGACCCTTTTCAGCAACGAAATTGGGTTCGGTCTATTTTTTGATATTTATAGTGGTTGGTCTTCATCAGATGGAACATATTCCATCACATCTTCAACCCTACAATTTAGGATTCGGCACAAATCGTTGATGGTCGTGGTATTCAGCGGTTTATTCTTACGAAGCTTATCAAGGGTAGAGCTTGAGATGTGGTAATCCTTTATCAATGTGTAAGTGGTTTCTTTGGATTTTTCCAAGGTCTTCCAAAACACGGAATAATTAATCACATCATCACTTCCTTAACAGCTTGTAACTGTATTCTATGATGTGATTTTGATGTTGACTATAATCGCTAAAAAGACCATAATAGAACAAGAATCAGAAATGTCTTTATAGCGAGAAGGTGGGACAATGCCAAATTATGAAAAGATGTATGCTATCCTTTGCGGGGCGATTGACGATGTGATTGACCCATTGGAGAGAATACCTTTGGCTACACCATCTGTTAAAGTCCTTCGTGATGTACTTTTGAAAACAGAGGAAATCTATATTGAGACTTCGCCCTATGAGGCAAAGGATACTGAATAATATAACAGAGGGACACATCCGTTGTTGAAAAGTTGGTTTTTCATAGCGAAAAATATATTGAAAAGTCAGATAATAGAAAATTGGTTTTTCTTATTTTTCGTATTTCAAGTCAAAAACTTTTGACATAACAGGGGTATCAAATCCTTGAACTTGATTGAATGGCTTTTGGACAAGTAAATCGCATTTGTACCCTTACGCATACCCTTATAAAGTGCTGCGGCGCTTGGGTCAAATTGTTCTAAAATTCGGTGAAAATTTGATATTTTTGCCACTTTTTAAGCCGATTTAGGACGAATGATTTGCGGTAGACTCTTCGAGTCCTGTACCGCGAGCTAAAATAAAACAGTCACCCAAACGGGGCAGCGGTTTTGTTTTGGTATATGGCAGAAGATGCGACCGGCGCTCCGATTTCCGGAGCCTCGAACCATACAGTTACCCCTTGACTTCTCAAAATTTGCATGCTACAATTATTATAACAAACATGGGAATGTTTGTTCTCTTTCCCAAAAGAGAAAAATCTACTAAACATTTAGGAGGAAACAAAACATGAAGAAGTTTATCGCATTGGTTCTGGTCCTGGTCATGGTCCTGTCCCTGTCCACTGTTGCTTTCGCAGAAACACGCACGCTGTTCGGCGACACCGTTGGCGGTATTTTCGGTCGCGTGATGGACAAAATTTATGATCGCAGCCCGGAGTTGGCTAACCTGATCTATGCTGCAATGAACATCCATAATGACATTATCAATGGCATCACCGGTGGCATTCACACAATGGCTGAGCATTTCCAGGGCAACGACTTCCTGGCCAATGGTCTCAACAAATGCGTGCATACCATTGGTACCGCTTTCCATTATGTCTATGCATTTACCTATGCAAGCTGATTGGTAACTGATATCTAACCAGAAAAAGAAGCCCTTTCGGGCTTCTTTTTTTATTTGCTCTTTGCGTCAAACCGATACGCCGTTTCGCTGTGCAGATGCTCTCCGGCGTGTAAAACAGGGGAGGGGAAGCCGTAACAGCGCATGGCGTTGGGAAACAGCTGTGTCTCCAGGCAGATGGCGTGGCGAATGTCGTAGGCACTGCCGTTTTTGCCCTGCCGCGCCGTCAGATGGTTGGCGGAGTACACCTGTACGCCGGGCATGGTGGTGCGGGTGATCATACGGATGCCGCTTCGCGCGCTGTACAGTACCGCAGCGTCCCGTGAACCGGTCAGCACGAAGTTGTGGTCGTATCCTTCGCCGTTGCGGAGCTGAACGTCATCGGCTTCAATATCCTGCCCGATGGGCTTTGGCGTCCGGAAGTCAAAGGGTGTGCCGTCCACGGCGATAAATTTGCCCGTGGGCAGACAGCCGGCATCGTTTTCCGTAAACTTCTCTGCATTGACCTGTAACAGATGCTCCAACACGGAGCCGCCGCCGTTCAGGTTGAAGTAGGCATGGTTGGTCAGGTTCACAAGGGTATCGGCATCGGTGTCGGCATCATAGCCGATGGTCAGCGCGCCGTCAGACAGCGTAAAGACTACGCTTACCTGTAAATTACCCGGGTAATTTTCCTCGCCGTCTGGGGACAGCCGGGAAAACCTTACGGCGTTCTCGCCCATTGCTTCGGCGTGCCAGAGGACCTTGGAGAAGTTTCTGATGCCGCCGTGCAGATGGTTTTCTCCGTTGTTTTTCGCCAGTTGATAGGTCTTGCCGTTCAGGGAGAAGCACGCGCCGCCGATGCGGTTGCCCACCCGTCCGATGGTAGCCCCCAGATAGCCGGCATTCTGCTCATATTCGCCTACGGTGTCGTAGCCCAGTACCACGTCCACGGCTTTGCCGTGCCGGTCGGGCACAAACAGGCTTTGAATGGCAGCGCCGTAGTCCAGCACCGTCACAGACATGCAGTCGTTCTCGATGCGCCAGGCGGTTACCGGCTGACCTGCTGCGGTCTTGCCAAAGGGAAAAGAAGTGACAGACATATAAAGCATCTCCTTAAATTGTGTCGATGAATTGTATGATGTAATATAGTGCAGCGCTTAACGCAAAAGCTCTGATGCCGGCAGAGATGCTGATAAATCGCGCTGCGTGTCTGCTTTTGCTGCTCTGTAATGTTTGCATTCAGCTCCATGTGATAGCTCAAGCTGCGGGAAGAACGCTTATATAGCTTCTATTCAAAAGATTAACATATAAAAAAAGATAGTCAACAAGTTTTAATATTTATTAAATTAAAACTTTTTAATTGTTGTGCAAAACAGACAGGCGAAGGCGGGAAATTTTACCAGATATACAAAAAGCTCCGGCAACACAAAAAAAGAGTTGACTTTTATTTCAGTATCTTTATAAAATTAATTTATGAAAGTGCAAGCTTTCCAATATATCTCTCGCAGCGCAGACCACGGCAGCAAGGATTGCTCTGGAAAACGGCGCCAAAGATATGACCACCATCATCCCCTGCGAGGTGGGGACCGTGAAACAGGAAGCAGAACGGAAAATGCGGTTGTTTTTCGGAAAATAAACGGAAAAGAGGGCAAAAATGAAGAAAAGAAGATGTCTTGCGCTATTGCTTACCCTGCTCATGCTGCTGGAAGCAATAGCAACAACTGTGTATGCAAAAGCGGCAGAAGCACCGAAAACGCCCTATTATGTGGCGGTTGGCGACAGTATTGCCAGCGGTTACGGCCTGCGGGGCAACGCCCCGGAGCGGCTGTTTGCTGACTTCCATTTTTTAACCGATGTTGTTCATAACAGCGCCGCATCCAGCTATCCGCGCCTTGTGGCTGATGGCATTGCCCAGGCGCTTACCGGCACAAAAAAGGCGCAGGACAGCGCGTTTGCCAACCTTGGTGCGCCGGGCTATGCCCTGACGGATTATAATTATATATTCCGGGAGACCGATCCGGAGAAGCTGCGGACCTACGTCAATCCGTTCTGGGAAAAGAACATCCAAACGCTGGCAAAAGTCATCACCCCGGAAAAAGAGCTGGACTGGGCAGAATTTCAATGGGCTAACACGCTTGTAGAGGAGACAAAAAAAGCCGATCTGATCACGTTTCATCTGGGTGCCAACGATGTGATGCAGCCTCTCTGGACGCTGATGAACAACCACGAGAATCCACTGATCAAGCTGTTTGGCTATCTGCTGAAAATCGCAGTACTGGATGTCGACATAACAAAGCTGGACCTTGGCTCTGCCATGGAAGCCTTGAGCGGAAACAGCGGAGGTCCGCTGGATGTGCGCGAGATATGGGGGAGCATCAACGAAAAGACGCTGCGGGAATGCCTTGCCTTTCTTGATCAGGACAACCTCACGCAGATTCTGATGGATAGCGCGAACGAAATCAAAGAGCTGTACGGCGAAACCCTGGATCAGGTGCGAAAGCTGAATCCCACGGCAAAGATCGTTGTGGTAGGCTCCTATAATCCCTATGGCAACAGCACAGAATATCACGGTGTGAATTATACGCCGGCGCGGATCATTTCCCAGCTGTATGTCGAGCTGAAGTTCGGCCTGCCGATCATCAGCAGACAGCTGTTGGGAGGAATCAAATACAGCCTGCTGCATGGCATGTTGGGCGAAATGGCACAGGAGCCGCTGGAAGATCTGAATAAAACCGCAAAAGCCGCAGCCGAAGAGAGGGGCTTTCCCTTTGTTAACACCATGGATAAGGTGAGCAACGAGGCCAGACTCGCGATTCACCCCACAGCAAAGCAACAAAAGCAGATCGCAGATGCCATTCTGGAGGTGCTGATGCCCCGGATCCGATATGGCAGCGATACCTGGAAAGCGGATCCTTTTGGAGCCGATGCGCCGACTCAGGTGCCCTATGGAACAGAGGTGACCCTGACAGTACCGGCAGGTGCCGTGTTTGTCACAGTCAACCACGAGCGGGTCTGGGATAATACCATGAAAACACGGTATGTACATTTTACGGCAACGGAGCCGGATACCATCGTCTATGCTCATTACAGCCAGACCGAGACCTGTCCGCAGTTGACTCGGTGGAAGACCGAAACGCAGGCGGTCCAAAAAACAATTCGGAATCATTTGGATCGAATTTGTCTGCTGTCGTTCGGAAAATAAGCAAATGCAAGCAGCACTCTCTGTGGAGTGCTGCTTGCATTTGCAGCACAGAGATTTTTCAAACACGGCGGTAACAGTTGCTTTTTGTCACACAAATATGGTATGATAATAAAAACAAATAAGGAGGACAAAAATGGCTTTTAAAAGTTTAAAAATCGTTGATAATTTTTATCAGAACAATTTGTTTTTCCCCATGCCGACTGTTGGTATTTCCACGCTGTGCGAGGACGGTAGCACCACCATCGGCAGCTACTCCCTGATCTTTCCGTACTACATTGCGGGCAAGGACTATTATGCTATGATTCTGGAGTGCCGCAACTCGTCCAATACGGCGCAAAATCTGCTCCGCAACGGAAAGTGCGCCATCAACTTTATCAAGGATGACAAAAAATCCTTCAAGGAACTGGTGCGCCTGGGCTTCCCCGGCAAGACACCGGCGGAGAAGATGAAGGACTGCCACTTTGAGCTGGTCAAAGGTGAAGCCGAAGGGGAAAGACCTCTGATCTTAAAGGACGCCTATCAGGTTATCGAATGTACCTGGGACGATACGCTGGAGGACGGCTATAAGTCCAAGGCCCACATCGGCGAGCTGGAAGGGGTGGAGCCGCCCTACAACAACTTTAACGGCATTACTTCTCAATACGGCTGCCATTTTATCCTGAAAATCGACAAGATTTTGATGGAGGATCAATATGCCGATGCCCTGAAAAACGGCCTGAAAAAGAACTCGTTCCCCGCTGTTCCCGTGGATTACGGCTATCACGACAGCAAGAATTTCTGGTACAAGCGGTTCAAGGGACGCTTCCCCATCAGCGAGCCCATTGCCACCAGCAACGCCGGATCGGTGGACAGTGTGATGTACTGTGCCGAGCGGCTGGATACCCAGGTGCAGTTTACCAGAGAAGCCTGTGAGCTGTACACCAAGATCCCCCGACCCTTTATGAAAGCAGCGCTGTTAGAGGTGGCGCAAATTGCCGAGGAGAATGGCATTTCTGTCATCGACAAGGATGCCGCCCTGAAGATCGCCGAGATCAAGCGGGCAAGAAAATAAGCGGAAAAACAGCACCCGAACGGGTGCTGTTTTGCATTTGTTTGCAAAGGGAAAACTTTCCGCAATGGTCGGCTGCCGCCGGTTAGAACTTTTCCGTTAAAGGTCGTAAGCGCATTGTCGCCGATCTGCTGAACAGATGTGCCGTTCTCTTTACTCCGCATCAATATCCAACCGCTGACGCTCAACGAGCTGGGCAAAGCAGCCGTTCTTTGCGATCAGTTCTTCGTAAGTCCCGTCCTCCACGATTTTTCCGCTGTCAAGATAGATGATGCGGTCGGCATGCTGAATGGTGGAAAGTCGGTGAGCGATGACGATACGGGTGCATTTCAGGGAGTCAATGGCCTCCGACACCTTCTTTTGCGTGATGTTGTCCAGGGCGCTGGTCGCCTCATCAAACATCAGGACTTTCGGCTTGGGAGCAACAGCTCTCGCTATCATGAGTCTCTGTCTCTGCCCGCCGGAGATGCCGCCCTGTCCCTCGCAGATCATTGTATTCATACCCATTGGCATAGCGCGGATGTCATCGGCAATGGAGGCGATCTCCGCCGCTTCCCACGCCTCATCCAAGGTGAGCTGCGGCGCGGTGATGACAATGTTGGAATAAATATCGCCCAAAAACAATTTTCCGTCCTGCGTCACAGAGCCGATCTTTTGCCGCAGGGCTTCCAGGTCTATTTTAGCAATGTCCTTGTTGTCGTAGAAAATGCTGCCCTTTTGCGGCGTTTCAAAGCCTAACAGCAAGCGCATCAGCGTGGATTTGCCGCAGCCGGTGGAGCCCACGATGGCCAGATATTCGCCGGACTTGATTTTCAGCGACAGGTCGTCTATCACATTGGGCATGGTCTCGTCATAGCGGAATGATACATGATTCAGTTCGATGCTGCCGCGAAGCTCTGCGATGTTTTCTTTCCCACCGTGGGTTTCCGGCTCTGCCTCCATAATGGGCTTTGCCATTTCCAGAGTTGGCTTAATATTGGCAACGGTCGTGGCAATGGATACGACCGACATAAACGCGCCGGAAACCATACCGTATGCGGTATTGAAAGCGTAATAATCGGCAATGCCGACTTGATGATTGATTGCGATCCAATAGAGCAGCAGTGTTCCGATCAGAGACAGCGCAAGGGATATGGTTCCGCTGAGCTTCAGGAACATCGGTGGATTGTATTCGAGACTTGCTTCCTTGGCATATAGTCTTGCCCAGCGGGAGAACATCCGCTTTTCCGCACCCGCCAGCTTGATCTTCTGGATACCCGTGATGGTCGAATAGGTCAGACCGCTTGTCTTTGCGGAAAACTCCATCTTTTCGCGTGTGATCTTCATCTGCGCAAAGGTCGTAATCAATGACAGGGCGATCGTTGCGATCGTAATTGCAAGGGACGGTATAACAAGCGAGGGCGCAAATACAAATATCTGCCCAATGTAGATCAGAGAAAACAGCGAAGTCAATCCCGTCATGCCGATGGTGTTAAAAAGCGTGGAACACAGCGCCTGCACATAAGCTGACCGCTGGGACAGTTCACCGGCGGAGTATTGCCGGAAGAAGGTGGGCGGCAGGCTCATCATGCGGTTCATCACCGCTGCCTGCACCGCGATATTCTGCTTGATGCCGATACGGGAATTGATGAGATTCTGATACGCACCGAAGCAGAGCTGGCTGATGGAGAAGCAGACCATGAACACGGCAAGGGACAAAAGCACCTGCAAGCTGCCGGACTCCAACACGTCGCGAAACAGCCACCGGGTGAACAGCGGAGACAGCAAACCCAATACCGCAGACAGTCCCATCAAAACGAGATACAGTACAATATCTGAGACGCTGAGCTGCTGCATCATGAATTTCAGCAAATCGCCCATCGTCAGCGCCTTGAGCGGCAGCGGCTCATAGAAGCAGACCGCCTCCTTGTCCAAAAGCTGCTCGCACTTTCTGTTCATTTTCAGTTGCTTTCCTGTCTTCACGTCAACGAGCCGATAGCCTGCAAATTTTCCCGGCAGCAGCGCAACGGCAGAGCCGTCTGCCTTTAATGTTCCGAGCATGGCACCCACCGCATGGTGATACCAGCCCTTATCCAGCGTAACGGTGCGGCTCTTAATGCCAAAAGGGCGCATCCGATATACGACCTGTTCGTCTACTGTCTTGATCTGAGACGGAAGCTCCTCGCTTTTCGCCTTGCAATGATAGAATTTCAGTATTTCCTCTATGGCGGAAGCGGCGATTTCATTCTGGCTGAGCGCCTCCCGCAGACGCTTTCCCATAACCGCACCGGCAATGGAATCGATGGCATCCGCAAAATCGGCGTTGTCCGTTTCCTCACGATATCGTAACTGTTCTTCAAACCAACTCATTAGCAGCCACCTCCTTATTCCGCCGTGACAAGGTCGCGATAGATCTCACTGCTTTCCATCAGTTCTTTATGGGTACCGCGATCCATGATCTCACCGTGCTCCATGACGATGATCTCATCGCAGGAGCGAATAGTCGAAAGCCTGTGGGCGATTACAATGCAGGTAATACCGCGATTGCGTACCGCCTTGACAAGCTCATATTCCGTTTTCGCATCCAGCGCACTGGTAGCTTCGTCCAGGATTACGATGGTCGGGTCCTGTGCCAAAGCGCGGGCAATCTCAAGCCGCTGCCGCTGGCCGCCGGAAAAGTCCTTGCCGCCCTCGACAAGGCAGTGCTGATAGCCCTTCGGACGCTGCATAATGTCCTCGTGGATCTGTGCATCGCGGGCCGCGAGGATCATCTCGAAGTCCTCGATGCTCTCGTCCCACATCTTGATATTGTTGGCGATGGTGTCTTCAAAAAGAATAATGTCCTGATCGATCACGGCAACAGAGCCGCGGAACACGTTTTTCGGTATCCTGTTCATCGGCTTGCCGTCGAACAGGATCTCGCCGCTCCACGGCTGATACAGCCCGGAGATCAGTTTGGACATGGTGGATTTGCCGCAGCCGGAAGCGCCCACGATGGCAACGCTCTTGCCGGGTTCCAGCGCCATGTTAAAGTCCTTGATCAGCGGCTCAGCAAGTGGGGAATAGCCAAACACAAGGTTTTTTACTTCGATCTTTCCGGAGAGCTTGTTCGATTCCTCAGGGGGATCGCTTTCATCAAAGGCGACATCGTCAGGATATTCCATTACATCGTCTACCCGTTCCATTTGCGTTCTCATTTCCTGCAGGGTCTGCCCTGCGGAAATCAGAGTCATGGCAGGGGACATAAAGGATGCCAAAAATCCTTGAAACGCCATGATCATACCGACAGTGAACTCTCCCTGCATGGTCAGGTACACGCCGAGAAACAGCACGGCGTTACCCGCAAGGGTAGAGACAAACTGCGGAATCATGCCGAGGTACTGGTCAAGCTTCAGAAATTTCACCTGTTGCGTATTGACGCTGGCCTGATAGCCCGACCACTTCTTGAAATACCCATTCTCCGCCCCGGAGGCTTTGATCGTTTCGATCATTTCAATGCCGGCCACGGTGGCGGCGCCGAGCTTTGCGCTGTCCCGCATGGCCACGCGGGTCACGTTGATGCGCTTTTTGGATATGTACTGCGACACAATGGCATTGATCGTCAGCGATACAAGGCCGATGACGGTCAATATGACGCTGTAGCGCAGCATGACCACGAAATAGAACACCATCATCACCGTGTTCAGCAAAAGCGGTGCAAAGGTACCGATCAGTGTATTGGCAATGGCGGCGTTGGCGCTCTGCCGCTCCTGAATATCTCCCGCCATGCGCTGGGAGAAAAACTTCATCGGCATCTTAAGAACTTTCCACATATAGGACGCGTTGCCCACCGCCGCCATTTTGCCGTTGATAC
Source organism: uncultured Clostridia bacterium (assembly GCA_937894515.1). GTDB lineage: Bacteria > Bacillota > Clostridia > Oscillospirales > Oscillospiraceae > Vescimonas. The sequence continues at coordinate 1,575 of CALCRH010000061.1, read as the reverse complement.
GCAGGGAATAGACCGCCTGCAAAGCGGACATGACAATCTGTATGATGTTAAATCCACCGAGGAACAGAAGAAACGGCGTCGTCCATGTGGTGTCCTTTCCGGTTAACAGATGGTCAAGGAAAACACGGGAAAAAGCAGGTTGGACAAAGCTCACCAACGCTGCAATCATGCCGGTCAGCACGGTAAACGCGATGGCGGCTCCGGTGCCCTTGAGACGCTTTGCGGTAAAGGACAGCATACTCTTGGGCTTGCCGGAGGGCGCAAAGGCATCAGTCGGCTCAAATTGGAGACAGATGCCGGTAAAGGACTCGTCAAAGGTCTCCATGGTCACGCTGTAATTTCCTCTTGCCGGGTCGTTTATGTATGCCTTGCCGCCTCTGAATCCGTCAAGCACCACAAAGTGATTGAAATTCCAATGAATGATACAGGGAAACTTACCGTTTTTCTTGAGCGTCTCCGGCTCATAACGATAGCCTTTGGCATCCAATCCGTAAAAGCGAGCCGCCTTTAATACATTGCGCGCATTGGAGCCGTCCCGAGACACGCCGCAGTCCTCTCGCACCTGTTCCAGCGGGATCCATTTATTGTAATAGGCCAGGATCATACAAAGGCTTGCCGCGCCGCATTCCAGTGCTTCCAGCTGCATGATGACCGGCACCTTGGCAACGCCCTTTGTGATCGGCTGTTTGATCTTTTCTGCCATGTCTGTGACCTCAATTCAGAACAAATGATAGTGGCCTGTAGCTTTCCACAACAACCTTTCCCTCATAAAAACCGTCCGGTATCGTCTGATCCGATTGAAGCGTGCAGGAATAATCGCCACCCTCTTGACGGATCGCGGTGATGGTTGCTTCAAAATCGTCAAACCTTACGATCATGCCGGTCTGCATGGCGGAAATGCTGTCATCTTCCACATAGCAGACAACAGCGCCATTTTCTGCACGAATGTTTGCTTCCACCGTGCTGTCAATATGCCCGAAGACCCCCCACACGCAGGCACCCGCCAGCAAAAGGATAACACTGATCAGCAGCAGCCATACGCCGGGATTGGAAACCCGGATATAGTCATCCAGATTCTCCGGGGATTTCACCTTATCTAAACTTTTCTGTCTGAAGATTTCCTCACTCATTTTTACATTCTCCTTGCTGAATCGTTCCATTCTCGCTGAGGTTCATTGCGATTGTTTTTTCGCGGATCGCATGGCTTTTCGGCATCAGCAGGAATTACCCACGATCTGCCGAACCGGCTCACGCCGGGAACACGTCCCGCCTGACAGAGTTTATGCACGCGGCTCTCTGATACGCTCCATTTGTAGGACGCTTCCCGCGCTGACATATATCCCTTCATCGGCATACCTCCCGTAAATACAATCTTACAAAATATACTATATCCGAATATCAGGATATTTGCAAGAGCAAGCGACATTTTCCAACAAAATAGCAGCAGGACATTCCCGCCGCTATTGAGAGCTGTGTAATATTCCAAATTGCATACTGTGGAAAGGGTCATGACTATAACCTGTGAATGCTACTGTAATAGTTGACCAGAGTGACACTGAAAAAGTTTACCACTAA
>CALCRH010000060.1 GCA_937894515.1 uncultured Clostridia bacterium | reverse complement strand
GGAAACGGCGCAGCGTCCAGACCTCGGGGCAGTCGTAGGAGCCGTACACACAGGTTGCCACATAGCAGCCGCCACCGCCGGTGTTGCCGCCGTCACCGGGAATCTCGTCCACGTTGGATACGGTGAAGCTGCTGAAATGTGTGGTGGTGAGTTCGATATAGGGATCACTGCCGCTCTTCTTCACCTCATAATATGCCGTATCGTCACCTGCATGGTCAACCTTTGCATACCTGGTGAATTCATTTGTCAGGGGCAGGCGCACGGTGACCGTATTTCCATTTACCAATGTGCTGACATCGGTATCACCGACATAAGGGGCAATATCAAAAGTGAGGGTGGTCGTGCCGCCGGAGCTTTCAACACTCTCTACCGAAGCTTTTACGGTGGCGGTCTGCCCCTCATATTCCGTACCGGCTAATGCCTGAGCTATTCCGGTATCGGTAAAGCTGTTTACAGCCGCGTTATTGCTCAGGGTTTCGGCAATTTCGGCGGTGATGCCGTTATCTGTATTCACTTTTACATCAACAGAAATCTCAGCAGTACCGGTTCCATGTCCGCATGTAACTCCGCCATCCTGTACCGCGAAGGTGATGTTCTTTTCCAAGGTGTTATAAACATCATCCGGGTTATAAGTAAGGCTTATATTTGCCGTGTTTCCTGCGCTCGCATTGTCTGCGACCTTGAAGGTAAGCGTTGCAAAAACGGTATCTTTTTTAAGGTCACCTTCGGTAGGACGTACCCAACTCAAGGTAACGGGGTTGCCCAGATTCTGCGGAGGCGTTGCAGTACCGCCGATGGCAGCGTTGTTAAAGGTCACCTTTGTAAGCGTCAGCATATCGCCATAGCTCACCTTAAGATTGGCAGAGGCGATGCCCGGATTGTTCTTGAACGATACGGGCACATCGACAGTCTCGCCGGGGTCTGCGTTTACAGCGGCTATTTCAAAGGTCGGCGTATTTGCCGCAAAAGCTGCCGTGCCGAAAAGCGTGAGCAGGATCACGGCGATCATAATCGCGCTCAGTATTCTTTTCATTTGTTTTCCTTTCTGCGGGACAGCATAAGCTGTCCCGCGATAGCATAATTAACGGGCTTTCAACTTGTACGATTTCAAGAAATATCCTTCCGCATATTACTTAGGAATATATCGTACCCACTTTTGAACATTGGAAACACCGGTCTGTCCCGTCGGGTCTGCTGTATCGGTTTCGGTATCCTTATAGAAGTAATAGGTATATATCGGATCCTGATAATGGTACAGCGTTCTTGTTGAATAAATAGGTTCATCATATTCATAGTCGAGGAACCATAATGGGGTTGAACTTCCATCGTGAGAATACCATCCATAATACGATTCGCCAACCGCGCTACCTTTATATGCTAATGCATAAGTCAAGTCAATTGTATGGCGTTCGCCTGTATGATACGATGCATCTGTTCCCCAAACATATCCATATTTGCCTGTACTAACATTTTTAGCATATCCGTAGCGATGATAATAAACATAATGGTGTGTTGACCCGGATTGATACTGCTCACTCGTTGTCCAAACATTTCTTGTGCCGTTGCTCGGGTCTGTATATGAAGTCTTTTCAGTGCCCCACGATGTGCGGGTCTTATGGTCAAGCGTATAGCCAGACTTGGTGGAGGACGATGACTCTGCAGACTGCCGATATGTCCATTTTGTCTGCTCGACATTTGCACCGTTGGGAACTTCAGATGCCTTTACCCAATCGGAAAGTGCATTCTGTGTCCATTTCGCATAATATGTCGTATTGCCCACGGAAGACACTATCGTATCCGCGCTCACCTTTGTGCCGCCCTCTGCCGCTGTATACCAGCCGTTAAAGGTGTAGTAGCTGCGGGTAGGCGTAGGAGGCAGCGTACCGATGGCGGTGTTGAAGAAGGTCTCCTGCTCCACCGTGGTAACGATTCCCGTGTCTGTGTCGAACTGGCCGCCGTTGGCATCGAAGGTGATGCGAACTGCGCCGCTCAGATATTTTTCGAACTCTTCATCAGACATCAGGATCAGTTTCCCGTTGGTGATATCCACATAGCTTTCGCCGCTGATGGAATTCACATAGCCGAAGTTCCCGACAACGTTGAGGAAACCGGCAGCGCCTACTGCGGATATCTGCGATTCAATCACAGGGTTTTTGCTGATAATCGCATAATTGGATGTGGATTGAATCACGCTGTCCTGTGCAAGGGACAAAACCGCGCCGTCTTTCTTCAGAACAAGAGCCGTGTTGTTTGTGCTGACGAACACCTTATGCAGGGTGAGTTTCTCGGAACCCACCGTCAGCGGGATACCCTTGTTGTTCTCGATGGTCATCTCGTTCAATACAGTTTCTTTTGCCTGCGAATTGACGGAGAAGTTGCGATACGTCTTAGAGCCGCCGTTGATCTCAATCGAGTTGATTGCAGGAACCTCAAGCGTTAGCGACGTGCCGTCCACAATCTTTGAAAGATCAATAACAATATTCTCTGCGCCGGAATCGAGTACGGATTGGATATAGCTCCGGGTAACCTCTTTTTGCTTCGCCTCAATTTGCTCATCGGTACCGCTTGGCAGCAGTTTCACCGCTTCGCCGTATGCACAGAGAGAGTTGATGGCTCTGACTATGATACTGTTTGCCCCTGCAAAGGCATCCGTTCCGATTTTTACCACATTGGAGGGGATGTTCATATTCGTGAGCTTAACGCATCCTGCAAAGGCTTCGTTACCGATTTCAGTAAAGCTGCCGATAACTTCTTCCAGCGAGGCGCAGTTTTTGAAGGCGCCGTTGGGAATACTGTTGATAAATTCGCCCAAGACGACTGAGCGTACAGGTTTTCCGGCAAAGGCCGTGTTGGCAATTTCCGTAACCTTATAGGCCTGCTTTTCATCGGAAACATAGGCCGGAATGATGACATCAGTGGAATCTCCGGTGTAACCCGTTATTTTTGCTGTTCCGTTCAGGGAATTCGTGCGGAATTGTACGCCAGCAGTTTTCACCGTTTTTTCATTGACATAGTTGAACACATCAATGGGGATCTCAAACGGCAGACAGCTATACTCGCAATCATCAAAATTCCCGCCCTTGGGGGTATAATCCAGGAATTCTTCAGTCTTGTCATCCATCACGCTGAAGGTATACGTGAAATACGATTTTGTATTATAGTCATATCCCACGACAGCAAACACATGTGCCATTCCGACCAGAATACTTCTGTACTTACCCTCGATCTTGCCGTCCACACCATATGTCGTTGTGGTTGTTTCACTTTCGAGTTTGCTGTAAGTAACAGTAGAAGTCGTGCCGGAGGTATTGCTGCTGCTGGAGCTGAATCCCTGAGAATTGGTATCCGTTCCACCCTTGGAATAGCTGCTGCCGTATCCCTTTGTGGTGGTGACAATATCCGACAGCGTATTGCTGATTGTATTGCTGGAGCTATGCTGCTGTGTGGCCGAAAATGCGGTAGAATTGTTCCAACTGCTGGTGTTCTCATCGATCTTCGAGTTCGTTGTCACCGAATCGGAACCGGTCTTTGTTACTGTATTGGTATTGTTGTGGTAGCCGTATTTCAATCCGGCATTCACTTCAAAGCCGTTTTCATAGCTGATACCGGACGAATATTTGTCCTTATCCGAAGCAGTGGTAGATCCGGATTGTGAGCCGGACTGAGAGCCCGATGCAGACCAGTTATCTGCCGTGACCTTGCCCTCCTGTGTGTAGGCGTTGCTGGCCTGATAGGAGGCTTCCGTGCCGAACTCGGTGGATGCACCCAAATTGGCGCTCATCTTATTGGCGTAAGTACCGCTGATACTGGCGTCAAACTGATGACCCTTATCCTTTGTTTCGGTCTTGGAATCATAATCATAAACCGTGGTGCCGTCCTCCGTCTTATGATAGCTGGAGCCACCGCTTTGATCCGATATGCTCAACGTGTTCGAGGATGTAGTTGCCTCTGTTCTGGATTGCTGCGTTGTTTTCCCAATGGATTCTGCCCATGTTTCATTGACTGTTGTCACATCGTTCCAGCTTTCGGAAAGCGTCCAAGTAGAGGAGTTGACCGTCATATCCGAAATAGTTTTGGAAACACTTGCCGCTTCCGAGCTGGTAATGCTGGTGGTATAGGTCTTGGAAACCTGCTGAGACAGTCCTGCAACGCTTTGGATCGTCCAGAAAGGATTGTCAGCATTGAGCGGGATGTTGCGAATTTCACCAATCTCATAGGTGAAGTAGACAACATTTTTATTCTGGTCTTCCAGAATCAGTGGGTTGTCATCCTTCTTGCTCACCGCCAGATTACGCAAACTTGTATAATATGCATTCAACGTAATATGACCTGTAGTTCCTACAGGAATTGTCTTGTACTCAACACCGTTGTTATCATACCAACCGAGGAACTTGTAATTGTTAATCTCAGGGTTGTACAGATTGGAATTTCCCTTACTTACCGTATAATGTAATTGAGCTTCACTGGGTTTTGATGTAACAGGAGTCTGATAGGTATTATAGGTAATATCGTATACATTTTCTGTTACATGGGCAAAAAGCTCAATATCTTCATCTGCGGTTTTCGGAATAACCTTTATTTGTGTTGCATTCGTTCCGAATCCGTCATACCAGCCGTCAAAGGTATAACCGTATTTCCCGAGATCAAGGTTTACCAGAGTCAATGCCTGGCCGGGGGTATAGCTATACTTCAGCGAGCTTGTATCTATGTTGAGTGTACCGAGATACGGATGCTTCGCTTCGTCCACAATGTGATATGTAATTGAATTTGTATTTGGTTCAGGCGTTATCGGTTTAGGCTCAACGATCACATCTCCGCAGGCTTCGCACTTTGATCCTTCAGTTGAAGTCTCAGTAGCCGGAATGACTCTGATATCTGCATGATTATTTGCATCTATCGGCGTAATCGTTTCATTTAATGCAATCGGAGTGATTGCCGCTGCATCTCCAAACAGCTGTCCGCAATCGTCACACTTGTAATAGTCAATATTGCCCTCCGAAACGCAGGTTGCCGCCTTTGCCTTTTGCAAGGTAAGAGAAGTGTGCTCACAATCCTCTGTTTGCCAATACCCGGGCATGGCAAAGATTTCCACATCCCAGTCTGCAAAGTACTGGCAGAGGCGTGTAAGGTCTTTCTGATTGAGCGAACCGTCTCCGTTAACATCCATTACAGGCCTGTTTACCCAAACATCCCAGTCAGCATAGTGCTGGAACAGTCGGGTCAGGTCTTTCTGATTGCATACGCCGTCGCCGTTGATGTCACCGGCGATATAGTTTGTGATCTTTACCTGACCGTCGATAACCGTCATCGGGACGTTTTGCTCGGTTTCGTCATAAACATTGTCTTGATCGTAGGTCGCAGTGATCGTGACATTCTTCTCGTTTTCGCCCACACCAATGGCGTCACTATTGACGGTGAAGGTCAGTGTCGCAAACAGGCTGTCGTCATAATAGTTTCCCTGCGTAGGACGAAGCCAACTCAGCGTAACTGGACTTGTCAGATTCTGCGGAGGTGTTGATGTTCCGCCGAGCTCAGCAGAATTGAACTCAACGTTTGTCAAGGTCAGCTCACTGCCGAATCCCACCTTGACTTTGACAGATGCGATGCCGGGATTGTTCTCCAGCGATAGCTTAACCTGGATTTCCTTTCCCGGCGCCGCAGTTTCCGACGATATCCGCAGTGTCAACGGATCGGTCGCCGCAAAAGCAACGGTCGGCAGGAGAGTGAATGCCATAACCATCGCCATGAGAAACGCGATAAATCTTGACGGTCTTCTCATTTTTCGTTATCCTTTCGTATAAATTTCTAACTCTTTTACTTTAATGGTTCGTTTGCTCTGTGCTTTTTCGAATATAGGCAAACTACTGACGCGTGGCGCGAAAAGTACACTTTTTTATCCACGCACAATTATAGCAGTATACATAGTTTAAATAATAACATATAACGACATTCTATTCAAGAAAAACCCGGATAAATAATTGTACAAATTTATCCATTGTTTTTTGTAACCCATCGCAAAAACGTTCGATGGGTTACTCCCAATTCCTTTGCTGCTGCTCTGGCGGAAAGCTCACCGGCCTGCCAGAGCATTTTTACTACCTCATAATTCGCCGGCTTTTCCAACGGTTTTCGACCGAATTGGACGCCACGCGCCTTTGCCGCCGCAATTCCCTCCGCCTGCCGCTGTCGAATAAATTCCCGTTCAGTTTGCGCCACATAAGAGAGTAATTGCAGCACGATGTCGGCAATCAACGTTCCCGTTGACAGCTCTCTTCGACCGACTATACCCATCTGTGCGAGTATGATTATCACACTTTCGGATAGACTGCCTTTTGTTATGTTTTTTGACATTTTATATTTCTCCTTATTTTTTAGTTTTCCCGGACTTGTCGCTCACCTACCATAGACCTCCCCCTTTTCAGAGGCCCAAAACCCTGTATTTATACGGGTTTCGGCGAATTTTTGCGGACAACTTTACCTTTTTTTAGCCCGTCTGTAAAGTTATCCAGTTTTTCCCGCTTTTTACTTACACTTTGTTCCTCAAAGCTGGACAACTTTACGGCAAAAATTGAAAGACCGTTTTTGCTGAAAAAGTTGCAAAAACGACAAAAACGGAATATTCTTGTATGAGGAATAAATGAATAAACCTCCCACCCTTTTTTGAGTGGGAGATTTATTCATTCAATTCGTTGGTTGCAAGATACCAGTTTTAACAGTTCGCCTTCAACAATTCTGCTGTTAACATATCAAGCCTACCCTTGCCAGAGTGAAAAACGGCAATATCGTAACCTGAATACTGCTGACAGATTTCAAACATGTTGGGAGCGGACTCCCCGCCTAAAAGCCAAATGTCTACATATCGTTTTTTTCTATTTATCTCAATTAACACACAGAGCCCCTCCCTCCTTAAAGATTATTGGCCAACAACTGATAATTTAATCATTTGATTCCGTAAAACAAAAAGAAGCCTTGCCCAACGCATCGCAGGCAAAGCTTCTCAAGTTCAGAATAATTCAGATTAAAGCAAACTTTTGGGAACAGATCCTCCTCATAGATTATCACAATTGGCTATATTCAGTATAAAACAGTATAAAAGCCGTTTTACCTAAAGTCAATCTCAGTTTCACAGAATTTACGCAACACGCCAATTTTTGTCAATTTCAAAGAAAGATTTTTGCCGGAATTCTTTTACTTGTATATTTTCCCTCTTGAAATACTCTGCCGAATACGTTACAATGTTATCTACAATAAATTGCTGTGGTGATATAACATTGAAGATTTCAGGGTACACACGAATCTCCGTTGACTTGAACGAGGACAGCCAGGAGAACACAAGTATAGAGAATCAAAAAGCGGTCATTGAGCGCTATGTGGCAGATAACTTTCCCGATGCGGAGATGACCCTGTTCGTGGACCGTGACCGTTCCGGTTACACCTTTGCACAGCGTGAGGAGTATCAGAAGATGCGTACCGAGCTGATGTCCGGCGCGGTGCGGATTCTGATTGTCAAGGACTTCTCCCGTTTCTCCCGACGTAACAGTCTGGGATTGTTGGAGCTGGAAACTCTGCGGGATGCCGGAGTACGGATCATCTCCATCGGCGATAACATTGACTACCCCACCAAGGACGACTGGATGCTGATCCAGTTCAAGTTCCTCATGAATGAGTTCCCCGTCACCGACACCAGCAAGAAAATCAAGCAGATCATCAACAACCGGCAAAAGGACGGCAAATGGGTCTGTGCCGTCCCGTATGGTTACCGCATCACCAACACCAAGGAGATGACCTACGAAATCGACCCGCCTGCCGCCGAGGTGGTGCGGGAGGTGTTCCGGCTTTACACCGACGGTTGGGGCTATAAACGCATTGCCAACCACCTGACGGACACCGGCGTCCCAACCCCCCGTGCCAACGAAATTGCTTGCAAGGAATCCGAGGGTCGCACCACCAAGCTGCAAAGCCGCTCTGCATGGAGCATTGTCACCGTTCAGAAGATGCTGAGCAACGACTTCTATATCGGCACTCTCCGTCAGCGCAAATATAAGCGCAACGGCATCAACGGTGCTGACCTGCGCACCGCCGATGAGGAACATATCGTCATTGAGAATGCCCATGAGCCCATCGTTGACAGCAGCGTTTTCGCCTATGCGCAGGAGCTGCTGAAGCAACGCAGCACCAGCAACTACCGGGGAGAGAAAAAATACGCCACGGATTACAGCGGTTTCCTCTTCTGCGGTGACTGCGGCAGTCCCCTGTTCTCCCGTTCCCTGCCCCGTCTTGCGCCGCAGTATGTGTGCGGTGCCTATCTGAAGCGCGGGCTGAAAGCCTGTACCTCCCACCAGGTACGGGTGGATAAGCTGGATGAACTGCTCAAGCGTTATATTCAACGGGTGGCCGACAACTCCCAGACTATGATGGAAACGCTGGAGGCCGCCATTCGCCAACAGCCCCAGCGGGAGGAAGATGTAGGCCGCGCCATCGACGCCTTACAGCGGCAGTTGGAAGATGCCCGGTTACAGTTAAAAACGCTGCTCAAGCGCAAAGTCATGGACACCATGGGCAAGTCTCCGGAACAGGCACAGATCATCGGCGAAACCTATGATGAACTGGAGAAGGAATTGACGGAGCGTATTGCCAATCTGGAAACGCAGGTCAACAGCAACATCGACCTGCGGAATGAATTTATTCAGGCCAATCGCAAAGCCAAAACCGTTATTGATGTGTTCCGCAGCATTCTGGAAAAGCCACATCTGAGCAAGCGGGATATCGGACTTATCATCGACCGCATCACCGTTTATCCCGATTATCTGGATGTAAAGCTGAAAGCCGATATCAACGAGCTGCTGCAATTAGGAGAAGCTCAGGAGGAGAAACCTCTGGTGCAATCCACCGGGCAGTGGCCGGACAAAATCTTCCGTATCAATGTTATCAATGAGGGGGACCCGCTGGAGATTTACACCACAAAAGAGGGCGAGGTCATTTTTAAAAAATACTCGCAGATTCGGGGATTGGAGGATTTCGCCGCCCAGTTTTGCGATAGTCTGAGCCGTAATACGGACTTCACCGCCGCCGTGGCAGATCGGGATACCATCATCGCCGTGGCAGGAAGCGGACGGCGGGATCTGCTGGGCAAGGCCATCACCTCGGCGCTGGAAGAGATCATGGAAAAGCGCAGTCTCTATGTGGCAGAGGAATCACCGATCTCCGCCTGCGAGGGCATAGACAGCTTTACCGTGGCTGTGGCGGCACCCATTCTCTGCGAGGGAGATGTGCTGGGGTTGGTTCTATTTCTCACCGATAGAAACACCGCCGCCGGCGAGGCAGAGTGCAAGCTGGCACAGACTGTGGCAACTTTTTTGGGCAAGCACATGGAGAGCTGAAAAAGGGAGGGCGTCTGCCCTCCCTTTTTACAGGTATTTTTGAATATCTCTATGGATATCTTCCACTGTTCGCATCTCACCCGCTTCGGTGCAGGAGATGGTCTTCCAACCCAGCTTTTCAGCGCAGTACTCGGCAGCCAAGCGGCTGCGGTGCAGGTACTCCAAGTCGCTTTCGTGGATATCCTTTTTCCCCTCGTCGCCATGGTAACGCGCCGTCATCAATTTCTGGCTGACGGCGGGGTCGGCCTGCAGGTAGATCACCTGATCCGGCGCCGGAATCCCCAACTGTTCATACTCGAAGCGGAACAGCCAGTCCAGATAGGTATCCCACTGGTCTTGGGGAAGTTTAGAACACTGATGGACGGCATTGGAGGTGGTATAGCGGTCGGCGATGACAATGCCGCCCCGATCATAAAACGCACCCCAGTCACTTTTATAGCCGGCGTAGCGATCCACTGCAAAAAAGCTGGAAGCCGCATAAGCGTTCACATCGTCTGGCTTACTGCCGAAAGCACCGCTTAAGTACATTTTGATCAGCGCTGAGGAATCGCTGTCATAATTGGGAAATGAAATCTGGCGCACTTCCCTGCCCTGCTGGCGCAGTTCCTCCGCCAGCAGCTTGGCCTGGGTGGCCTTGCCGCTGCCGTCCAGTCCCTCAATGACGATCAGTTTTCCGCTCATGGTGATGCCTCCGACTTTGGAAATTCAGTAAATTGATTATAGACCTTTTGACAGATGAGGTCAAGAAAAAGCGCGCCGCAAAAGCTGAAGTGATAAAATAATGGTAGACACAAAAGTGTCTACCATTATTTTTGTGCTAT
>CALCRH010000059.1 GCA_937894515.1 uncultured Clostridia bacterium | reverse complement strand
CGCAGCTTTACCCGCGAGTGGCAAAAGCAGGTACGGAAATACCAGGTGCCTATCTTTGCGCTCAATACCAAAGGAGCATGGACACTGCGCTTTGATGATATTCTTGCCGATGCTCTTGAAGCAGGGCCGCTGCGGACGGGAGAATATCCTTTGCCGGATGATATTGCGGAGCGGCTGAAACAGACTGATCTGAACGAAGTACCTTTTGAGGTGGTATCCGATGTGATCTGTTTCTGCCTTGCCAACAGGCAGGAAGATACCGAATGGGTCGTGCTGCCCGTCGGCAACTTCGATGCCTATTACGGCAACACCTATTTCAGCCGCAAATGGCTCAGCAGGATCCCGAAAACGATTGTGGAACGCTCTCCGCAGAAAAGCGGAATTTGCAGAGTGAGATTGATATAGCCCCAAAACGAAAAAAGCCCCACTCGTAGCCAAGAGAAAAATCTTGACTTCAAGTGGGGCATAAATGATGTTTCTAACTTAATATAATGAGCGAATCCGTTTTCAACAATTCTAACCCTACGCCGGTTACGAATCAGTTTCCTTTAATTCGAGGGTTGCAATTTCTCGTGTCGGCCAAAAAGCGCATAAATGAAGTTTGGTAATTTTTCCGTAAAAGGATTGAAATGACTTCATCAACACCGGAACGGCTTTTTGGATTATTTTCGGCTCATCAATCAGTATCGTGCAGTGGGGCGTCCAGGGATACTTATCGTTGGTTTCCGTCCTAATCGCTTTGCGAAGCGACAGCAAATCCGACGGATTCATATCAGGCGCTGCAAAAAGCACATTACCGCCTTCAAAGATGCCGACGTGACTTATATGTATTGGAATCTGGGCATATTCATCGGCGATCTTTTTCATCTCTGCCGTTATTTCCACTTCTTTCTCAAGTGAAAACGCCGCGAGACTGATATGATATGGAAGTCCCGGTGTTTGTGTACCTATGTAACCTGCCGCTTTAAGCTCGTCATACCATCCTGCCATCAATTTCTGAGATTCATCATCCAAATCCGCCATCAATGTTAAAAACTGCTCAGCCATTTTCAATAACATCCTCGATTGAACTTATTTTTATTGTTGTTTTCTTGGTCAATAGAAAAATAGTTCTTTTGAAGCGTTGTCAGAAATCTCATGATTTCCTCTCGGCCTGTTTCCTGCAAATATACAAAAGGTGATTTGCAGTTCCCAATAATTCTCTCTTCTCAGAAAAATGCAGATACCATTCGGCAAGAGTTTGGAATTCTTCATCAGTCATAGAAAAGTCCGGACGGTTTTCGATGGGTTCAATCAATCCATCCACACCCGTTGTTGTTATCCATTTGACCGGCTTCTCACAAAATAGGTCTTCAAACTCCGTGACATCATATCCCGTAAAAAGCTGCTCTTTGAAATGCCTTACCTGATAATCGTTCGAAAAATTTTCCGCTTGTCCTTCAGACCAATTTCCGTAGAAATAGTTAGCATACATAATAGCAAACACTGAAATAAAGGCGAACAGAATGACGCCGCCGGGCTTAGTGACCCGAATCGCCTCATCAATTGCGCTATTGACTTCGTCAGTGTCATATAGGTGATACATCGGCCCAAAGAACAACGTTACATCAAAAGAGTTATCCGTGAACCGGCTGAGATCCGTTGCATCCCCTTGAAATGATGTAATGTTTTCAATTCCTTTGCTGTTTTCTTTGAGAACGGCAAGGTTGCTCTCAACCAGTTCGACAGCCGTCACATCCATACCTTCTCTTGCAAGGGCAATAGAGTACCTCCCGGTTCCGGCACCAACTTCAAGGATTTTTGAATGTTTGCCTGCATAACGATGAATGTAGGCCATTGTGGTACAATATTCCAACTGGCCATGCCGCGATCTGATAGTCCGTCCGTCTTCATCATACTGACAATAAAAGTTGCTTACAATTTCTTTTCTGGTAGCCATTTTAATCTTCCTTTTCAAAAATGAGCATCAAATTCATATATACGAGTTTCTTCCGTAAACCCGGTCCATCTCTTCGCTGCTTGCCGTAAACAAAAATCTTGCCCGCATTTGTATTTCTGCAATGTCTGCGGAGACCAGGTCGCCCATCTCGCTTTTTATTCTTGCGGAGGCAAGGGCATGCCCGTCGTCCGTTCTTTCCAAATTTGCCTCTGAACAGAACTTTGCCAGAAGATTCGTTTCCTGCGTGTAAATCATTTCGACAAGCTTGGCACGGTATTCAAGATCCTTTGACTCCATATTTCCCCAGCGTTTGAAATCTTCTGAGTGTTGCGCCTCATGTTTGAGAAGAGATACTATGAATCTTTCGCTGTTCACATCATACGCTTTTTCCACACAGTTGATCGTGCCATCCGGTGAAGTCCAGCCGCCTGTGCCTTTTTCGCTAAATGTCAGGTAATCCATCCAGCCTCGCATGATAAATCCCCGGAGCATATTGATACTGTATATACTCGTTGTTTCGGGAAGTTCCACTTCAAACGTCACCGACTCGGTCTCTTTCCACACATAAGGCCCTCGATAACCGTTCGTTTTTCCGAAAAGCACCTCGTAGCCCGCTCGGTTGAACCAAAACTTCATTTTGTTCTCAGCATCTTCGATCCCGCCGTCAGGGAGATCAAGCACCTGCTTCAGTTTTTCAAAAAGATCTGATTCCGCTTGTGCGTGATCTATGTGAAGATAAAAAACGTCGCGGAAATACTGCTGATAACAAAGCAAAATCCGGTTCAGATCATCCGGAATGTCATACTGTATGTACTGTTCGTTCTCAAAAACCTCTATATATGCCTGCACAACATCGTTCAGTTCCGGTATGCCCTTCATAAACGCAATGGCTCCGGCAATATCGCCCCGTATGAAATATGGTTCCAGTTCTTCGTATAATGTTTGCACATTATCCATCGCTTTTCCTCAACCGTTCTGTCGGCAAATGTATTCCGATTTCAATACAGAATAGATCGCGCAGTCCACAATACCTTGATTATTCCGGTCGGCTTGCCGGAGCGTTCCCTCATATTTCATTCCGGCTTTTTGCATCACTTTGCCGGAATTCGGGTTGTTTACATCGTGTCGGGCGGCAATGCGATTGACGTCGACTTCTTCAAAAAGAAAGTCAATGACCGCTTTGACCGCCTCTGCCATATAGCCGTTTCCCCAAAAGCGTCGACCGATCACATATCCGAGTTCAACGGCATTCAGATCATCATCAGTTTTTACAACTGAAATGTTGCCGAACAGCTCGCCGGTCTCTTTCAACTCAATCCCCCATTGATAGGAGTCATCCTCTTTGTACGTTTCCAGACAGAAATCAATATATCCGGCAGAGTTTTCTACACTTCTGTGTGTCGGCCAAGTCAGGTATTTTGTGACTTCATCATCGGATG
>CALCRH010000058.1 GCA_937894515.1 uncultured Clostridia bacterium | reverse complement strand
GCCGCGTCAAAGGAAATGGCGCAGCGTTTGTCTTCGCCGCAATCCACACAGTAAATCGGCAACTGACGATCGGTGGCGTATGCCGCCTGTGCCGCCGGATAACTCACCACGTAGAAAATCGCCGCGGATATTGCCAACAGAGCCATCGCCAGTACATACCGCCGTTTGAGAAGAAAAATGCGAACCTTGCTTTTCATACCATCCCGCCTTTCCGTTTTGGCACAGGATATGACGACAGCTCATGAAATATGCAGGAGCACTCCATGTAGTAAATTTCTATTTTTGAGGAATTGGTACTTTCATACTATCTCTGTGAGAGAAGCGGGAATGGCAGGGACACGACGGGGCCAAGGCGGAGTTCGTACGGATGCACCGGGACGATATGTTTGGAAAGAGGGCAGCTTATGCGATCCGGTCTCGGAACTGTGTCTGGCGCCTGATCGTTTTTTGTCAGGAAAAACATAAGGCTACAGGAAATATTACTTGCTCAGTTCCAGAATGCGGCAGGCCACATCATAGAGCTGTGCCGTAGCAGGGACACTCAAGCGTTCCCGTCACCTTCATGCACAGATCGCTGATGATCTTCGTGTTGCCGCTGCTGTGGGGTACGGAGCAGAGACGCTCAAAATACGGAAATACGCTCTGCGGTTTCAGCTCAGATAATACGCCCATAATTTCCCTCCTGTGGATACAGGGGCTGTGCTTTACGCAACAGCCCCTGTATCATCATAATCTGATACGCTTTTAGAAATCGCCCATGCATATCCTGATATATTTAGTTGCAAAGGCATTGTCTGCACGGATATTCACCGCCTTATCTGTTGAGTGAAAGCGTGTAATTGAGAATAGCGGAAAAGATATGAGCACACGGAGCTGTGCTTCTCAACAAGAAATCCCGGAATTCTGTCAAATGCGGTATCACTGACAAAGCCTCATGCAGAGAAGTGATTTTTTTCACTTTTCATACAGACTTCGACCGGCTCCGATGCTTTCAGCCGTTGATCAGCTTATCGGCCATTTCGTGGCTGCCCAACAGCCACACCAAATCATCGACCTGTAAAGCCATATTTACATCCGGTGCCAGAATCGGCATGGACTGCCGCTGCAAACCGAGAATCATGCAGTCGTAGCTCTCTCGCAGTCCGCTGTCACGAATAGGGCAGCCGTCCAGTCCGGAGCCCTTTTCGACCGGCATGGCATAGGCGTACAGATTGTCCGCAGTATTTTCCTGCGCGGCGATAAACTCACGCAGCGTGGGAACATTTTCCTGCTTTTCCAAATTTTTTCCGGTACGGAAGCTGTGGAGATTGACGTTTTCACCAATAAGGCAGAGAACATCGTTTTTTTGCAATACCGTATCACCGGCAGGCATATTGAGAATTTTTCCATCCCGCAGAATGCGGATCACGTTTACCCCGTACAGTCGGCCCCAGGCAGCGGTGAAAAGATCAGTCCCCACATCGGATTCGGGACAGGGCAGGACCACAACGTGAAGCCGCTGGTCGACCCAGTCCATTGTGCCGGCCGAATTCTCTGCGGCATATTCCTGTAGCTGCCGCTCATTGAGATTGGCCAGGAAACGGGTCTCCATATTGAGATAGGCGGATTTCAGCCACCCGAAGCGGGAGAGAGCGAAAACCACTGCGGCGATAAGCAAAAGAAGCCACGCACTGTATATGCCGGCTGCGTTCAGCGGCAGGAAAGCAATCAGGAGAATCAGGATCACCCGCAGACCGGTCAGACCGAGGAGCGGCAGGCGGAAGCTGTGTTTTTTCATCCAGAGAGCGGTAAACTGTGGGGAATGGGTATCCAGCATAGGGCGGATGAAAAGTGCCATCAGAATGTAGATGATCACCAGATAGATAAGCTTGCAGACGGTGTCGCCCAAGGGTGTTTTTTCCAGCAGCGGCAGGAATATGTAGCGCCCGATGATGGTGATGCCCAGCAGAATAACGCCATAGAGCAGGGTGATTTTGATATACCGCTTCAGATAAAGCCGCCAGTCACTGTCCTGCTCCTTTTCGTTCTGCGTTTCGTTGGTGTAGCGGTCCAGCTTTTCCACCAATGCGTTCGGCAGCGGCCTGATGATCAATCGGTAGACCTTGTCGGCTCCCTTGATAAAGAACGGCGTTGTCAGCGTGGTGATAACGGAAACGGAGATAATGATCGGGTAGATGTAGTCATCGATCACGCCCAGATTCATTCCCAGAGAGGCGATGATAAAGGCGAACTCTCCGATCTGTGCCAGCGAGCAGCCGCAGTGTACGGCATTATGCAGGGGTTGACCGGCCAGCAGGACACCGAGAGAGGAGAAGAGCAGCTTGCCGACAATGGTAACGGCGGTGATGATGAGGATGGGCAGGATATACTTCCCCACCATAGCGGGATCCAGCATCATGCCGACAGAGATGAAAAACACGCTGCCGAACAGATCCTTGACGCCGGCGGTCAGATGCTCCACTCGCTCGGCGTGTACCGTACCTGCCAAAAGAGAGCCGGCAAGAAATGCGCCCAATGCGGAGGAGAACCCCAATGCGTCAGCCAGCAGGACCATGCCGAAGCAGATCCCCAGCGATGTGATCAGCAGGGTTTCATCACTCATCAGCGGGGTCGCTTTTTGCAGCAGCGTCGGCAGCAGATAGATCCCCAGTATCAGCCAGATTGCCAGATACAGCACCAGCATACCCAACTGCAGGGCCAGCGCGCCGCCGGATACGGACTTACTGACAGACACAGTGGAGAGAATGATCATCATAAAGATACCGGCGATATCTTCAATCACCAGCGTACCGAATACCAGCTGCGCCCACTTGGTCTGCCGGACGTTTAATTCATCAAAGGCCTTGATAATAATGGTGGTGGAGCTCATAGAGAGCATACCGCCGAGAAAAATACTGTCCATCGTGCTCCAACCCATCAGCTGTCCCGCGGAGAAACCCAAGATCAGCATACCGCCCACCTCTGTCAGCGCCGTGATGAGACCGGTACCGCCGACCTTGAGCAGCTTGTGCAGATTGAATTCCAATCCCAAGCCGAACATCAGGATGATGATGCCGATCTCACTCCAGGTGCTGATAGCACTCTGGTCTGCCACAGAAAAAAAGAACGGCATATAGGGGCCAATCAGAAAACCGGCCACGATATATCCTAGCACCAGCGGCTGCTTGATTTTCTTAAAGACTACGGTTACGATACCGCCGGTCAGCAGAATGACGGCGAGATCTGTGATAAGGTCAGGTAAATGCATGATAGGCTTCTCCTCAACAAATTAAGTACATATTTGTTAATAGTATAACAGGAAAAAGGCAGTATGCCAATTAACAAAGTGTAAAGGATTACAAATCTCCTGCTCGATTCATTTCGCATATCAGAAGAGTGCTGTAACCTGTTGACGACCATACTTAAACCGAAGCTGAACAGAAAACGAAAACGGTCAGCTTCAGTCTGAATCACATCGAGGGCAGCCGGCTCACCCACGATCAGACGCGCTATGTCTTTGAAACGAACACCATCGGTACCTCTTTCGCACACGGTAAATCCGCAATCATGTGACCGTCTTTTATGTGGATCATACGATTGGCATAGGCAGCGGACTGCTCTGAATGGGTCACCATGATGATGGATATCATTATATTTTTATTTCGACAATCTTCTCATCGGAAGAAACCAATGCCATTGCCTCCTCATAACTGATCTGCTGTTTCAGCCGCAGCAGATAGCGCAGGGTCAGCATTCCGTCTTTCCGCTTGATCTCGCTTTGTTCGATGCTGGCCTGATGTTTCTCAATCAGCTGATCTATCTGGGCTTTGATCGCCGGATCATCTGCCATACGCACGGTGAACTCCTGGGTGGAAAGAGCATCGCCGGCAATAGGGAAGCGGTGCAGGATCATCTGGCTGAACATGATGGCGGCAGTTTCGAATACGCCGAGCCAGTACAGCCCCGCACCGATGGACATACCCACAGCCGCCGTGGCCCACATACCTGCCGCCGTGGTCAAACCTTTGATAGAGGAATTCTTGTCCTTGAAAATTACACCGGCGCCGAGAAACGAGATGCCGCTGACGACCTGCGCTGCCATGCGGGCGGGGTCGGCTGCTCGGTCACCCAATACGGCATCCACATCTAAAAAGGCGTACTTGGATAAGATCATAAACGCCGCCGAGGTCACGGCGATGATGCAGTGGGTGCGAATACCCGCATCCTTCTGCCGCTTGGTGCGCTCCAGACCGATGAAAATACCGAACACAGCGGAGATCACGATGCGGATCAGAAACTCCAGATTGTCATATACACTCAGCAGGTTTTCCGGCAGAAAGTTTGTCAAGCCATGTAACATATGGATTCCCTCCCAAAATAGCTTTTATTTCATGCACAAAAGTAAGATGTGAGAGGTTTTAGATCTTCCCTCTCACATCTCATTGCTATGTTGTATGGAAACAGTTATTCGTCCGTTCCCTTTTCCGCGGCCTGTACAGCGGCAGCTTGATTCGCTTTTGCTAATTTACGGCTGCGCTGGTTGCGAATGGCAAAAATCGTTACCGAAACCACGGCTACCACAATAAACGCACAGGCAATCGGACGGGTAAAGAAAATACTCCAACTGCCCTCGGAAATCACCATGGCGCGGCGGAAATTCTTCTCTGCCAATGGGCCAAGGACGATACCCAACAGAATGGGGACCATCTGGAAATCCAGACGCCGCAGGATATAGGCTACAATGCCAAACAGCAGAATGATATAAATATCATAGATGCGGTTGTTGGTGGAATAAGATCCCGCAATACAGAATGTGAGCACGATAGGAGACAGGATTTCAAAGGGAATTCTGGTAATATGTGCATACCAACGGGTAAAGAATTTACCCACCAGCCACATGAAAATGTTCACAATAATGAGGCCGATCATGATGGCATACAAAATGTTTCCCTGCTCTACAAACAGAGAGGGCCCCGGCACCATACCATGCAGCATAAATGCACCCATCAGGATCGCGGTAGAACCGTCACCGGGTACGCCGAGGGTCAACATGGGGATCATGGTAGCACCACAGGCACCATTATTGGCAGACTCGGAGGCTGCCACGCCTTCGATCTCGCCCTGGCCAAAGGTCTCCGGGTGCTTGGACATCTGCTTCGTCTGGTTATAGGCAATAAATGCGGCCAAGCCACCGCCGGTACCGGGCGTGGCGCCGATGATAACGCCGATCAGGGAGCCGATTCCGATAGGCTTCCAGCAGCGACGATATTCTTCTTTTGTAATTTTATCCTTGGTGATTTCAGAGGCTTTTACCGTCTTATGATCTTTCTTCGGATCATATTTGGATTTCATCAGGATTTCGGAGATAGCAAACAGACCGATCAAGGCGATGATCAGATCCACGCCTGCCATCAATTTTCTCTGGCCAAAAATGAAACGGGTCGTACCGCTGATGTTATCCATGCCGATGCAGGAAACAAACAGGCCGATACAGGCGCCGATCAGACCTTTCCAGATACTGCTGCCGGATACGCCGGCAATGACCGACAGGCCGAACATGGCCAGCGCGAAATATTCCGCAGGCCCAAACAACAGCGTAACTTTCGCAATCAGCGGCGCCAGAAACAGCAGGGATAATGCGCTGATCAAACCGCCGATGGTCGAGGCAAACAGTGCCATTTGCAGTGCCTTGAACGCCTGTCCCCGCTTTGTCATGGGATAGCCGTCCAACAACGTTGCCGCATTCGCGGAAGTGCCGGGTGTATTGATCAGAATGGCGGTGATCGAACCGCCGTAGGTACCGCCGGCATAGATGGCCAGCAGCAAAAGAATGGCAGGAGTGGGTTCCATACCATAAGTCATGGGAATGCAGAGGATCAATCCCAGATCAGAAGTCAGACCCGGAATCGCACCGACAACAATGCCGATAATCAGGCCCAGCGGTATTACCAGAAAGTTTTGCCACTGTGCCAGAATTTGCAGACCGCCTAATGCTTGTTCCATACTCTTTCTCCTTTCCGATCAGGGTAGTGACACATGGAGCAACATTTTGAACACAACGTACACAATGCCGACCATGGCCAGAGGAATTGCGTAATAATACCACTTTCTGGCGCCGTAAAACAGCATGATGGCGACAGCCAGAATCGCGGTGGAAATCAAAAAGCCCAAGGGCTTAACCATGAAGCAGAATGCAATCAGAAACAGGCAGAAGATCGCAGACTTCACGGATTTTTTGAACTCTTCCGAACGGAAAGTCTCTTTGGTGATCACAGCTTCTTTTTTCTCGCGGGCAAATACACCTTCCAGCAAAAGGCCGATACCAAAAATACACATACCGCCGATTGCGATGCGGGGAATCGTCTGTGCTGTAATGCTGCCGGTTTCTCTGGTGGGAATCTGTGAGGGGATCAGAAACCACAGAACGGCACCAATAATAGCGAATAAAATCCCGCCGATGATTTCCGAATTATATTTGATCTTCAATATAGCTCACCTCAATTTCAAGTTGGGGAAAATGGGCATCCCATGCCGGGCATGGGATGCCCGAAAAAATCAGCTGACCATGGGGATATACTTGGTCATCGCTTCGCTCTGAGAGGCCACCATGCCGAGAATCTCATCGGCATCGGCGTCCCATGCTGCCATGCCCATATCTGCCATGAAAGCCTGGAAGTCAGGATCAGCATAGACCTTCAGCATGAACTCACGCAGCTTCTCCTGAATACGAGTATCCACGGTGGAACGGACGGCGATGTAGTCCATGCCGGTGAACTCGATGTCATAGCCCTGGCTGGTGAAGGAATCGATGTGGCCGATACCCTCCACATCCAGACCCTCGGGAATGAAGGTGCCCAGGCAGTTCAGCTCGCCGCTGATCACATAGTCACGATAAACAGGGGGAGAACCGGCTGCCACGTCCACATGGCCGCCCACCAGAGCGTTGATGGCTTCCTGACCGCCGTCATAAGGAACAGCCTCACAGGGGATATCCAGCATCTTGAACAGAGCGGAGATCATGGTCCAACTGTCGTTGCCGGGGCCGCCGGTGGTGGCATACTTGATGGTATGGCCATCCTTGGCATAGGCGACCAGTTCGTCCAGATTGGTGATGCCGCTGGAGGCATTGGTCAGGATCACGAACTCGGTGATACGAATACCGCAGACGGGATTGATGTCGTCAACCGTGTAATCCACATCAATGAAGCTGGGGGTCAGGGAGAACAGAGGACCGTTGCAGCAGAAAATGGTGTAGCCATCGTCCGCAGCTTCCAGGAAATCGTTCATACCGATCGTGCCGGAGCCGCCGGTGTGGTTCTCCACGATCATGGGAACGCCCAGATATTCCTCGGCATAGGATGCGATCTGACGGGTGATCACGTCAGGGCCGCCGCCAAGGCTCCAGGGCTGAATCAGAGTGATTTCCTTTTCAGGCCATTTCAGTTCTTCCACAGTTTCGCCTTCGGCTGCATCCTCAGCAGGTGCGGCTTCCTTACCGCAGGCGGCAAGACTCAGCAGCATAGCCAAAGCAAAAACCAGGGCCAAGATTTTTTTCAGGTTCTTTTTCATCTTTGTTTTTCTCCTTTTTTTAGATTTTTAATAAATTCCGGGGATCCGCCGGAAAATATTACAAAATAAGGTGGAAAATGGGAATACTCTGTATTGAGAACGTTTACATTATTTGGTAAAAAATATTTTTTTGTCGTCCTTACACCGAAAATTCGGCGGTTAGAACGCCGCTTTTCTTTTCCAGAATAATGGCATGAAACCCGCCCGGTTGAGAGAAGTACGGCAGATACTCCCTCTCATCTGTAAACAAAAAACGCGGTGGCTGATCCTTTGGCCGGATGGCGCACAAGGTCTCATAAACGGCAGCATTGGCACTGTTATACCGTCTGTCGGATGAGGCTGTCGTAATTACGTACTGCAGCGGCATATCTGCCATCATCTTCTCGTCTACCGAATCTGCCTGACCGTGATGGGGCAATTTGAGAACGTTCACATTTTTCAGCAAAGAAAAAGGAACTTCGTCCCACTCTCTGGGACAATAGTCTGCTGCCATCAGATAAACAACGTCATCCGCATCTATTTTCAGCAGCATACTGGTGGCATTCGATGTCGCATCCAGTCGCGTCAGCAGCGCGGTAACTTCTTTGTTATCCTCACAGGTATAGGCCTGCTGTACCAAGGACATATAGGCTTCTATATTCTGCGGTTTCGGGCCTAATACCTGCACCGTCAATCCGTCAGTCAGGTTCATGGTATCTCCGGGCTTTACCACAAAAACAGGTTTTCCCTCTGCTTTTGCCTTTATCAAAATGCGGCGATAATCATTCAGTGCGTTGGTATAAAGGGGCACGCTTCTTGCCGCATTTGCCTCCGGCTGCAAATCATGTCCGGCAAGAAACGGCTCCACTGGATAGGGCACATAAAATGCATCCACGGGAATCTGTTCCAAAACAGGAATCAGACCGCATACATGATCCTCATGAATGTGTGAGATCATCACCGCGTCAATATGCCGGATCCCCGATTGCTGCAAATACGCAGCACTCCGAATGCGAAATGCATCGCCGGCAAATTCCTGCGGCAGATTGCTTCCGCCGTCAAGCAGCATCGTATAGCCATTATCAGCTTGAAAAAGGACTGCATCACCATAGCCAACATTGATCCACGTGACTCGCATGGCACATCCCTCCTTTCGGTTATTCAAATCACTGTTCCATAAACGATCATGTCGTTTTGCGTACTACTAAGCTCGTTGGAATCTTAATGTGCGTCACCTGTAATTCTTCTTTATTGATCAGCGCAAAGAGCTGCTGCGCGGCGATTTTCCCCATTGCCGCCGCATCGATCCGAATTGTCGTCAGCTCCGGCTCTATGGTCCGGCTGACGATACTATCGTCAAATCCAACGATTGCAATATCTGCCGGTACACGCAGACCTGCCCGCAGAGCTGCTTTTACAGCGCCGGCCGCAATCGTATCATTGGTGCAGAAAAACGCCGTCGGATGATCCGGCAAGCGCAGCAATTCAGCAAAAGCCCTCTCCGCTTCTTCCATAGTCGGCTCAATATCCACAATAAAGCGGGGATCCACCGGCAGATCATGCTCAGCCAACACGCTCATATAGCCGTTCAAACGAGCTTCACAGACCTGATTGGAAAAGCGTCCCGCCAGCAGGCCGATCTTCTTGTGGCCGCATTCATACAGATGGGTCGTCGCCTGCACAGCGCCTTGGAAATGCTCCACCGTCACAGACGCCAGGTTTTTCAATTCCAGTTCATGGTTCAGCATCACAACGGGAATATTCTGCCTGCGTAGTTCTTCGACCGCATTTACATCGGTCTGACCGGCAAAAATCACGCCGTCCATGTGTTTCTTAATATAGACATCACCATTCGGCAATTGGACATCATTGCTGGTAGCGATAAAAACGCTGTAATTCCGTTTCGCCGCCTCCTGCATCACAGCCTCCAGCACAGGGGCATAAAACGGGTTCAGCAAGGTGGGGTATTGCTTTTCGTGAATAATAAACGCGATGTTCTCCGTATGCTGCCGCACCAAAGCTCTGGCAATCGTATTCGGTGTGTAGTTTAATTCCTTTGCCGCCGCATATACCCGTTCCTTTGCAGCTTCACTGACCGTTTCCGGCGAGATAAATGCCCGGGATACAGTAGCTTTGGAGTAACCGCATTTATTGGCAACATCAATAATTGTAGCACCCATAAGAGACTCCTAAAGAAAAATGAGAACGTTCTCAAAATGTACTCTAAAAAATACTTGCCCTCGCAAGCTTTCTTCATTTGATACTATAATGCTTTACTTAACGGTAGTCAATACCATTTCCTGCATGGGATTTGTTTTCTACAAAAAGCATAAGGATTCTCTGATGTCTTTGTATAGTTTGAACAGTTATTGATTCTGCAAGAGCCAACCTACGATGCTGCTTGCCATTCAGATACTATTTGCACTTATGGTGACGGACGAAACGACGCCGCTGCGGATGTGCCGCAACTGCCAGAAAGCCTTTTTTGCAAAGCATCGTAAGAATATGCCTTTGATTTTTCGAGAATACCCTTAAAAAACTCGTTTTGCGGAATGCGGCCGATTTGTTGTGCCGGCAGGTTTTCGGAAGCATACGCCGCTTGAATTTCATCAAGATCTTCTTCCAAACCAAGCTCCAGAAGCACATTTATGTTGCGGCATTTTTGTAATTCCTCGTCAACGTGCCGTTTCACTTCATCCGTCATCCCGTTTTTTGCAGCATTCTCAAAGTCCGTATCCCATGGAGAAGAATCAATAAGGCAGGAGAACAGAACGGCCGTCATAAGCGAAAGCTGCGCTTTGGAAACACCGCAGATGTCAAACGGATTGATTTCTCCCATACGGATTTCCACATATTCAATTCCGTGAAAGCCCGCAAACCGTTGGTACTACACACTTTTTCATTCTACCCTGCCTTTCCGTTTTGGCACAGGATATGACGGCAGCTCATGAAATATGCAAAAACACACGGCACCGGTATTGTCAAAAGGCAATACCGGTGCTGTATCTTATCCTTCCTGTTCAAAACGCAGCAGATGGTCTGCAACGTAGTCTGCCTGCTTGCGGCAGACCTCCTCGGCAAAATGAACATGGTCACGGTACATCTCGCTGCCGCCAAGCTGCGAAGTAAAGGTGTACAGGTCGATCTCCGGTACACCGTGGGCAGCCATGACCTCATGGGCGATAGCATTATATGCCCGGACATTGCTGTCCAAACGGCTGAAATCCTTGCAGCGCTCAGCGTGCAGAGCATCATTTACCGGCGTACTGCTGATCCAGATCACCGGCTTGCCTGCGCTCTCCATCTGCAACAACACCGCCTCTAAATTATCGCGGTATTCCTCCGTTGTTCGTTGGGGAATGCCGTTGACGGTTTTAATGTCGTGGAGGCCGCAGTTGAACACCAGCACGTCAAAGTCCGGCGCATCATGCAGCAGGTAGTCCCGCACACAGGCGCTGTCGCCGCCATTTATAATGGAGTCGGTGTTCATGTCGCCGTTGAAATAGATGCCCATGCCCTTGCGTGTCACCTGTATCTTCCCGCTGACCGCCTGCTCCAGATAGGGAAAGGCATAGTAGGTAGTGCTGTCGCCCAGAACGTGATAGTGCCGCATCGGTTTACAGGCCGGGAAAGGGACGCTGCTTCAGATGGATATCAAATCCGCCGAAGCTGTGATCCTTGATATAGATGGTGTTGATGGGGCCGTGGCCGGGGAATTTGGTCTCCCAGTCCATCTCATAGCCCATCTCCTTGAGCCAGAGAATCGCACGGTCAGCATTGTTGGTGCGAATGGCAAAATGTCCGTTCTCGCCGCGATACATCCGCTTCATCACCTCAATGCCGGGGCCGGCAAAGCGGGAGCTGATGCCATTGTCCAGCAACTTCATGCGGAACACGTCATGAAGTTCGTCGCACAGAGCGCGGGCAGCCTCAACACCGGCGGTATTGATACCGATATGGTG
This sequence comes from uncultured Clostridia bacterium, assembly GCA_937894515.1. Taxonomy (GTDB): domain Bacteria; phylum Bacillota; class Clostridia; order Oscillospirales; family Oscillospiraceae; genus Vescimonas. The sequence continues at coordinate 18,620 of CALCRH010000058.1, read as the reverse complement.
CACCGCATAGCCCAATACCTCCGTCAGCAGATCCTCGCAGGCGGTGATGATGCGATCCTCGGCGTGGTTCTTGCAGGCACAGGCGTCCTGTAACCAGGTGCCGCGAACGCCCAGCACAAAGGGTGCCGCCGTGCATTCGCCGATATTGCCGGTGTTCTCGCCCAAAGTCACGATGAACTTCATATCCAGCTGGGCGGCAGCAGCCAGCTCCTGCAACCGCTGAATGTTGTCCTCGCCAACCTGCCAGTCGTAGTTCACCAGGCTCACGCCCATGCTATTCGCGGCACGAAGCTGCTCAATATCCATGCAGGTCAGGATCATGGCAACGCCTTTTTCCTGACACAAAGCGGCCATCTCCGCATCGGCAGCGGTGCAGCTTACAAATTTAGCACCGGCCTCGATGGCCTGACGGCACTGTTCGGCAGTTTTGATCTCACCGGCACCCACCAGCATCTCCGGCACCTGCTGAGAAACGGCGCTGATGGCCTCTGCCGCGCCTTTTTCAAATGTAATCTCCATCACGCTGCAATGGCCTTTCAGCATGGCCTTGGCATTCGCAACAGCATTGGCAGCGTGAACCTGGGGGATATAGCCCTGGCGGAACAGAGTATCCCGGGGACAGCGGGGCGTCATGTCCACCTCACCATCGGGAATAAATCCCTTGCATAAAAGCGCCTCATAAACGTTCATCATCGTGTGCACTCTCCTTTTCACATATTCAGTACAAATTGTACGAATGCCTTGCATCCGTTGATCAAGCCGCTTTCGTCGAGTTTGAAATCGCTGTTGTGCAGAGTTGACGTACAACCCAACTCCTCATTGCGGACACCCATGCTCATAAAGCAGCCGGGGACCCGCTGGATATAATAAGAAAAATCTTCAGAGCTCATTTTGATTGGCCGTTCCACCGCCCACTCGCTGCCCAGCACGTCCGTGATCGCCTGACGCATCTTTCGGCACAGTTCCGGGTCAGATACCACCGGATAGGCCTCAAATGCGTGGGTCACTTTTGCCTCGCCGCCGAAGGACGCAGCAGCCTGTTGGGACAGTTCCGTGATCCGGTCCAGGATAAAGCTGTCCAGCGCCAGATCAAAGGTGCGGACGCTGATCATCATCTTGGCATAATCGGGGATCACATTGTCGGTAGTGCCGGCATTCAGAGAACCGATACAGCACAGATACCGCTGGAGCGGGTCGATCTGGCGATTCAGCATCAGCTGAATATCGTTGTAGGTCTTCACCGCCATGGCAAGGGCATCATGCCCGGTATGGGGCAGGGCGGCATGGGCGGTTTTGCCGAAGAACTCCACCGTATAGCGGTGTCGGGCCGTTGTTGAAGGGCCGGGGCGGATGCCCAACTGTCCGGTGGGGATCGTGGGATCCACGTGAAGACCCAGAATCAGGTCCACATCGTCTACCACGCCGGCCTGTGTCATATTATTGCCACCGCTGTTGCCGCCTTCCTCGCAGGGCTGAAAGATCAGCTTCACCCGGCAGGGCAGATCCTTTTCCAACCGCTTCAGCACCCGGGCGGTACCCAGCAGGATCGCCGTATGGGCATCGTGTCCGCAGGCATGCATCTTCCCCGGATTGCAGGAGGAAAACGGAAGCCCCGTATTTTCCTCCACGGGTAAAGCGTCCATATCAGCACGAATAGCTACTGTCTTGTCGCTGCGTTCCGGGCCGATAAAGCCCACAACACTGCTTTGACAGTAGCTTTCTGTATAAGGGATTCCCATAGCGGTCAATTCCCGTTTGACCAATGCCGTGGTGCGCGGTAAATCATATTCCAGCTCCGGATACTGGTGGATCTCCCGGCGCATGGCGATAATATACTCGCTGTCGCCGGGATAGAAAATCGGCGTAGTCGCCATATAGGATGCCTCCTTCATGACCTCATCGGTCATCGGCTCTGAAGATAGAGATTGCAAATTCAAGAACTCCACCGCATCGCCTGACACACCTTGCCCGGCGACAGTTGGCTTTGAGCCAACTGTCGCCGGCAGGGTGAGCGGTTTTATGCCGATGGAGGGATGGCATATCGCCAAAATGGATATTGCCTTTTCCGGAATTGGACAGCTTCCGGAACTTTTTTCTCAGCCTTGGATCAGGGACAGACCGCCATCCACGTACAGGGTCTGGCCTGTCACATAAGAGCTGGCCTGGCCGGCAAAGAACACCGCTGCGTCCGCGATCTGCTCCACATAGCCGCGGTAACCCAGAGGGATCTTCTCGCACATGGCCTGCTCCACCGCAGGATCGGCGTAGCGTGCCGCATTTTCCGGCGTGTGAATGCTGCCGGGGGCAATGCAGTTGACGCGGATGCCCGCTTTCCCCCATTCCCGGGCAAGAGAACGGGTCATCTGGCAGATGCCGGCGTTGGTAGAAGCGTAGACCGCCTGACCGGGGATCACCGTAGCGGATTGGACAGAGCCGATGTTGATCACCGCACCGCCCTCCTGCCGCTTCAGCATATCCGCCGCAGCGGCAGCCGCCATGAAGAAATAGCCACGGAGCTTGGTCTCCACGGTCACGTTGAAATCTTCCTCTGTCACCTCAACCGTTGGCTTCGGGTGACTCAGACCAGCATTGTTGATCAGCACATCGATATGGCCAAACCGTTTCACTGCCGCATCGGCAAAAGCGCGGATATCTTCCGGCTTCGTCATATCGGCGGTCATGGTCAGGATACGGGGATCGTCCAGCGGCGCATACGCCGATACAGCCTTGTCCACCCGCTCCTTGGAACGGCTGCACAGGGCAACGCAGGCGCCCAGTTCATAGAATCGCCGCGCCAGATATTCCCCGATGCCGCTGGAAGCGCCGGTCACCAGAACAACTTTGTTTTCAAAACCTGTCATGTGCTGCGCCCCCATTACATCAGGTTAGGCAGCCAGGTGGTGATGGCGGGGATAAACGTGACCAGCAGCAGCGCCACCAGCATCACCGCCAGGAAGGGCAGGATACTCTTGAACATTCTGCTGGTACTGATATTTGCCACCTTCTGTGTCACAAACAGCGCCATACCCACAGGAGGCGTTGCCAGACCGATGGTGACGTTCATGACCACCATGATACCGAACTGGATGGGGTTCATGCCCAACTGCTGGGCAAGCAGTGCCAGCGTACCGGACAGGATCAGCAGGATGGGCGTGCAGTCCATCAGGCAGCCCAACACCAGCAGCGCCGCATTGATGGCCAGCAGAATGATCCAGCGCTGGTCGGACAGACCCACGAAGAACTCACACAGCTTCTGGGGAATGTGGTTGGTGGTCAGCACCAGACCGAATACGGAGGAACCGTACATGATGCACATGGTGGTGGCAGCCAGAATACCCACGTTGCCGCAGATCTTCATCAGGCCCTTGAAGCTCAGGTTCCGATAGAACACCATGCCCAGCAAAATGGCGTAGAATGCGCCGACAGCGGCGGCCTCGGTGGCGGTAAACTTACCGCTGAGGATACCGCCCAGAATAATGACCGGCAGTAGCAGGGCGGGAATGGCGCCCACAAAGGTCTTCCACAGCTCCTTCGCCCTCACACGGGGCTGTACCGGGAATCCCTTCCGCTTGCTGTAAAAATAGCAGTAGATCATCATGCACACTGCCATCAAAATACCGGGCGTCAAACCGGCCACCAGCATGGAGCCGATGGACACACCGCTGATGGAGGCGTACAGCACGATATTCATGCTGGGCGGGATGATGGGTGCCAGACAGGCAGAGGCGCAGGTGGTCGCCGCCGAGAAATCTCTATCCATTCCGGCGTCTTCCATGGCCTCGATCTCGAGCTTGCCCACGCCGGTAATATCCGCAACAGAGGAGCCGGAGCAGCCTGCCAGGAACATACTGGTCAGGATATTCACGTGTGCCATACCGCCGGGGAGATGGCGCACCAGACTGCCGGCAAAATTAAAGATTTTTTTGGAAACTTTGGTTACAGACATGGCTTCACCGGCCAGCATGAAAAAGGGGATGGCCAGCATGGTGAAGGAGTGCAGACTGGTAACCGTTTTTTGTGCAATGGCAAAGGGGGTAGATGCACCGCTGACACCCAGCATGACGATGGCCAGCGCTGTCAGCGCATAGCCGATGGGCAGGCCAATAATCAGCAGGACTACCATAGATGTCCAGATAATGGTACTCATAACTTCATTCCTTTCCTACGCGTAAAGGCGTATGATTTGGCGCGATTACTCTGCGATCTCTTCCGTGGTAGGCTCTGCCTTGTGGAAGAACAGGCGTCTGACGGTAAAGAACAGATCAAACAGGCAGTAGATAAACTGGATCCCCATGCAGATGGGCATGATCAGATAGATGATCACGCGGGGCATCTGTAAGGCGATGGTTTTCTGCATATAGATCGTGGGGCTCAGACACAGTTGCGCACCGTAATAGGCCAAATAACCGGAAACGAAAATGTAAACAAGGATATACAGCACCTGAAACGCATTTTTCACTTTGGGAGAAACGCGCTCGGATACCAGGTCGATGGCCAGATGCTCGCCCTTGTGAAGGACGGCAATACCACCGATAAACGTAACGTAGGTGATGAGAAGGCTGCAAACCTCTTCGGTCCAGGGAGAAGCTTTGTCCAAAATGCCACGCCAGAAGACCTGGAAGACCACCACCAGCAAAAGGGCCAGGATCAGAATACCCGTGATTATCCGGGTAGCTTTGACCCAGTTGTCCCAAAAACGGTAAAACTTCTTTTCAAACATAATAATTTTCCCTCCAAATCCGGCTTTTCCAAAAAGGTGGCCGGATTCCGGCCACCTTTTTGTTAGGTTTTCGTTAAGAATTACTTAGCCAGTGCGCGGATGGAATCGATGAATGCCTGGGTGAAGGAACCATTGTTGATGTACTCCTCGTACACAACCTGGGAAGCCTCAACGAAGGGAGCGGAATCGAAATCGCCCTGACGCAGGATCTCAATGCCCTTCTCCTCGAAGCCCTTCCAGCAGTTCTCGACTTCGCTGTTCAGCTGCTCTGCACGCCACTGGGTAGCTGCCAGGCCGGCCTTCATGATGGCATCCTGCTCATCAGCGGACAGGCTGTCGAACCAAGCCTTGGAGACCATGATACCCTGGGAGTTCAGCATATGGTTGGTCTCGGTGCAGTACTTGATGACTTCGTGCATATTGTTGTTGTAGATCTCGGTGATAGCATTCTCAACGCCATCGGTCAGGCCGGACTGCAGGCCGGTGTAAACTTCGGACCATGCAACGGTGACGGGGTTAGCACCCATGGCATTGACCAGAGCAGTGCTGATGGGGCTCTCGGGGGTACGCATCTTGACACCGGCATTGTCAGCAATGCTGGTCATGGGGCGAACGTTGTTGCACCAGATACGGGGGCTGCGGTACAGGGTACCGACCTGAATCAGGCCCAGAGCCTCTTCATGCTGCTGGATCTCGGCCAGAGCGGCGTTCTCGGTCTCCCACAGAGCGCGGGCGTGATCCAGATTCTCAAACAGGTAAGGCATTTCCAGGAAGTACATAAACGGATCGATGACACCGAAGTAAGAGGGGCCCAGAACGCAGGCTTCGATAGAGCCGTTCATAACGCCCTCAGAGAACTCGGTCTGTCCGCCCAGCTGGCTGGAGGGATAAATCTCGACCTTGATGCTGCCGCCGGTGTACTCTTCCACCAGCTCGGCAAACTTCTGGGTACCCATGTACTCACCATCGGTCTCGCTCTGAGACATGGTGCCGGCGATCTTCATGATCTTGGGCTCGACAACAGCGTCCTCGCCGCCTTCAGCGGGAGCTTTCTGACCGCAGGCTACGAGAGAAAGAACCATAACCAGGGCCAGCAGGATTGCCAAAAACTTTTTCATTTTGTGTCCTCCTAAATTAAAATATTATTTCACCCCGACTTCTGCCGGAATAAAACCGTAGGATCTTGCGGCGATCAGATGCCGCACAGGTATTTCCCCAGATTTAACCGGGGTGCCGCTTCCGGAATGGCGGCCAGATGATTCAGCACGCAGATACACGCACCGCAACCGATTTTCTTGTCCTCTTTCAGGCAGACATACCGTACTGCTTCGCTCAAAGATACCTTCTCTGCGCGCGCCACGTATTCCTGCACATCGCGCTTGATTTTTCCGGCGAACGTGATCGCCTCCTGCGCAGCTTGGGCTGCCGTACCGTCAAAGTAGGGTTGGGTATGGGCCGTATATACCGTCTGCGGCTTCAGGGCAACTATCTTTTCCATGGACCGGCAATAGTCCTCATAACAATAATATTGGGCTAAGCCGCCGAAGAAACCGGTATGCATCAGCGCATCGCCGGTGAACAGCACATTCAACGACTCCACATAGTAACCCAGGCAGCCCTTGGAGTGTCCGGGCAGTCCAATCACTTGAATGGACAGGTCATCAAAGGTGAGCTCGTCGCCGTCCTTCAGATAACGGTCGATCTCCACGACCTCACCCACTTCGCTCCAGAATGTGTCCCACCGCTCCGGAGGAACGGTGACATCATTTTGGAACTGACCGAATCCAATCTGCCAATGGAGATCAAAATCGGTAAGCCAGGGCAAGTCCAGATCACTTGCCCAGATCTGACCACCCATGGATTTCACCAGGGCGTTACCGCCGATGTGATCCCAATGGCCGTGGGTCAGCAGAACAATGGATTGCCGCCCATCGGAAAGATAAGGCCGCAGGGCATTCTCTCCGCTTTTCAGACCGGTATCAATAAAGATGTTGTAATGTTCGGTCTGCAGCAGATATGTATCCACAAACTGCCCCAGATACGGGATATGAAAGGTCTTAATCTCCATAAATCACTGCATCTTTTTGGATGCGATCTGATACAGCATCTTCATGCTGGCGATCAGATTGGTAGGATCCGCCGTGCCCTTGCCGGCCTTGCCATAGGCGGGACCGTGACCCACAGACAGGATCGTGCCGGGGAATCCAACATAAATCAGTTTCAATCCGCCAAACTCCGCAGCCTTCTGTGCGATATTGCCCTGATCGTGGTACATAAATACCACACCGTTGGCCTGACCATCTTTCACACGGTTGATGGTCGTATCGCAAGGCCAGGGACCGATCACGTCATATCCCTCTGCGCGAAGCTGGTCAATAGCAGGCTGGATCATAGTCTGTTCGTCATCACCGAACAGGCCGTTTTCTCCGGCATGGGGATTGAGAGCGGCCACAGCCACACGGCACTGTTCTTTCGGCATAAAGTACTGCATATTCTCCAACAGACGGTGGCAGGTGGCCACAATGCGCTCTGTGGAGATCTTTCCGTAGATATCCTTGAATGCACAGTGTCCCACAACGGTAGAACGGAAATAGGTCTCTGCCGCCACCACAGAAGCGGTCTCCTCTACGCCATACAAATCAGCAAACAGATCAAATTCCGTGCTGTAATGGTAGTCTGCCGCATGGAAGGCTGCCTTGGTAATGGGGCACATCAGAATGCCGTCTAATATACCGGCGCGATTCAGCTGCACCGCTGCCTCGAGGGCTTTATACTGAATCTCTCCACTGTCGTGGGTGATCTGGCCGAATATGATGTTCTTGCCGCAGGGCACATCATAGAAGTAGGCGCTCATGGGATCGTCCAGGAATGCCGGACGGGTCTTGCCGTCCCAGTCGATCAGCTTGATCTTCTCTGCGCCGGCTACTGCTGCACAGGAGATCAAAAAGCGTTCCTTGTTGCCGACAAACACAGGGATATAGGGATCGCTTTTTGCCATCAGGACTTTTGCCGCCAATTCGGGGCTGCTGCCGGCATGATCACCGAGGAAGATGCCGAGAACCGGAGTTTTTACGTTTTCCAATTTGATAACTTCCTTTCTATATCGGTCAATCCACATAGGATTCGCCGGCCAGTTTCTCATAATATTTGGCCACAGCGCTGTTATCGCAGCCGCCAAAGCCATCGTCGTGCAGCTCCTCCATCAGCGACATCGTGAACTCGGTCAGGGGGATCGGTGCGCCATACTGCTTTGCCGCAGCCGCAACGTTCCGCAGATCCTTCAGATGCAAATCGATTTTAAATCCGGGTTGGAACGTATGCTCCAGAATTTTGGGCACCTGGGAGTTCAACACGTTGGAACCGGCAAATCCCGTGTTGATGGCCTCAAATACCTGTGCAATATCGCAGCCGCTCTTTTTCGCCAGCATCATGCTCTCGCTGACTGCCGCCAAAGAACCGGCAATAATGATCTGGTTGCACAGCTTGCAGGCGTTGCCGCAGCCCAGTTCACCCAGATGGGTCACTTTACCGCCCATGATGTTCAAAAGAGGCATTGCCTCGGCTACGTCTTCGTCCGCGCCGCCTACCATGATGGCAAGCGTACCGGCCACGGCGCCGGCATAGGCGCCGGAAACAGGAGCGTCGATCATGCGGCATTTCCTCTGTGCCAGCTGCTGACCGATCTCTTTGGTATCGGTGGGAGCAATGGAGCTCATATCGATAAACAGGGTTCCTTCCTTTGCCTCCTCTGCCAGACCGCCTTCATCAAACATAGCGCTCTTTACGTGAGGTCCGTTTGGCAGCATTGTAATGATTGTCGAGCAGCTTGCGCCGATTTCTTTCAGGCTGTCTGCCGCCTGCGCACCGGCGTCCACCATCTCCTGCACACTGGCAGGGACGATATCGTATACCAACAGTTCATGTCCGGCCTTCATCAGATTTTTTGCCATGGGTTTTCCCATAACGCCCAGACCCACAAAGCCAATTTTCATCGAACATTCTCCTCTCCGTATTGAATATCCTCATTTTTACTTTTCTTGTTCTCTATCAGGAAACGGTTGTCCCTCCCGCTTCATCAGGGCAAGCACTTCTTCTCTCTTGCCGTCCAGGCAGCGCTTCCAGGCTGTCGGATCAATAAACGGATTGGGACCTTTTCCAACCAGCAGATACTTTTCAAGATATTCATTCTGCATCACATGGTTGCCAAGAAAGACGTCTACTTCCATATCTCGCATGGTTTCAATCGACTCAAGATATACGCGGCGCATATAACAGTCCGGATCGCCGACCTGCAGCAGGTAGTCCTTCTGTAAGGTATTCAGGCCGAGTCCGCCGTAGTATCCCACATGACGGCTGATTCCATTTTCTGTCATGTCAAAAAAACAGGCAATGCTGCCAACGGTATGACCGGGCACAAGATAGAATTGAATCTGCAAATTTCCGAATGTAAACTGGTCACCGTCTGAAATGGTGTGATCCGGAATGACCAACTGCTGCGACACATCTCCGCAGCAATGCAGCATGCTCTGTTCCGGCCATCGCTTCAGCATCTGTGCATCCGGCTTGCCGAGATATACTTTTGTGCCATACATCTCCTGCAAATAGCATGCTGCACCAAAATGATCCACATGCCCGTGGCTCAGGATCAGCCACCGAATATCAGCCGGATCAAATCCCAAACGCCAGACAGAATCGATAAGCATTGCCGTAGCGCCGCAATTTCCACCGTCCAGCAGAAGAAGTCCATCGCCGGTATCGATCAGGTGGGCACAGACCCAGCTGTCTCCCACATAATAAATATCACCATATACCCGAAATGGCGGGAGATATCGTTTTGTTTGCTGCACATATCGGAAAAACAGCGGGTCTTTTTCCTGTTCACGCCGATAACTTAAAAACCGCTCATAGGAGTCACGCAATTGCATATGCCTTTCCCTCCTATTCGTGTCAGCCATCGTCTTTGCCGTGTATTTGATTCTGTCGTATTTTGTATTATTATTTCATAAATGAATCAATTTGACAAGTAAATGTTTTGTGTATATAATATGAAAAATATTCATATTTGATTGTGAGGAATTCACTATGGATCAGCGTGATATCAAGACATTTTTAGCGATTGTGCGAAATCACAGTTTTTCCAAGGCCGCAGAACTGTTGTACACATCTCAAACCACGATCAGCCACCGGATTCAGACCATGGAAACGGAGTTGGGCTTCTCTCTGTTTATGCGAAATCCCGGTCAGCGCACCATCAGCCTGACCAGTCAGGGCGAACAGTTTTTGCTTCTGGCAGAGCAGTGGGATGCTCTTTGGGAGAACTCCCAGCACATTCGAAGCGTCAATTACCGTACTCCCCTCCTTGTGGGCTGTGGTGACCAGTTGACCCACTATATGTTCCCATCGTTTTTTCAGGATTTTTCGTCCTCTGCCGACTCTATTATGTTAACCATCCGTATCGCTCACTCCTCCGAAATCATAGATATGGTAGACCGCAAGGAGTTGGATGTAGGTTTTATCAATATGGATCCCTATGTAAAAAGCGTTGTGTCAATCCCCTTTTTGAAAGATTCCGTGGTAATGATCTGTCCTCGCGGCGAATACAGTCAGTATAACGCTATCCACCCCGAACATTTGGATCAGGCGGATGAGGTCCGGCTGAGGAGCAGTATGAAAATTGAACAGTGGCACGATCAATACTGGCCGGAAACCAAACAGCCATACATCAATGTCGATACATACTCTTTGGCAACGCAGTTTTTAAATCAGCCCCGCCGTTGGGCCATCTGTCCCCGTTTTGTAGCGGAATCCCTGATCAAAACGCATCCATTGGATATGCATGAATTTGCCGTAGAGGGACCACATCGTCTTTCTTATCTGATCTATCATGAGTCCATGCGTCCGGATAAAGCAGAGGCGATCCGGCTATTTGTGGAGGCTTTCAAAAAACGATACCATACTTTGCATGACGATCTGCCGGATCACTTTCCTTTCACTTAAATGTGCAGACCGTTCTCTATTCAGAGAACGGTCTGCACATTCTGTATTCTTATCACATAATGCCCTTTTCCCGGTTCAGCGCGATAATGTCCTCACACTTTCGCGGGGAAATGAAGTCCCGGAGGATCACGTTGATAGCGTCCAGATATTCACTTTGTCTCAAGCGGCGGATATAGTCTGAGATCAGCGGATCGTGCTTCCGCTCCCGGCTCCACGGACCGCGGACAAATTTGCCGTCCGTCAACTGGCATTGCAGCACGAACATGGCATCCCGTCCTGCTGCCTGCTGCTGATGCAGCCGGGCAAAATAGACAGGATAGGCGGTCTCGATAAGGCCGCGAGTATCCATCTTGTGGCTGTTTGCCAGATAGTAGGAGTCCAGACACATATTCTCATAGGTACACTCGTTGTCGTTGCGCGGGAACAGAAAATCGCTGTCCGTTTCGCTGCGGTCACCCCAGAATACAACGCATTTTCCCCGCGCCTGACCCACCGTCAGTTGCCGGATATACTCCAGTTGGGAACAGTCCGTCTGGTTTTGCACCAAAAGTCCCCGGTCTCCCAGCTCGGATAAAAGCAGACGCTTGACCTCGTCCTGACTACCCTTAAAATGCTGGAAGTCCATCAGAATAACCTCGCTGGGGTAGGATTGAACGAAGTCCCGAATGGCATCGAGGACTTTGCAAAATTCGATGCCGTCCAATATGCTGTGGAAGATCACATATTTGTCACCCTTTTTGTGTACCCGCAGGTCAAAATAACGGGCGCCGCTTTGGAGCTGCTGAGCGATGGTATAGGTCTGTGTCTCCCCCGCCCAGAGGATCCCCCGGGTACCGGCATCATGGCTGCCGGGGATGGCAACGTGCCGCAGCAATGCGCCATCGTCAATATCGGCCATCCAGTTTGACAGCTTTGGATCGGCTCCCTTAAATTTCTGCCGGCTCTTGCCATTGAGGAACAGGAGCAAAAGCGCCGCAAAGATCATCAGCAGTATGACTGCCAGTATTTTTAAGAAAACGAATCCCATTTTTCTTTCCCCTTGCCTCTAATTTTTTTACAATATAGCACATTTTTCACTCTGCGACAAGGAAAAAACGGCAATCCGTCTGCAATTTGTGATAGATCGATTGACTTCCATGAGATAATCGAATATAGTGAAAAGGTAAATATTGCCGGATTTCGGCAAATGAAGTTTTTTGAGGTGAGAAAATGCTGAAAGAGAGAAAACTGGGTTATCAAACCACCCGCAAGGAACCGTTCACCTATTGGATGTTTTATCTGGGGCAGAATATTCTGTGGGGCTTTGTGGCGCTGATTGCCACCTTCCTGACGGATATCGGCATTGATGCCGCTACCGCCAGCGCCGTTTTACTGATCCCAAAGCTGTGGGATGCGGTAAACGATGTCCTGTTCGGCTACATCGTGGACCGTCATAAGTTCAAGAACGGCCAGAAATTTATCCCCTGGGTAAAGATTGGTACCTCTTTGGTGGGCGTGACCACCATCGCCATCTTTGCAATTCCCGCAGGCATGGATAAAACGGCCAAAATTATCTGGTTCCTGATCGCCTATATCCTGTTCGATATGGCCTATACCATTCTGGATACCCCCGCCTTTGCCCTGTCCACGGTGATGACCTCCAACATTGAGGAGCGCACCTCCATCATCGCCGGCGGCAAGCTGTGGAGCATGGTGGGCGGCGTGCTGGCCACCGTACTGATCCCGCTGGTCCGCTCCAAGTGGGGCTGGTTCCTCTCCGCCGTGGTGTTCATTGCCATCTCCGTGGCCATGATGATCCCCATGACCCTTACCGTCAAGGAGCGCCATGTGCCCACCGCCAAGAGCAACGAGGAACCCTCTTTCCGGGAAATGGTACAGTATCTGAAAAAGAACAAGTTCCTCATCGTGGTGCTGATTGCCCTGTTGCTTCTGGGGCTTGCCAGCGTGGAGCAGACCATGGCCATCTATCTGGGACGTATCTGTCTGGGTAAGGAAAGCGCTGCCACATTGGTCAGCGCCGGTGCCGCCGTGGCGGTGATCATCGTGTCCGCCATTGTTCCCGCCCTCTCCCGCAAGTGGGATAAGTTCTACGTGCTGGTGGTAGGCTGTGCTTTCTCCGTGGTCATGGATATTGTTGCCTTCTTCGTGGGATACAGCAGTACCATCGTGGCCATCATCATGATCATGCTCAAGTGCACCGGTCTCGGCTTCTGGCAGGTCATCATCTATATGCTCATCGCCGATACCGTGGAATACGGTACCTACAAGAGCGGCACCCGCGCCGCCGGCATCACGTTTTCCCTGCAATGCTTCGTGGCCAAGCTGAAAAATGCCCTGATCGGCTCGGTGGTGCTGTTCACTCTGTCCACCGTGGGCTTTATCGAGGGCGAAAACGCCGTGCAGCCCGCCGGTGTGGCCGATGGCGTATGGGGCCTGTTCAACCTGTTCCCCGCAGCAGGCTTTGTGGTGGCTATCGTGATTCTGCTCCTGTTCTATAAGCTGCGCAGCAAGGACGTGCAGACCATGGCTCGATATAATAACGGCGAGATCTCCCGGGAAGAAGCCGAGGCCCTGTTGGGCGAAAAATACGGTCCGGCAGCAGAGTGATTTCCCGATACAACTAAAAAAAGAAGCACCGTCAGGTGCTTCTTTTTTTAGTTGTATTCGGCAGTAAATGCGCCGTTTTCTTCGATGGTTAAACACAGTTCGCGATGGGGCGAAAGGGTTACTCCGGGTACCGGCGGGCAGTCGGAAAACCATAGGTCAATTCCCTGCGACAGCAGGGACTGCATCAGCTCCGGGTGGGCGCTGTTATAGCGGCGATCGCTGGAGGCACAGCAGACGATAGCCTTGGGCTGTATAGCCTTTAACTGTGCTTCGGCAACGCCGTCTTTCTGCCCATGGTGTCCGATTTTGAAAATATCCGCACGCAGCAGCGTGGGCTCGATACCCTCATAGCCCATGCAGTTGGTGTCGCCGGGCAGCAGAATACGGGTGCCGCGATACTCCAGCAGCAGCATCACGCTGTAATTGTTCATCTTGGCGTCCAGCGCATTGAGCTTTTGCAGAAAAGCAGCTTTGTCCGTTTCGCCGTACAGCTCGTGGGTAAAACTCTCTAACTCCGCAGCCTTTTCCTTGGACGGTGCCAGCAGTCGATAAGTGAGACCCTCACACAGTTCGCCGTTGTCCCCTGCACCGACAGTACAGATCTTTCCGCCGCCTTTGACCACGGTATCACACAGCGTGCGATAGTCGTTCAACGCGTGCAGAAATTTGTCCTGCGAGAGATTTTGGGCAAGGGAAACGTCCAGCTCGCGGGTGTCGCGGTAAAAGCTGTCGGGCAGGGACTGCCAGAACTGCCCGGGGCAGAGCTTTTGCGCCACCGGCAGCGCTCCGCAGATGTGATCCTCATGGGTGTGGGTGCTGACCAGCAGGTCGATGTGATCCAGACCGATCTCTGCGGCATATTCCGCAAAGGGGATCCGGCCGGAGCTGCGGTCGGCGTATTCGGTGGGATCAGCGCTGCCGCCGTCAATGAGCATGGTAAACGTGCCGTTTGCATAGCGGCTGTCCGGGCATTGCAGCAAAAACGCCTCGCCATAGCCCACGTTGATGAATTTTAGCGTTATATTCTTCATAGCATTACTTGATGGCACGCTTGATATAGAAGCTGGACAGGATCAGCACGATAACCGTCATCACAATGGCACCGGCGCTGCCGAAGCCGAATTTCAGGCTCTTGATACCAAAGTTGTAGAGGTACTGCGTGATGGTGGACGTGGTGTTGGCAGGACCGCCGCCGGTCAGCAGGTTGACTTTTTCAAAGACGCGGAAGCTGTCGATGGTACGAAGCAATGCGCACAGCGCCAGATTGCCCTTGATGTTGGGAATGGTCACATAGAGCATGGTCTTGAATCGGCTGGCGCCGTCAATACGGGCAGCTTCATATTGATCCTGGGGCACCGCCTGCAAGGCGGCATAGAGCAGGAGAAATACAAAGGGCGTATTCTGCCAGACGTCAATCAGCACCAGCATACCAAAAGCGGTATGTATATCGGAAAACCAGTTATAAACCGGCAGATGCAGCGAAGTTAATATCTGGTTGACAATGCCGTAGTTGGGAGAAAGCATCATCCGCCAGCTCAAAGCAATGGTGACCGCAGGCAGGAGATAGGGCAGCAGCAGCAAGGTGCGCATTGCCTTTTGCCCGCGGGTCAGGCTGTTGACATAGAGTGCAACAAAGAACCCGCAGATCATCTCGAAAATCACGGTCAGGACAGTAAACTTGACCGTGTTCCACATGGCCTGCCGGAAATACTCGTTACCCAGCAGATCTGCATAGTTCTTTAAGCCAATGAACTCGACGTTCTTGCGTTTTAAGAGATTGTAATTGGTCAAAGAGTATCCGCCGGTAAAGATCAGCGGATAGATGGTCATAACAGCGAGAACCACCACGGTGGGGAGGATCATGGCTCGGGCAAAACGCGTGGTAGACACGTGAGATAGAGCCAGACCCGGATTGTTATTTCGTTGCTTCTTCATACAGGAAGCCTCCTTCATGGGAGGAGTGATATCGAACCCAATGTTCGGCGGAGAGGGAAGGTGAGGTGCCGCAAACGCGGCACCTCACCGCATCAGATCATATGTGCAGTATCAGATCGGCAATCAGCCCATCAGAGCTTCCAGCTGAGTCTGAGCGGCGGCGAGACCGTCGTCAACAGACTTGGCACCGGCGAAGATCTGACCCAGCTCGGTACCGAGGATGGTGTAGAAGTCAGTCCACTCCTCGATAACGGGACGGTACTTGCAGCCGGCCAGAGCCTTTTCGATCACGGCGAACTGGGGATGATCGGCCAGAATGGCGGAGTCGGTCAGGCAGGAGGTGCGGCAGGGCACACCGCCGGCGGGGATGGTGGCATACTGAACATCCTTATCCATCAGGTACTCCAGCAGCTCCAGAGCCAGCTCGGAATGGGTGCTGTTGGCGGGGATACCGATGGTCCAGATACCGGCAACGTTGGCGTTGTAAGCGGTATCGCCGGCGGAAGCCACACCGGTGATAGCGGTGTAATCCATATCAGCGTCAGCCTGATACCAGCCGGGCCAGCCAATGGCCATGGTGCCGGCGCCGCTGCCGATGGAGGCGATCAGGTCATCCTTCTTCTGGGCAGTACCGGTAGCGATCAGCTTCTGATAGAACTCAACGGCCTTCTTGAACTCGGGGGTGTTGACGGTGGGCTGATTGTTGTCATCAATGACCCAGCCGCCGAAGCTCAGCAGGACGGACAGGAAGTCTACCACGGTGTTGTTCTCGGTGTCACCGCGATAGATGAAGCCCAGCTTGCCGTCAGCCTGAGCCTTCTCGCAGATAGCCAGCATATCGTCCAGATTCTCCATAGCGGCGTCGCCCACGTTGGTCTTGTTGTACATCAGAACGGTGACGTTACCATAGTAGGGAGCCAGATAGATGTCGCCATCATAGTAGCTGATAGCGGTGGTAGCCTCGATCACATCGCTGTCGAAGGTATAACCCATCTCGGACAGGTTAGCCAGCACGCCGGCAGCGGTGTACTCAGCCATCCAGGAACCGTCGACCATGCACAAATCGTAGGAACCCTCGGCGTTCATGGCATCCAGAGCGACCTTGCTGTGCAGGTCATCCTCTTCCAGAGCCAGGACTTCGCACTTGCAGTTGTGTGCAGCCTCGAAGTCAGCCAGGCAGCCCTGAATGACGTCAGCATAGGTACCGCCGCGCAGAGCCAGGGTCAGGGTTACAGGCTCGTTGCTATCCGCAGCGGGAGCAGCTTCCTTGCCGCAGGCCACCAGAGAAAGCGCCATGACCAGAGCCAGAACCAGTGCTAAAAACTTTTTCATTTTGTTTCCTCCTATTTTAGTGTTTTTTTATATTGTCACCCCTTCACAGCACCACTTGACAAACCGGAGATCAAGTAGTTCTGTGCGAAGATAACAAACAGAGTAATGGGGATCACGGACATCACGCCGCCGGCAGCCACCAGGCCGAAGTTGGTCAGATTGTCCTCAGAGTTCAGTACCGCCAAAGACAGGGGTACCGTATAGTTGCTGGGAGATTGGACAAAGATGATGCTGTATGTATATTCGTTCCAGGCATACATGAACGACAGCATGGCAATGGCGGCAATACCCGGGGCTACCAGCGGCAGCACGATCTTGACAAAGAGCTGCCATTCCGTTGCCCCATCCACCTTGGCGGATTCCTCCACCTCTTCCGGCAATTCCTGGAAAAAACCAATCATAAACCAGATAATAAGCGGAATATTGATCAGAACGCAGGCCAGAGTCGCCGGGATCTTGGTGTTCAGAATACCCACCCGGTTGAACATGGTATAAAGGGGAATGGTAAACGCCACCGGGGGCAGCACACGGATCAGCAATATCCAGTAGGACATGGGTCTTTTGATGCCGAACCGGAAACGGCTGCGGGCAATCACATAGGCGGCGCAAAGGCCGATAGCCAGCGACAGCACCAGCGAGATACCGGTGGTCTGCAAGCTGTTGACAATGGCAGTACCAAAGCCCCGTTCCGTAAACAGGGCGCTAAAATGCACGCCGGTCAGCGAGTGAGGGATCACGGAGATATGTCCCTTCATCTCATCGGTGGGACGAATGGACATGGCCACCAGCCAGTAGATCGGAAACAGCGCGATAAAAAGCAGAATGGCGCCGAACAAAATTCGCGCGGCCTTCCGAACGGGATTTTTTGACTTCATAAGCAGGTCCTCTTTTCAATACTTCCTTACCGATTTTATTGTAACAGATGATTTGCCAACTCGCAAGGGAAAGAAAAATTTTTTGCAAAATTTGGAAAATACAATACGAAAATTTGCAAAAAGCGGGAAAAGAATTGACAAAACGGTGCTTTCGTGATAAACAGGGTTTCAGAATATCGTCTGAATCAGGGGGACTTTACCATGAAAAAACAATATGACGTACTGGTGATCGGTCCGGTGTCCCTTGACCATAATATCGATTATCAGGGCAACGAGCGCAGGGAGCTGGGCGGTGCTGTGGTGGCATCCGGCTATGCCGCCGCCAAGTCCGGCAATAAAACGGCGCTGTTTACCAAGCTGAATCCGGCGGATGCCGACGTGGAGGATCGCTTTGCCGTCTCCGGCGCGGATCTGTATTGGAAAGAATCCAAGGCCACCTGCTCCATCCGCAACCAGTATTTTACCGCCGACAAGGAAAAGCGCGCCTGCACGTCTATGGGCGTGTGCGACCCGTTCACCTTTGACGAGCTGCCGGACATCGACACGAAGATCTATCACTTCGCCGGACTGGTCTACGGCGACTTTGACGGCAAGCTGTTTTCAGAAGCGGCCAAGCACGGCAAGGTGGCGGTGGACGTCCAATGTCTGCTGCGCCATGTGGAAGCCGACAAGACCATGGCGTTCCACGACTGGGCGGAGAAGATGGAATATCTGCCCTGCATCGACTATCTGAAAACCGATGCCGCAGAGGCAGAGATCCTGACCGGACTCACCGACCGCGCCGAAGCCGCAAAGCTGCTGTATAGCTGGGGCGCGAAGGAAGTGCTGATCACTCATAACACCGAGGTGCTGGCCTACGACGGCAAACAGATTTACACCTGCCCCATCAAAGCGCGCAACCTCTCCGGCCGTACCGGACGGGGTGATACCACCTTTGCCGGCTATATCACCGAGCGTCAGCACGCCAATATTGAGCAGGCCCTGTTGTACTGCACCGCGCTGGTCTCCCTGAAGATGGAGACCCCGGGCCCGTTCCAGGGCACCCGCCAGGACGTGCTGGACTACATCAAGGAATTTTATTGATCGGAGGAACGAATATGCTGCATGGTTTGACCGGTTTCCTGCCGGAAGAGATGCTGAGCGTATATGACAAT
>CALCRH010000057.1 GCA_937894515.1 uncultured Clostridia bacterium | reverse complement strand
ATACATTTGATGACCTCCATTTGTATGCGGTAATCCCTGTTTTTGTAGTTTGTGAACACCTACATTATACAGGTAAATCCACGTTCCTACAAATCGGAGGTCATTTCATATTGTCTAACTCGAATCAATAAATGGCAAAAGGCGGCAGCAGCTTCCGCTGCTCCCGCCTTAAAAATTTTTTGTTCTATTTTACACCATCATTCGGCTCTGCGCCGTACAACTCACGATACTTTTGGGCGGTAGCTTCACACCACCGCTCCGGCACATCGGCCAGCGCCATTTTTCCTGCGTGGATTCGCTTTGCATAAATAGTCGCCATAGTCTCAACCTCCAATCAGTTCAGCCAGTTCAATGACTGCATTTGTTAAATCTTCAATATTTACCTCGTTGTCAGATACCATCTGCGCCAGCTCCACGATAGCGCTTTCCGCTTCTCCTACACGGTCAGACGGCAGCATTTCGCTTTCACTGACATGGTTCAGCTCCATCAATCTTCTGTTCACGCTGTTACCTCCGCTACATTGACCATATACGTCATATCATTGGATACATCCAGGGAATATCCGTTGTCCAGCTCAGGATAATGGAATTGGATCGTGCCGCCTGCTTCCACTGGCAGGATCTCAAAATCCTCGGGAATGGCAGCAGACAGGTCAATGATTTCTTCGGCGGCCAGCTCTGTCCATACGCCATCACTACCCATGCTGCCCTTGTGGTAATATTTTTTCCCAACGAAGTCAATGTAATTGAACGACTCGGCAGTTCCCTGTCCATAATCCGGGCAAAGAGCGATAACAGATTGCGGGATAGTTCTTTCGGTAAGCGTTGTTGTGTCTGCTTTTTTGCTTACCACCTTGTCCACCGGCGCAGAAATTAAAGTTCCCACGGTATAGGGATAGTAGTCGTTGGGGAACATGGTACGTAACTCCTCCACAGTGGACGGCTCGTTGCCTGCACCGAACATCTGCGTGAGGTCAAAGAGCATGACATCCTTAAAATAACAAGTATCCCACCCATCTGCTCTCCAGTCCATAATAACGAGCCACGCCGATTCACTTTCTCCTGTATAGGTTCCGATGCAATCCATTCTCGAAAAATCACTTGTGCCTACCCCAGATGATGTCGTAAATACTCCCTGAGAGCTAAAGGAAGCTGGGGAGCCAAGTCCAATACGAAAGAAATCTCCAACAGACGAAAGCTTGCACTTAGCTGATAGGTAATATTTATGTCCGGTTTTAGCAATTCCGTTAAATTCTACGTTCACATATCCCCAACGATTCGTCGCGGTAATCGACAGCACATTATCTGATACACTGATTGTGGCATTGTTAGGCCACCATCCAACTGTACCACTCGCAAAATTGCCATTTTTCATAAGCTGATTGAAAACAATCGACTTACCACCGATTTTATCCATACTGGCATATTCCATCGCCCCGCTTGGCACTGTAACCGTGTTGGCATCACTGTGGACAGTTTCCGTGTCGTAGATGATGCCCTCCGACTTTTTCCACAGATAGTCAAGCGAGCGGTTCGTGCGGCTGAGTGCAGTTTTGTCGGCTTTAAGGTTCAGCGCAGTCTGCTGTGCGGTGGATACGGGTTTGTTGGCATCAGCGGTGTTATCCACATTGCCAAGGCCGATGTTATCCCGGGCTTGCTGTTGCTGTTCGTCGGTAAGAGATTGTGCCGTAAATCTAACGCTTTCCACTGCCGCCGCTTCGGCTGCCTCCTGTGCCGCTTCTGCCGCTTCCTGTGCGGTCTCTGCAGCCTCCTGTGCCGCTTCGGCGGCAGTTTTTTCCGTCTCGGCGGCGGTCTTGTAGTTCAAAGCATCTGCTGCACTGCCAGCCGCCGCAGTTGCCTGTTGTGTTGCCGTAGTCGCTGCGCCCTGCGCAGTGGTACTTGCGGTTTCAGCGGCGCCCTGCGCGGCCTGAGCTGCCACTTTAGCTGTGTTAGCATCGGCAGCACTGCTGGATGCTTCGGACGCTTTGGTGGTGGCAGTAGAGGCGCTTCCTGCGGCGCTTGCGGCACTTCCCGCTGCGGCGGCTGCCTGTATCGCGGCGTCGATTGCAGATTGCTGTATCCCCGCACCGGCTTGCAGGACGCTGTTGGTCCAATCCTCCCATGGCTCCGGAAATTCACCGCCATTGGTTACCCCCTCCGTGACGACGGTGGTAAAGATTACACTCTTGGCCACCACATCACCGACGTGATAAACCAAGCCACAGCTTCCCTGCCCCATAACAGCGGTGTCTGCACTGCTGATGAACCATAGGACCTTATTACCCTCGCGCTGTGTTTGACAGGGGTAGTAATCCGAATCACCCTGCCGCTTTGCCAGCACATCGAAATGTCCACCGGCACCGTAACGGTCTTCCCAACCGGTGATGTCAAATTCCACACAGGCCGCTTCATTTTCCGCCCAATGTCCAAGAACAATTAGTTGGCTCTCTTGGGCAACGATTTTGCGCATTTGATCCACTCCTTTTTTAATCGTTACCCTTATTTGCACACCATTGATTGTTGCTCGTTTGACTGCAACAGATTTTGAATTTCTATCAAAAAGTTTTTTCCATTTCATTGATAGTGTTTTAGTAACTCCGGCGCTGCATGAGAGTTTCATTAAGTTTTTCATTAAAAATATTGTTAAAAAATAAACTTTTTGCTTGCAATTTAGCGATTATTAGCGTATATATATATTATATATGGATTCATATATCTTGACAAGATGTATATATTTGCGGAAAAGATTATATTTTTGCCCATTATAACCCCTTCCCCGTAGCTTATTCTTTATAATAAATGGTTTAAGTTTTCCGAATATGGCATAAAAGCAAATCCCATTCAGAAAAGTCAGGTACCTGACTTTTCTCCTGTTTGTTACAAACAGGAGAATTTATTTTGCCCCATTACTTCAGAAAGAGAGAAAGCAGAATGGAAACGGTTCAAAGCGGTTATATCTCCGGAGGTATCAAACACGACAGCGATGCGTCCTACATACCTTTGGTGCGAGACGATGTCCTGCATCAGAAAAAGGCCTATTGGATAGGTCGCCGCCTGCAAGATATTCTTTTTGCCGGATTGGCCTTTGTGATTCTCCTGCCGTTGATGTTAGTCATCGCCCTGCTGATCTGGCTCGATGATCCCCACGGCAGCCCGATTTTTGTCCAGGAGCGCATCGGGCGGGACGGTAAGCCGTTTAGGTTCTACAAATTCCGTTCTATGGTCGTCAATGCAGAATTGGAACTGGAAGGCTTGATGGGGCTGAACGAAAAAGACGGCCCCATGTTTAAGATCAAGGACGATCCCCGTATCACCCGCATCGGGCGCTTTATCCGCAAAACCAGTATCGACGAATTGCCCCAGCTCCTCAACATCCTCAAGGGCAATATGTCCATCGTAGGCCCCCGCCCGTGTCTGCCCCGGGAATATGTGCAGTTCAATGAGTATCAAAAGCAAAAGACCTATGTGCAGCCGGGGCTGACCTGCTACTGGCAGATTCAGAAAAACCGCGATTCCATCAGCTTTGACGAGTGGATCGATTTGGATATCCAGTACATCAAAGAGCGCAGCTTCCTTACGGATTGGAAAATCATTTTCAAAACCTTTGCTGCGGTATTTACCTGTCAGGGAGAATGAGTTGTGCGCATGAATACAAAAAAACAATAACGTCAATAGATCCCACAGCGTATGCAGCGGGATTTCTTGGCGTTTTATGGAGATAAAGGTTGAAACATTGTAATCTAAGCACTATCCCGAAAGAGGGCGCACAAAACCAAGCCCCTGAGAAAGGGACTTTTCAAAAGAGGCAATGTGCGATATAATCTATGTGGCGCTGGGCGTCACGAGATAGCCTTGCCTTTGTAAAATGAAGATAGCCTCCTCCACGGAAACTGTCCGTTGCTTCGGTGGAGTGTTTAAGTGAGCATAAAGCTCGGGATTGTAGGGTTCATTCTTCTTCAGAATGTTGTAAATGGCAGTGAGCAGCATTCTTGCAATGGCAATGATAGCTTTTTTGTGACCCCGGCGCTTTTTCAGGTTTTCATAGCGTCTGCGAATCTCAGGGTTGCTTTTCTTGCGAATTGCACACAGTGCGCACTGCACCAGCAACGGTTTGATGTAAGCACCGGCTCTGCCGATTCTGGTGGTTTTCTTCTTTCCGGCGCTCTCGTTGTTCTGCGGCGTAAGACCGGCCCAGGAGCAAAGATGCTTGGAGGTCGGGAACACGGACATATCCACTCCGATTTCAGAGAGAACGCCAATAGCGGCAAAGGATTGGATACCCGGCACCGTCATAACAAGGTCAAGCTGCGGAAGATATTTCTCCGCAACGGAAAGAATCAGTGAATCCAGATTGGCTTTGCAGAGGTCAAGACCGTTCATGTGTGAGCGTATAATGCGGAGTTTTTCAGCTTGCTCGGGACAAATTGTTCCATCTACAGCAGCAAGAACTTCTTCATCGGTGGCTTTCATACCTTTGGTACGAAAGCCGGAAACATCCGTAATCTTCTCCGTGGGATTATCCAACAGGCGAGTGGTAATAGCAGTAGCCGCTTTTCCAAAGACATCCGAGAAAACATCATCCAGTTTGATGTTAGAGACGGTAAGGCAGTTCTGCGCGCGGTTCTTCTCGCCTGAAGTGATATTGGTGAGCTTCCAGCGGTAGCGCATCAGGTCACGAAGCTGACGGATATCTGCCGGAGGGATAAAGCTTCCGGAAACAAGGTCGTGCTTGAAGATGTCTGCAATCCACTTGGCATCCTTCTTGTCGGTTTTTTTGCCGCGAATTGCTTTGACGTACTTCGGATGTGCCAAAACGATTTTGCAGGTGGGTTCAAGAATATTGTAAATTGGAATCCAATATTTACCTGTAGACTCCATGCAAACATCCTTGCAGTCGTTTGCGGCAAGCCATTGAGCGCACAAACGCAGGTCGCCGGTAAAGGTGGAAAAGCGTTTGCTTTTGTAAGAAGTAACACCTTGCTGATTTGTGGAAGCGATACAGGCAACAAGGAAATCCTTGTGGACATCCATTCCACAGCAGATAGGGTAAACGATTTTGAGCATAACACATCCCCTCAAAACAAGTATTTGAGGGAAACAGGCAGGGACTGGACGCTCACTGAAAGATTGAAGTAGTCCGTCTCTCCAAAGATAAGGTTACAGGGTGCAATACCCTACTTATTTGTGCTTGAAAGAGCGTCCGGCACACATAGAAATTCAGTCCAACACAAGGTTGAGCCTACTCACCTCCACGTGCTCTGTAGTGTGCCTGTTTCCTCAAGCCTATTTTAACAAATTTTGACTTGCTGCGTTAGAGGTAAGGGTTTCATACCTTTTTGTGCCTTCCGCGCAGCGGAAAGGTATGGTCATAGAAATGAAAAAAGTAATGCTGGTATTTGGCACAAGACCGGAAGCCATTAAGATGTGCCCCCTTGTCAACGAACTGAAAAAGAGAAAAAGTATTCAGACGGTTGTCTGCGTTACCGGGCAGCATCGGCAGATGCTGGATCAGGTGCTTACTACCTTCCGTGTGGTTCCTGATTATGACCTTTCCATCATGAAAACCGGGCAGACGCTCTTTGATATTACGACGGAAATACTCAGCCGGATCAAGACTGTGCTGGAAGAGGTCAGACCGGACGTATGCCTGGTGCACGGCGATACTTCCACCACTTTCGTGACAGCGCTGGCCTGCTTCTATTTGCAGATCCCTGTGGGTCATGTGGAGGCCGGGCTTCGCACATACAATATCTTTTCTCCGTACCCGGAGGAATTCAACCGTCAGGCCGTGGGAATTATCAGCAGATACAATTTTGCACCCACCAAGCTTGCCCAAAAACATCTTTTGGACGAGGGGAAGGATGCCGCCACGATATTTGTCACCGGAAACACGGTGATCGATGCCATGCAGCATACCGTAAAAGAGGACTATACCCATCCTGAGCTGGATTGGGTCGGAAAGGATAAGCTGATCTTCATCACGGCGCACAGAAGAGAAAACCTCGGAGAGCCCATGCACCGTATGTTCCGGGCCATCAGAAGGGTTTTGGATGAACACCCGGATTGTAAGGCAATCTATCCTATCCACATGAATCCTGCGGTCAGAAAAGCGGCGGAGGAAGAACTGAGCGGATGCGATAGAATTCACATCATTGAGCCCATTGAGGTTTTTGACTGCCATAACTTTGAAGCAAGAAGTTACCTGTGCCTGACCGATTCCGGCGGGATCCAGGAGGAATGCCCTTCCTATGGTGTGCCGGTTCTCGTCATGCGTGATACCACCGAACGGCCGGAGGGCGTGGAAGCCGGGACGTTGAAGCTGGTGGGCACGGATGAAGAAATGATATATAGTACCTTCAAGGATCTGCTGGAAGATCCGGCAGCGTATGAGAAGATGAATAAGGCCTGCAATCCCTACGGCGACGGCCACGCCTGTGAGCGCATAGCGGATATTCTTGAGGGGAAAGAATACGAGCCGTGGGTGACGAAATAAAGGAAATCTAATCAAGCATGAAGATATTGTACTTTTCACAATTCTATACACCGGAATCCATTGCTCCATCTTTTCGCGCAACAGAAAATGCAAGATTGTGGAAGCAAATGGGAGCTGATGTGACAGTGTTCACCGGATATCCCAATTACCCAACAGGCAAGATATTTGATGGATATGATCCGAAAATGCTGTCAGAAGAACAAATTGACGGAGTCAGGGTTCTGAGAAGTAAGCTTATCGCTGTGCCGAATACATCCATCCTGAAAAGACTCAAAAACGCACTCAGTTACTTCTTTTTCGGGTGGATCAATACCCATTTTCAGTCCGGCAAAATCGGCAAAGACTATGATGTTATTCTCGGAACCTCCGGGATTGTTTTCAATGCGCTCCTTGCCCGGTTATACGCAGCCAGAAAGCATATCCCCTTTGTCTTTGAAATACGCGATATTACCTATAAGCAATTGATCGCCACCGGTAAGAGCGAGAGCAGTCTGGCTGTCAAGGGCATGAAATGGCTGGAGCTCAGGCTGTGCAAAAAGGCGGCAAAGGTTGTCGTCGTTACCAACGGCTATAAAAAGATTTTGGCAGAAGATGGTGTCCCTGCGGATAAAATCGAAGTCATTACCAACGGCGTGGATGTGGATAGAGCCGTTGACGTATACGACGATCACAAGCCCCTCGTCCTCAGCTATTTCGGAACACTTGGCATCTCACAGAATATAAAAGACACCTTTCCGTATGGCGAAGAAATCCGCAAATGCGTGGATGATTTTACCTATCTGATCATTGGCGGAGGCGCACAAAAGGAAGAAATCAAAGCGGCGGCAAGCCAGACAACATTTATCAAAATGCTGCCGAGTATGTCATCGGCAGGGCTGGAGCCCTACTACAATGATACGCAGCTATCGGTGATCGCCCTGCGGAAATCCGATGACTTCAAATATACGATCCCCTCTAAGCTTTTTCAGGTCATGGGGCGGGGTATTGCTGTTCTTTACATCGGTCCGGACGGGGAGAGTGCCGAAATCGTAAGGAAATACGGCGCCGGCATTGCTTTGACCGGAACCGCGGAAGAAGATTTGGCCACGCTGAAAGACTTCTTTCACCGTGACGACTGGCGGGAAAGCCTCAGGCAGATGGGCGATCATGGCCGCAAGGCGGTGGAAGAACACTATTCCAGAACCAAGCTTGCTGAGGATTATTTAAGAATACTGCATGAAGCGGAGAAAAAATGATGCTTAACAAAGTATCTCGGGTGTGGAATACCGTAAGATTTATGACACCCCGGCAGTGGAAATACCGGCTATATTACACCGCGAGAAATAAAATCAGGAAAAGAGTACCCAAACAGGCCGGTCAATCTCTTGTTCCCGTTTTGCTGCCGACCTTTTATGCCCCCAATATTGGGAATACAGATACTGCCGCAGCAGACGGTATCCTAAAAAATGAGATCCCGACCGTATCCGGAAGAACCGTACTTTTTCCCGGCGATTGGGACTTAACGGGTGAAGACTATCGGCTGGTTTGCTTTCGGTTAAATTCGTTCCGTTGGCTTTTGGAGCTTTCGGATGCCTATAAAGCTACCGGAAACCGGGCGTATATTGACAAAGGGCTGGCGCTGATCCGGAATTGGCAGGAATCGTGTGGACAGTTTATCGGCGGCGATAAGTGGAATGCCTATGTCATTGCCGAAAGGATCACAAACTGGATCGGTTTTTGCAGCGAATATGCCCCGGATGACATTGCGGAATATGCCCGGATGATCGAGCCTCAGGCGCAGGAGCTGAAAGACTCGTTGGAGTACCAACTCGGCGCCAATCATCTGCTCAGTGAGGCAAAGGCGCTTGTGTATGCCGGTACTTTTTTGCAGGACGACGATTTGTACAAAACCGGAAAAGAGCTGCTGATTGCGGAGGCCAAAGAGCAATTCCTGCAAGATGGCGGGCATTATGAGCAGAGTGTTTCCTACCATGTGGAAGCTTTGCAGCAATACTTTGAAGTCTATGCGCTCATGAGTTTTGTGAATGACCCGGATTCAGATAAGTTTGCCGACCTCATGCGAAAGCCCTACTGCTTTCTTAACGACATCATTGGTGTAAACGGCAAAATACCGCTGTTCAATGATGCCGCGTATGACTATCCCTTCTACGATGCGGCAGACTTCCTTGCCACCGCGTCCTATATTTACGAGTCGGAACCACCCAAGGGACGGAAAGGGCTCTATTTCAGGCGTTGGAATTGGCTCGGGATAGGCAACAAAGAGATAACGTGGACAGGAAGAACCATCAACGAGGGGACCGGCCTTGTTCATTATCAGTTCGGTCAAAACGAAAAGCAGTATTCCTTTTACATGGACTGCGGCAACAATGGCCCGGACTATAATCTGGGACATACCCACGCGGATGCTTTGAGTGTGCTTTTATGTTCGGAGGATAAAGAAATTCTGGTTGACAGCGGCGTGTTCACCTATCAGCCGGGATCGGAAAGAAATGCGTGCCGATCCACAGCGGCTCACAACACCGTAGAAGTTGACGGGCAAAGCAGTGCGGAGGTCTGGTCGGCTTTCCGCGTCGCCAAACGGGGACACACCTATATTTCTGACCTGACATATGGTGATGAACTGCGCGTTACAGCGTTCCATGACGGATATGAAAAAATCCTCCCCTCCCCGGTAGGACACACGCGGAAAGTGGAGGTAAGGGGCGGAAAGATTGCGATCCGTGATAGTTTGCACAGCAAATCGGAGCATAACGCCATCTCGCGGTACCATATCGGTTCAAACTGCGAAGTGGAGCAAACAGGCGCAAGAACCTGCCGGATCGATGGACATATCATTGTAAATTCAGACAGCGACATGATTATTCGTGATTGCATCATAGCCACACGCTTTGGAATGCCGGAAAAAGCAAAGTGTTTGGAAATTGCCTTTCGGAGCACCGTCCAAACGACCTTTGAAATCGAATAAGGAGAAAGAGAAATGGTAAACGTAATCGGACTGGGCTATATCGGACTTCCCACAGCATTGATGATGGCCTCTCATGGAGTTGAAGTCATCGGTACGGATTATAACGAAGAGCTGGTGTCTACGCTGAACGCCGGAAAAACCACATTTAAGGAAGATGGACTGGATGAACTGTTCCATGCTGCTGTAAGCGCCGGCATCCGTTTTACAGCAGAGTATCAGGTGACGGATACCTACATTGTCTCCGTCCCTACTCCCTATGATGAATTCAGTAAAAGAGTCGATGCCGTTTATGTCATCGCCGCCGTCAACGAGATCATGAAGATCGCACCTCAGGGTGCCACCGTGGTCATTGAGAGCACCGTCAGCCCCGGCACCATTGACAAATTCGTCAGGCCCGTGCTGAAAGAGGCGGGAAGAGACGACCTGCATCTGGTTCATGCGCCGGAGCGCATTATCCCCGGGAACATGGTGTATGAGCTGCTTCACAATAACCGCACCATCGGTGCCGATGATAAAGCCGTAGGCGAAAAGGTCAAGGCGCTGTATGCCTCTTTCTGTCAGGGCGAAATTGTTGTCACAGATATCAAAACCGCCGAGATGACCAAGGTGGTGGAGAATACCTTCCGCGCCGTCAACATCGCTTTTGCCAACGAGTTGGCAAAAATCTGCCGTCATGATAATATGGATGTGTATGAGATCATCCGTATCTGCAATATGCACCCGCGGGTAAATATCCTGCAGCCCGGTCCCGGCGTTGGCGGACACTGTATCTCCGTTGATCCCTGGTTCCTTGTGGGAGATTATCCCAGCCTCACCAAGGTGATTGGGGAATCCATGCGGACAAATGACGGTATGCCCGATTTCGTTCTGAATCGGATCTATGAGATCATGAAGGAGACAGGCATGACCGATATCACTCGCGTCGGCCTGTACGGACTCACCTATAAAGAGAATGTGGACGATATGCGGGCATCTCCCACGCTCCAGTTACTTGCGTCCCAGGAGCGTCACCTGGCCACAGGGCTCAAGGTTTACGATCCGTTCATTGTGAAAGATGTCGTGAAGAACCAGTACCATGATCTGGACGAATTCCTGAACGCTGTTGATTTTGTCGTCGTCATGGTCAAGCACAACGAGATCAAAGAGAATGTGGACAAGTTGCACGGAAAGACCGTTCTGGATTGTCACAATATCATTGATTTGCCGGGCGTTTACAGGATATGAGAATGCAGCCTTTTTCTCAAGGATCAAGTATTCAAGAAACGCAAAACGATAATTATTATTTGAGAGGTGCTTATGTCTTTTAAAAACTCGATAATTGTTTGGCTTGAAGATCATTATGAAAACATGCCGCCAATACTCACTAAGATTGTTGGCTTGATAGGGAATTCTTTGAGTTATAACATACGATATGGAAAAGAGTTCAACAAAACAATTAAAGAACTCAAAAGAACAGAGTATTTGAGCCGACAAGAATTGGATGCAATAGTTTTATCAAAACTACTTACTCAAGTTAATTATGCGTATGATCATGTTCCTTATTATAAAGAAAGATATAGAGACTTCGATATCCGCTCAATTCATTCTTTAGAGGATTTTGCGAAATTACCTTTAATTGATAAAAGCATTGTCAAAGCCAACGAGAATCAGTTCATTAGTGATATATTTGATAAAAAAGATCTGATTTTGAAGAAAACGTCTGGTTCCACAGGTATGCCACTTGGAATTTATATGAATAAAAATACTACTCAAATAGAGTGGGCATTTGTTGTACATATATGGGAAAGGATAGGTTTTAATCATAGAAGTTCGAGACTAGTAATGCGAGAGATTGACCAAAAGAAAAAAGGAGATTGTTATTTCGATTATATAAAGAACAGATTAAGAATTAATATTTCAAATATGACGGATGAAAAAATGGCAGAATACTGTCGTGCAATTGAAAAGTATAGACCTGATTTTATTCAGGGTTACCCGTCAGCTACTTTGCAATTATGTAAGTACATAGAGCAAAATGGTATTAATCACCAGTTTAAAGGCTTCCTTCCATCTAGCGAGGGTATGGGGCATGAAGAAGTTGAATATATCCGTAAGGTTCTTAATTGTCCGATTCTATCGTTTTATGGTCATACAGAAAGGTTATTAATTGCAGGTCAATGCGAGAAATCAGAAGCATATCATGTTGAGCCTTTGTATGGGTATTGCGAATTAGTAGATGAGAGCGGAAATATTATTGAAGAAGAAGGCGTTACAGGAGAAGTAGTGGCAACAGGGTTTTGTAATACAGGAATGCCATTAATTCGATATAGAACGGGCGATTTAGCGCAATGGAGCTTTGAAAAGTGTAGTTGCGGACGTAATTATCGCTTGTTAAAGCGGTTAGAAGGAAGAACAACAGAATATTTGGTTGATGCAAATGGAAATAAGATTGCGTTGACTTCTCTTAGATACTCTTTTTATGAGCAACATGTTAAAGCATTTCAGTTTTATCAGGACACCCCGGGCTATGTAACTGTGAGAATCATTATCGAACCGGAGTATAGTTATGATGATGAACAATATATACAAAATACATTAACAGAGGATACCAATAATTTGATTACTTTCCGCTTGAAAAAAACAGATGTTCTATCGAAAAAGAAGAGCGGAAAAAGAGAACTAATAGTGCAAGCTATTAAGTGAATAATTGTATTAGACACATGAAAATATCTTTTAGTTTTTTATCTATGTGTTGCGCAGTGCATAGCTTGATAATTATGATGGAAGAAAATATTTACATGCAATTAAATACAAAAAAGGGATAAATTGCGCTTTATCAAAAATAAAATTAGAAACATAGAATCTTTACCTGTTTTCTCCTTATTTGTTTCGGCTTTTTCCGAATTAAATGATTGTTCAATCAGCGGAACTTGTCAAGCAAATGCGTCAATAAGTTAAGAAGGGCATTATGGTGTTATGAGTATAATATATATTGGAGGATTTCCACCTCCTTTTGGGGGGGTCACAAAAAAAAACCAGAATCTATATATTGCTTTACTGGAACATCTCAAAATTGAAAAGATTGACTTAAATGAAATAAAAAGAAAGAATCTTGTTGAGACTGTAAAGCTTATTCGAGTTTTGTTAAACCGAAGAAATTGTTTTGTTGTGGGAGTTGCAAGTAAGAAGTCCGGAAAAAAATTCTGCAAGTTATTGTACTTCGTCAACAGAAAAGCAATGCGAAAGTCCATCAATTTTTTGATGGGCGGAACGGCAGCAAATGATATTGTAAATGATAGAGAATATCAGAAATATATTTCTCAGTTCAAACGCGTTTATGCAGAAACCCATGGGATGGTTGAAGCGCTGAAAAAAGCCGGACTTGAGAATGCTGCATATTATCCGAATTGCCGATTTAGGCCAGAGAATGTTCTTCCTGAGCTGCGCAACGATAATCATACTCTGAGAGCCGTCTTCTTCTCCCTGATCAGCCCTGAAAAAGGCATAGACATTGTCATTGCCGCGGCGACTTTGCTTCAAAACACGGAGTTTCATATATATGGAGAAATAAAAGACGGGTTTGAAACGGAGTTTTTGGCATCCATCGCAAGTCTTCCCAATATAAACTATCACGGCGTATTCAAGGGCAAAGATGAACAGGTATATCATGAGCTCTCGAAATATGATGTTCTTCTTTTACCAAGTCGATGGAAATATGAAGGTGTCCCGGGAATACTGGTCGAATCAAAGATTGCCGGCATTCCCGCCGTTGTCAGCAATATTGCTTACAACGCTGAGATCGTGAACGACGGCGTCGACGGGATCGTGCTGAAAGAAAACACGGCGGAAGCCCTTTCAAAGGCTTTATTATATCTGGACGAAAACCGAAGCGTATTATCAAAGCTGAAAATTGGGGCAAAAAGTTCCGCAGAGCATTACTATATTGATAACTATATCGGTGAAATTGTTGGAGAATTTACGAAATCATTATGAATGTAAGAATGCTGTGACTCTATCATAATTTGGTATGGTAGCGCGAAAAAGTCAAAACAAGTATGGAGTGGCCAAGAATGAAACAGGGCAAATTGTTATATGTGTCAAGGCTAAATGTCAATAATAATAATCATATTGGCGTATTAAAAAAGGTCAGAGGAATGTGCAGGGCGTTTTCGGATTATTTCGATGAGGTTTTTGTTGAATACGAAAAAGGCCAGAAGTTTATCGTTGAATCTGTCAATACCGGCATTCCTGTTTTTACCAATCATTATGATGGGCTTTTGGGACGGCGTTCGTTTTACTCGGATATCTTGAAATGGGCAGATGAAAATGACATCACGGTATTCTATATCCGGTTCGACCACTTGGACACTGTTATGGTATCCACATTCAAAAAGCTCAAAAAAATGGGGATAAAGGTCATATTGGAGCTCCCCACATATCCGTACGCAGCGGAAAGAGACAGTCGGCATCGGCAATTACTGTCCAAGAAAAATTATTTTGAATTTGCTCTGAAGCGGGCTGCGGCATGGATGGAAGAAAAGCACATCAAACAAGCACACCGGTACATAGATAAAATCGTTACTTTCACATACGACGGTACCATTTGGGGCACCCCGACTGTCTGCATTGAAAACGGAGTGGATTGCGACAGTATTAAAGTCAGGAACCATATCAATACCAGTAATAAGATCATTATCGGCTGTGTTGCCAATTTAGCTGTTTGGCACGCCGTTGATCGGGTGATTGAAGGCTTAAACGCTTATTATTCTGCAAATCCTGCACCTGAGTATATCGTTGAGTTTTGGATCGTTGGTGCTGGGCAAGAATCCGAACATATGCAAAAGCTTGTGAATGCGTACGGGCTTGGTGACTATGTCTTATTCAAAGGCGCCAAAAGAGGCGCCGAGCTGGAAGCGATCATGGATGAGTTCGACATAGGCGTGGGAACCCTCGGCTTACACAGAATCGGGTTGGAGTGGGGGTCTACCCTGAAAGCAAAGGAATATTGTGCTTCCGGTCTGCCTTTCATCTACGCTTCAAGGGAAAAGGGATTGAAAGGCGATGAAGCCTTTGCCCTGAAATTTCCGGATGATGAAAGCGTAATTGACATAGATGCTGTAACAGCATTTGCGCTGAAAGTCAGAAATGACGTATCGATCCGAGAGCAAATGCGAAGAAAGGCTGAAAATGAATATAGCTGGACAGCCTTAACGAAGTGCATACTGAGAGATGTTGTACATGAATAAAAGAATTAAGAGTATGATTCGGCGCAATCCCGGCAATATGGGCAGAAATTGAAGGGTTAAAGCAGCTCATAGACAATAACGGGATATGGGAAGAATACTGAAATGTATACCATGCGTTTTATGACGCGCAAGCACACATAGCGAGAATAGTGCAGAAGTTTAAGGACACGGGGTTCGTTTAGAGGATGCCTGCGTCAATAAAAATACCAAATAAAGTACGGACGATTAGATAATCATGAAAACAGTATTTGCTGCAACAAAGATAAATAATAGAGGGCTGCGGATACCCACCAAAATGATATGGCTGGTATTGCTTTTTGCACTTCTGCTTGTACCGACAAACGGAAGAGGCCTTCCGCCGTACCTGTTTATTGCAGTCCTGGCGGTTCTGTTTTTTCTGAAAAAGAGCAATATTTCCCAACTTAAGCTCGAGAAAAAGAATCGTTTTCTCCTTTACTACGCTGTCGTTTACGTTTCCAGCTTGTTTTTGCATTTTTATTCAGGCAGTATTAAAGTGGCGGCCTCTTTCTGCGCATACTTCATTTTGTCTCCGTTTATTGTAAATGGGATAGTTAAGACAAAAAGAGAGTTCAACAGAGTCATTTCTTTTATCGTGGCCGCATTTACCGTCTATTCTGTTTTCGGGATCATAGAGTGTCTCACCGCTTTCAACATATTTGATGTGATATTCGGTCGGTCCGGTGATGCGCTGTGGGGTGCCGTTGGAATGACCAGATACGGGTTTTATCTTTCCTATGGTTCCCTGAGGATCATGCATAACAACGCCACGCTGATGTGTATGATATGGGCCATTGCAGCGTATCAGTTGTGTAACGCAAGAAAACGCAGACCCTTTTGGACCCTCTGCTGGGTAGTTATCGGCGCATACGATATCATGATGATGTCCAGAATGATCATATTTACTGCGCCCATTCTGCAGCTGATCATTTTCAGAAAGCGCGGCTCAAAATGGCTTACAAAGAGAGTTTTTATCATAGCTGTCGTTGTATTGCTCATCGTATTTGTGTCCGGCACAGATGTGTTATCGACGGTTTGGAATACGATGGGAGGCTTGTTTGCGCCCATTATTGATGAATTTTTCGGAACATCACTGAAAGCCAGATTCGGTTCCTCTCTTGGCGGAAGCGGTGAGAGATTTGACCTCTGGGGCTGGATCTTCGATGCCGTCAAAGGAAATCTGCTTTTCGGCAAAGGCTTTACGGATACATGGTCTACAACGATATCGGGACAGAATTATTTGGGGCAAACGTGGTACAGAACAAAGACCTCCATCGAGGTTCAATGGTTGAACAGATTATATCGAACCGGGCTATATGGACTATCCGGCTTTATCGTATTCCAAATTGGAAGTATTAAGAGGACCTGGAAAGAAAAAGTCAGGTGCTTTGAAAATAAGGTGACATTCCAGTTTGTTATGAAGTGGCTGACCGTATTCTACTTTTTCCATCTCTTTGGAATTGCCGCAGCAGAAGAGCTAAATATCTATTATTTCCTCTTAGCCATTTATATGTGCTATGTTAATATCTGTAAGAAAGAAGCACAGACGGCTATCGTATACCAACCCGAGTCGTATCGGGATATGCACTCTATGAAACAGGAAAAGAAACACCATGGAAAGAAAAACGGATTGCGTCGTCTTAAACTATAATGATGCGGATACAACGATTGATATGATCCGGCACATAGAGAATTATCGTGCCTTAGATCATATTATCATTGTTGATAATTGCTCCACAGACGATTCCATAGACAGACTGCAGGAGCTGTCCAACGACCGGATCATTGTTTTGAAAAGCGAAAAAAATGGTGGCTATGGCGCCGGTAACAATCTGGGTGTATTCTATTCACATGACCAATTTCACAGCGACTATGTTATTATCGCCAATCCGGATGTGATTTTTGATGAAGCCTGCATTATCAGGTTGCAAGAATTGCTGGACAGCGATGCGCGTTGTGCATTGGCCGCTCCGATTCAACTTACCTCTTCCGGCAATATCATACAAGATTATGCCTGGTGCTTCCCGACCGTATGGCAGGCCATCTTTTCCGCCGGTCATTATCTCCGCCGTGCCGTGTGGAAACGTTATGGCTATGAATGGCTCCGTCAGAAGAAGGACGCAGGAGAAGTGTCCGCTGTTGTCGATTGTGTCCCTGGGGCAATGCTCATGGTACGAACCGATGAGTTTTTCAAACTATCCGGATATGATGAGAGAAACTTCCTGTATGGTGAAGAGGCAATGCTGGGAAAGAAAATTGTTAAGGATGGATATTACTCTAAATTACTTCTTACAGATACATATATCCATAACCATTCGGTAAGCATCAATAAAAGCATTCCCAAAGAAATAGCCCGATATAAACTGCTTTTGCAGGGGCGGTATCATTTCCTAAAACACTATACAGATGCAAATCCTGTGCAGCTTCTGATGGCAAGGATCTTTTTCCGCCTTTGCATCTTGGAAAAATCGGTGATCACCTGGGTGAAAAATATATGAAAACGATGAAAATAATAGGTCTGCTGGGGCTTGCTTTTGGCTCATCAAACAAAGGCTGTGAGGCTCTGGGATACGGCTTTCTGAATGTTCTCGAACAAGCAGCAATCGAGATGGAGACAGAATTTGAACTTCATATCTTTGAACGCTGTGATGTGGATTTAATCTACGAAAACGGAAATTATAACCGACTTCTTCTGAAATCTGTTCCGATCCCCGGTATTCGTTCGTTCTCAAATATCAAGAAGCATCTGAGCAATTTCAAAGCCTGTGATATGATATTTGATTTTACCGCCGGCGATAGTTTTTCAGATATTTATGGGATGAAACGTTTCGTGCAGCGCACAGTTTTAAAGCTGCTGGCTGAACAAAGCGGAAGGCCATTTGTTTTAGGCAGCCAGACATACGGCCCTTATCAATCGACTTTCGCCAAAGCTTTTGCAGCTTATGTCATAAAAAAAGCAACGGCTGTATATGCGCGGGATCAACTGTCATGTGATCGGGTAAAAAAGCTGGCAAAACGTGATGCTGGTCTGACAGTAGATGTTGCTTTCGCCATGCAGTACGATCCGATGACAATTGAATCGGAGAAAATCAAAGTGGGCTTCAATCCTTCCGGACTTCTTTGGCAGGGCGGATATACACAGTCCAATCAGTTCGGCTTGACGGTGGATTATCAGAAATACTGCCGGGAAGTCATCTCTGCGCTGCTTGATTCCGGAAAATATGAGATTTACTTGATTCCCCATGTAATTTCGGATGATTATTCGAAAATAGACAATGACAACGTTGCTTGCAGGGAGCTGAAAAAAGAGTTTGCACAATTGATCGAGGCGCCCTGCTTCCATACGCCTGTTGAAGCGAAATCTTATATCTCCGCGATGGATGTTTTTACCGGAGCACGGATGCACGCTACCATAGCGGCATTTACAACGGGCGTTCCGGTGATCCCTTTCTCATACAGTCCTAAATTTGAGGGGCTTTTCACAAGCTTAGACTACGACCACGTCATTTCCGCCACGAAGGTCACAACGCAGACGGCAATCAGCAGCACATTAAAGCTGATAGATGAGCGGGAGAAGCTGAAAATTGAACTGAAAAATCTGGGACCGGCTATTGCCGATGGCGTAGAGCATCTGGTGGACGAGACCAGGAAACTCCTATCCTGATTTTCATAAGCCGCAAGGAGGGTCACATGAAACAGAAAGTGAAAAAGATTGTAAGCATCCTTAATATCCCTCGGGGGTGGGTACTATACCTGCTTTCCAAAAGTAATCCCAAAATTACTCAGGACTTTGAAAGATGGGCATCGATTTGGAAGCGCACAATGCCCCCTATGAAAAGCCGGTTTATGGTTTTCAATTATCTGATGCTTTACTATCAGGAATTCAGAAGTGTCGTGCTGGCAAGGATCAAAGAGAAGTCCTATGTGGGCTATGCAATAGGAAGAGTACTGTATAAGCCCGTAACCAATCTGTACATTAATTCTGAGAGAATAGATGGCGGATTGTTTATCGAGCATGGCTTTTCTACGATTATAATGCCAAAGCATATTGGCAAGAACTGCTGGATCAATCAACAGGTGACAATAGGTTTTACGAATGCTGTTGATTGTCCTACGCTCGGAGACAATGTTCGTGTTTGCGCTGGAGCGATTATCGTCGGAAATGTACATATCGGAGACAATACTACGATCGGTGCAGGTGCTGTGGTCGTAAATGATATCCCAAGCAATTCAGTGGCCGTTGGAGTGCCGGCAAAAGTTGTTCATGAGAAATAAGGAAGAAAAAGATGTTTATTACATATTGTAACTGCAACAATGAATAAATTGCGTCTTATATCTGAATATTGCGTCGGCTGTGGTCTTTGCAAAGCGAAAGGAACCGCAGAAGTCCGAACCAATGCGAAAGGATTTTACCAGGTGGTCAGCGGAGATGTCGGCTGGCTTGAGAAGGTGTGCCCTTGCGGCGGTATGCAGACCCGACACTTTTCCGGTGATTTGTGGGGGCATTACGAAAAAGTGTTCTTTGGCTGGTCGAATGATGCCAACGTCAGAAAGCAGGCTTCCAGCGGCGGTGCGCTGACAGAATTAGCCGCGTATCTGCTTGAAAGTAAAACAGTTGAGGGAATCATTCATACACAGTTTGACCCGAAAGACCCCACAAAGACCATCAGTTGTATCAGCACGACAAGGGGAGATCTGATACGCAGATGCGGCTCCCGGTACTCTGTCAGCCATCCGTTGGAAATCATCGAAGATATTGACTTATCAAAGAGATATGCCTTTATCGGAAAGCCCTGTGATGTCGATGCATTGACAAATGCCTTTTCATTGTACCCGGAATTAAGAAGCTCCATTGTTTGTACGATGAGCTTCTTCTGTGCCGGAGTCCCGAGCTATGATGCTCAGGACAAACTGTTAAAAGCATTTGGCTGTAAGAAAGAAAAATGCAGGTTCTTGCGTTATCGCGGTGACGGCTGGCCGGGATTTGCCACCGCCTGTGATAACGAGGGCAACGAGTATAAAATGGATTATGACAGTTCCTGGGGGAAAATACTCGGTCGTGATATCATGCCTGTGTGCAGAATTTGTATGAACGGGATTGGCGAGAGCGCAGATATAGCCTGTGCGGATGGCTGGTACCTTACCGAGGACAGCAAGCCTGATTTTTCGGAGGGCGATGGAAGAAATGTTATCTTTGCCCGCACAAAGGCGGGACTAGAGATCGTTGAACGGGCAGCAGCGCTGGGGCATCTGCACACAGAGGATTTCTCCAATGCACAAGCATTACTCCCCAAAATGCAATACGCTCAGGCCGGAAGACGCCAGTCCTTACTGGCCAAAAAGGCAGCTATGAAATTGTGCCTCCGGCCATTTCCAAAGTATTCTACTGACGTCATGAAGAGGTATAGCAAAACAGCTCCATTGACCTACCGTCTTAAATTTTTCAAGGGTACAATAAAGCGAATTATAGATAAATCGATCTGAGGCTTGTTGAAAAATTGGCTAACGGGAAATAAAAAGATGATTCGATCAGTTATTCAAAAATTTAGAAACGCATCGCCGGCTGTGAAGGCATCCATGGCCTTATTCTTTGCAAATCTCGTATTAAAAGGGCTATCATTGATCAGCGGCCCTGTTTTTACAAGAATCATGCCGGTGGAGCAATACGGTATTGTTTCGACATTTGCCTCGTGGGAAAGCCTGTTGTCGGTTATTATTACCCTGAATCTGTCTGCCGGTGTATTCAATAACGGAATGTTGGATTTCAAGGGCGACAGAGACGCATTCCAGTTTTCCCTTCTTGTCATCTCCTCCGTGATGGCTGTGGTCGGATTTTGCGTTTTCCTGCTGTTCAGAGCTCCCCTGTTGAGACTCTTCGAGCTTCCTGCTCTGGCAGTATATCTGATGTTCCTGAAATTCCTCTTTGTTCCGGCATACTCCTATTGGAGCGCCAGACAGAGATATGAGTATCAATACAAAGCTTTAACCGTTATCACCATCCTCAGCGCAGTGCTGTCGATGGTAATCGGTATTCTCGCCGTTTTACACGCAGATGACTCCAAGGCCGCTATCACGCGAATTGCAGCCATGGAGGGTGTAAGCATTGCAATTGGCGTTGTATTCTTCTTTGTACTTATTTTCAAGGCGCGGTTTCGTTTCAATAAACGATACTGTGCTTATGCGTTAAAATTCAACGTTCCGCTGGTTCCGCACTATCTTTCGATGTATGTCCTTTCCAGTTCGGATCGGATCATGATTACAAAGATGATCCATGCCAGCGCAACGGCAATCTATTCTGTTGCCTATACGGCCGCGTCAGTCCTCACAATCGTCTGGCAATCCATTGATGCCTCGCTCTCCCCATGGATCTATGAAAAGCTTGCTGTTGGTCAAAAGGCAGCGGTACGCAAAATCACAACAAATATTGTCCTGCTCTTCGCCGGTATGGCTCTTGGCTGTACATTGCTGGCACCCGAAATCATGATGATCCTCGCCCCTGCCTCATATTCATCAGGAATCTACGTCATTCCCCCAGTCTCTGCCGGGGTGTTCTTCACAGCGATGTACTCGATCTATATGCGAATTGAGCTATATTATAAGCAGACGGGCTTTGCAACGATGGCAACGACGATGGCTGCATTACTCAATATCGCTCTGAACTTTATATTCATAAAGCTCTTCGGCGCAGTAGCGGCAGGTTATACGACCATGGTCTGCTATGCCCTTCTGGCGCTGTTCCATTATTTTAATGTGAAGAAAAGAGGCTACGCCGATATCCTGAATAATCAAGCGTTCTTTATTATTTCCATGGCTGTTATTTTGGGAATGGTCATCATATCTCTGCTTTATAATTATTTGTACATCAGGATCGCTCTGATCGTGATTGCAGCTGCGCTGTTTATCTGGAAAAGAAAGCAAATCATGCGACTTGTCCGAATTAAGAAAGGGTAGTAGCAATATGCAGAAGAACGATAAAATGCTCCAAAACTCCGAGAGAGAACCTTGGTTAGATCTTGCGAAAGCCATCGGAATAGTACTTGTACTATGGGCACATGCATTACCTAAAGATGATTATATGTGGATATGGATCAATTCCTTTCATATGCCGCTGTTCTTTTGTATTTCCGGATATCAATATGTATGCAGAGGAAAATTCTGCTCTTATATAGTGAAAAAAGTGAGAACACTATGGATCCCGTTTGAAGTGTCATCGGTTGTTACATATACGGTTTTCTTACTTATTGGTCAAGTGACCCTGTCAGTTAAGGAAATTGCGAAGATAGTTCTTATGGTGGCACCGGGGCCGTTGCTGGGTGCGACTTGGTTTATTCCGGTCTTACTGTTCACGAGCGTTATTTATGATCTACTGTATAGATTGACACGAAAATTGGACTTCGAACAGGAGTATAAAACGGATATAGTTTTAACAATTGTGGCACTTGCCTGTCTCATTGTTGGAATAAAAATGTCTTTGCCATACAGGGGTTCAGTTATTTTGCGGTCGGTTTTTTTCTTCCAATTGGGACAGCTGATACGGAAGTACTTGAATAACAAAAAATATGATTTGATACTCGGCATTATCTTAATGTCGACTGTGAGCATCATAGCGATTTTCAATACAACATCCTATTTGAACAATACATATACATCCGTACCACTGTTTGTATTGGCCGCAATCGGGGGATCAATAGGTGTTAGTATGTTGTGCCGATGGGCTGAATCACAGATTAACATTGAGAAACTAAAAATTGTTCTTTACATTGGAATGAATACAAAAGGGCCGCTGATTTGGCAGTTTGTGGCATTCAAGATCGTCACTGCAGTTCAGATTTTGATTTATGGATTGTCATGGAGCAAAATATTGGACTTTCCGGTTATTTATGAATATGCACATGGAATCTGGATTCTACTGGATGTGATAATCGGATTGTTTTTCTCCACTTGGATCTATAAAATCGTCAATAGACCGGTTGAAAAATACATTGATAAGCTTTTAGCTCGGAGAACTTGAAAATGAATATCTTCTTTCGCGATCTGTGGTATAACAGAATATGTGCTTCCGAATTATTGCCGTATCGCTTAAGACCGTATCTGCTCAAATTCCTGGGGGGGGGATACATCTTGGTAAGCATGTTACTTGGCATGCAAGGTGCTTTATTGGCAATAGTAACCTATGTATAGGTGAT
Source organism: uncultured Clostridia bacterium (assembly GCA_937894515.1). Taxonomy (GTDB): domain Bacteria; phylum Bacillota; class Clostridia; order Oscillospirales; family Oscillospiraceae; genus Vescimonas. The sequence continues at coordinate 18,331 of CALCRH010000057.1, read as the reverse complement.
AATACATTTATCAATTATGAGGTTTGGTTCAATACTGCCGGTGGTATAAAAATTGGGAGCCGCTGTAACATAGCTTATAAGGCATCATTCGTAACATCTACACATGAGTTGGGCGATTCATACCGGAGAGCGGGTAGCAACAAATCTCTGGGAATTGAAGTCGGTGATGGATGCTGGATCGGTGCCGGAGCCATGATTCTCCCCGGAGTGCATATTGGAGATGAGACAGTTATTGCTGCCGGAGCAGTTGTAACAAGGGATTGTGAATCTAATTCAGTATATGCCGGAAATCCGGCAAAACTGATTAGGCGGCTTGATTGAACATCCATAGGCACTCCCCGGTTAGTACATAAGATAGTACCCTGATTTATGGAGCTCAGGATACAGAAGAAAGGGTAAACAATATGAAAGGCATCGTTTTAGCAGGTGGCAGCGGTACGCGCCTGTACCCATTAACAAAAGTTACATCTAAACAGTTGCTCCCGGTTTATAGTAAGCCGATGCTCTATTACCCGCTTTCTACGCTGATGCTCGCCGGGATCCGGGACATTCTCATCATCTCTACGCCGGAGGATACACCCCGGATGGAGGCGCTGCTGGGTGACGGCAGCCAATTCGGCATGAAGCTGTCCTATTGCGTCCAGCCCAGTCCTGACGGGCTTGCGCAGGCTTTCATCCTGGGTGAAGAGTTCATCGGCGACGAGCCCTGCGCCATGTGTTTGGGGGACAACCTGCTGTACGGAAACGGCTTTAGAAAAGTGCTGCGCTCTGCGGTTGAAGATGCCGAAAATGGCAGAGCCACCGTGTTCGGTTATTACGTCAATGACCCGGAGCGCTTCGGCGTGGTGGAATTTGATGAGAACGAAAAGGCACTGAGTATTGAGGAAAAACCGAAAAATCCCAAGTCAAACTATGCTGTGATCGGGTTATATTTCTACCCCGCCGGTGTGAGTAAAAGGGCAAATATGGTTCAGCCCAGTGCCCGAGGGGAGCTGGAGATCACGACTCTGAATGAAATGTATCTCGAGGATGGATTGCTCGACGTTCAGCTACTTGGCCGAGGCTTTGCATGGCTCGACACGGGGACATTTTCCTCCCTGCTTGCCGCCGCAAACTTTGTAGAAACACTGGAAACGAGGCAGAGCATCACCATATCCGCCCCGGAGGAGATCGCATACGTAAACGGTTGGATCGACAAAGATCAGCTGCTGGAAAGCGCAGAAGCCTACGGTAAGAGTCCCTATGGCGAGCATCTGCGCTCCGTGGCCGAAGGAAAGGTAAGATACTGATGACTACATATTTCATGACCGGCTGTGCCGGGTTTATCGGCTCCAATATGGTGCTCTATCTGCTGAAAAAGTATAGTGACATCCGCATCATCAACCTGGATGCGCTGACCTACGCCGGGAATATGGAAAATCTTGCTTCGGTCAAGGACGATGCCCGGCACATCTTTGTCCACGGGGATATCCGTGATCATGCGCTCGTTTCGGAGCTGATGCAGAAATACGATCCCGACTATGTGATCAACTTTGCCGCCGAAAGCCATGTGGACAGAAGCATCGCCGACCCTGAAATATTTGTTTCTACCAACGTCAGCGGCACGGTAAATCTCCTCCGGTGCTGCAAGGAAAGCTGGTACGATGCCGGACAGAAGACGTGGAAGAAAGGCAAGAAGTATTTACAGGTCAGCACCGATGAAGTGTACGGCGCATTGGGAGCCGAGGGCTATTTTACCGAAACCACACCCCTTACCCCTCATAGTCCGTATTCTGCCTCCAAGACTTCGGCGGATTGCTTTGTAAAGGCCTTCCACGATACCTACGGGATGCCGGTGAACATCACCCGCTGCTCCAATAACTACGGCCCCTATCAGTTCCCGGAGAAGCTGATACCGCTGATGATTGAGAACGCGAAAAAGCACAAAGACCTTCCGGTATACGGCGACGGTATGCAGATCCGCGACTGGCTGTATGTGGAGGATCATTGCAAGGCCATTGACATGGTAGCAACCGGCGGTAAAGTCGGCGAAGTCTATAATATCGGCGGCCACAACGAGCGTCCGAATATCTTTATTGTCAAGACAATTATTCAGCAGCTAAGCGAGCGGCTAAACGACCCTGCCATCAATGAATCTCTCATCAAGCACGTGGAAGATCGACTGGGCCATGACCGGCGTTATGGCATTGACCCGACCAAGATCAAAAATGACCTTGGCTGGTATCCGGAGACACCCTTTGAAGTCGGCATTGTCAAGACCATTGACTGGTATCTGAAAAATCCGGAGTGGGTCGATCATGTGACAAGCGGCGCCTATCAGCAGTATTACGCCGATATGTACGGAAGCAGGAAAGAGATATGAACGCTATGAAGATATTTGTAACAGGAGTCGGAGGGCAGCTCGGCCACGATGTGGTAAATGCCGCACTTGGGCGTGGGTATCAGGTCTGGGGATCTGATATCGCTCCGTCCTATGCGGGCGTACAGGATGGATCGCCGGTGACAAAGTGTGAATATGTCCCACTGGACATCACGAATCGGAATGCGGTGATGGAGACCATCGCAGCAATAAAGCCCGATGCCATCGTCCATTGTGCCGCATGGACTGCTGTGGACGCGGCAGAGGATGAAGAAAACCGGGCAAAGGTCGATACCATCAATCATCTGGGAACTCTCTACATTGCCCAGGCGGCAAAAGCAATCGGCGCAAAGATGCTGTACCTCTCTACAGATTATGTGTTCGACGGAAACGGTGAACGTCCATGGCAGCCGGATGATAAGTGCTATAAGCCTCTTAACGTCTACGGCCAAAGTAAGCTGGACGGTGAGCTGGCCGTCAGCAGTACGCTGAACAAGTTCTTCATTGTCCGTATTGCATGGGTATTCGGCCTGAATGGAAAGAACTTCATCAAAACCATGATCCATGTGGGCAAGAACCATGATGAAGTGAGAGTGGTGAATGACCAGATCGGTACTCCGACATACACAGCGGACCTCAGCCGACTGCTGGTTGACATGGTAGAGACCGAGAAGTATGGTTATTATCATGCCACCAATGAGGGCGGATTTATTTCCTGGTATGATTTCTGCTGTGAATTTTATCAGCAATACGGACTTGAAACGAAGATCATTCCGGTAACCACAGCGGAGTATGGTCTGAGTAAAGCCGCCAGACCGTTCAACTCAAGGCTGGATAAATCAAAACTTATCAAAGCAGGCTTCCGGCCGTTGCCGGATTGGAAAGATGCGGTAAGTCGATATCTGAAAGAAGCCAAACTGTAAAGGAGAAATACATGGGGCAGATAAAGGTGACATACGATCTGGAGGGAATTGAGGGACTGTGCACAATAGAGCCCACTGTTCACGGTGACAGCCGCGGATACTTCATGGAGACATTCAGCCAGAAGGATATGTATGAAGCGGGGCTTTATATCAGCTTCGTTCAGGACAACCAGTCTATGAGTACCAAAGGGGTATTGCGCGGGCTTCATTTTCAGAAGCGTTTTCCCCAGACCAAGTTGGTAAGAGTCATCCGTGGAACGGTCTACGATGTTGCTGTTGACCTGCGGCCGGGTTCTCCCACCTACGGAAAATATCATGGAGAACTCCTTACAGCCGAAAATAAGAAGCAGTACCTGATTCCGCGCGGTTTTGCCCACGGTTTTCTGGTGCTCTCCGATGAGGCAGAGTTCTGCTATAAATGTGATGACTTCTACCATCCCAACGATGAGGGTGGTCTTGCATGGAATGACCCGGAAATCGGCATTGAGTGGCCGGAAGTGATGGGAGAATATTCAGGAAGCGCAAACACCGATGGATATAAGCTCGCAGACGGAAGCTCTTTAACTCTCAGCGATAAAGATCAAAAATGGCCAGAGCTGAAGGATGCGGTTTATTTTTAATATGATGTTACCGAAATGGTAGCAGGAAATGGCAAATAAACACAAAAACGTTTGCAATCAAATAATACCCATGCTATAATCTATAATAAAATCAAGTGTACATAGGAGGTATGCGAATGAAGGAGAGATTACCTCTCGGATACGACGACGAGGATGAAGAAATCGATCTGCGAGAGATCCTGTTTCTGTTTCGGCAGAATATTCTTCGGATTTTAATTGTTGCCATTATTGGCGGTCTCTTGGCTTGGTCAATCAGCCGTTTTTTTATTGATCCCACTTATGAGGCCTCTGCTAAAATCTATGTGGTGTCTGCTTCCAGTGACTCGGTGGTGAATCTTTCGGATCTGCAGGTTGGTTCCACGCTGACATTGGACTATGAGGAGCTTCTCCTTACACGACCTGTGATGGAAAGTACCATTAAGAACTTGGATTTGAAAGATGAAACAGTAAAATCTCTTCGCAGTAAGATTGATATTGATAATCCCGCAGAAACACGTATTCTGAGCATTACTGTCACATCCAAGGATCCTCAGTATTCGGCAGATATTGCCAATGAAATGGCAAAGTTAGCCATTACCTGGCTCCCCTCTGTGATGGAAAGCAATGCTCCTAACCTGGCAGAATCCGCCGTTCCACCAGTGGGACAGGCGAGTCCGCATTGCATTCGCAATGGCGTGATTGCCGCTATTGTTGCAGCGATATTGGTGTACGGCTATTATGTCGTGTTGTTCCTGCTGGATGATACCATCCGTACCGATGAGGATATGGAGCGTTACTTTGGTATGACACCCATGGCGGATATTCCTCTGGAAAACGCAGAAAAAAGTAATGTAAATACACCGCAGCGTATGCGGAAAGGCGGTGGTAGAAAATGAAACAGCTTCATTTGAAAGCTCTCACCCCCCTGCCCTATCGAAGCAAGGAAGCTATCAATCGTCTGCGGGTGAATCTCTCCTATTGCGGCACCCAGTACAAGCGTATTATGATTACCAGCAGCGTCCCCGGTGAGGGCAAGAGTTTCACCTCCGTGAATCTCTGGCGTGCCATGGCGGAAACAGGCAAGCACGTTCTTCTTATCGATACGGATATTCGCCGCAGCATGTTGCGCTCCAATTATCAGATCAGCGTCGGTGGAGATCAGCAACCGGTAGGTCTTGTAAATTATCTGGCTGGTCAAGTCCCATTGGAAGAAGTAGTTTATTCTACCGATATTCCCAATGCCGATATTATTCCGGTATTCCACAACATGGACAATCCCACATTGTTGCTGAACTCTCCCGAGTTTGGCACGATGGTAGAAACGGTGACTGATCAATACGATTACGTCTTCATTGATACCCCGCCCTTGGACAGCGTATCCGATGGTCTGCAGATTGCCCCCCATTGTGACGGCGCACTGCTGGTCGTCCACTGTGGTTCTACCCCCCGAAAGTTGGTGGATAGCAGCATTAAACAGTTGGAAACCATCGGTTGTCCTTTGATAGGTACTGTTCTCAATCAGGTAGAGATAAGCAAGGCATCGTATTACTACCGTTACTCTCGCTATGGCTACTACAACAACTATTACCAAACCGATAAGGCTGACTGAAATCGAGTTTTCTCTTTTCGCTTACTGGGTTAAATACGGCAAAGTATGTGTTTGAAGAAGGAGAGATGTCTGTGGAACAATATGGTATCATTGATTTTCATACTCACATTCTCCCCGGCATCGATGACGGAAGCCCTGATGTCTCTACCAGCATAGCCATGTTGCAGGAAATGAAAAAGCAGGGTGTTGCACACTGTGTGGCAACACCCCACTTTTATCGTTATCGCCGAAGTGTAGATACCTTTGCCAGTCAACGTGAGGCGGCGTGGCAGCAGTTATCCTCCGCTCTTACGGCGGATCTGCCCCGTGTCCACTTAGGCGCCGAGGTTGCCCTGTTTTCCGAGCTTTCGGAACTATCTGACGAAGAACTCAGTCCCCTTTGCATTGCAGGGACCCGAACTATGCTGCTGGAAATGCCCTTCGCCCAATGGAGAGATTTTGAGGTAGATGCCGTGGCACGGCTTTCCATTGACCGGGAGATCCAGGTGGTCCTGGCTCATCTGGAACGTTATCTGCCCTTACAGCAAAAAAGCACCTATCTGGATCGCATTCTCTCCCTGCCGGTATGGATCCAGATCAATGCCGAAAGTCTGACCGGTGGTTTGGGGAATCTGCGGCAGCGGCGGCAGATACTGCAGCTCTTTGAACGCGGGCAAGCCCACCTTTTGGGCAGTGATTGCCACAATCTGAGCCACCGCGCTCCCAATCTGCAGCAGGGCAGAGAGGCTCTGCAAAAGCATTTGGGCGCTGCATTCCTTTCGCAAATGGATGATTTGGGTGCATCGCTTCTTTCACAGGAGGCAATTAAGTTATGAAACAACGGCTCCTGCTTCTCCTGCTTCTATGCACAGCTATATTGCTGTGCGCCTGTGGCAAAACGCAGATAGATGAACCTCTCTCCGGTCAAACGGTGGAGGAGATGATAAAGCAAAATAATTCCAGTCAAGATAATCCCGGTCACGATGATCCTCATCAGCCCGGTGACAAGCTCTCTCCCGAACAGACCCCTCCTCTCATCGAGATTACAGAGCCAAAAATAGATGACTCCCTCTCGGATGATCCGTCCCTTGCCATTGAGCAGGAAATGTCTCTTGCCGACCTTCAAAAAAAAGCGCTGCATGACAAGAACTTTGCGGAAACTCTGTACCATCGCTTACAGCCCTATCTGTCTTCTGAATTTGCCGGCAAGGATATCAACACCCTGTTGGCACTTTATGAATCCTATCAAAAAGGTGAGATCGTTGTAGAGGATTACCATCAGTATCTGGCCGATGAAAGCGGCTTTTACGCTGAGGTGGCAAAAATCCTTCAGGAGGAAAACAATCATCGGGATCCCACAGTCGATCTGCCGGTGGAACCTTAACAAGATAAAAAGGATGCAGGCCAATGTCTGCATCCTTTTTCTCCATTTACACTTAAAGCCAGCCCATCAGCTTACAGAAATTGTATGCCAGCCGCAGTCCCAAAACGATAATCACCGCACCGCAGACCTTGTTAAGAATGGTCAATACCTTCTCGTTGATCTTACTGCCTACCAGAGATACCAGCGTACCCAGGAAGTTGAACCACAACAACGATGCACTGGCAAAGCCGGCAATAAAGTATGCGTCTGTCCCCTCCGGCAAAGTCGCCCGATAGGCGCCCAGCATCATGGTGCCGTCGATAATGGCCTGGGGGTTGAACCAGGTCACAACACAGGCGGTAGCCGCCGCTTTCCACAGTGATACGTTTACGTCCTTACCACCCTCCAGACTGGCCTTGGACCGTACCAGTCCAAGGCCGATATAGATCACCAGCAGCGAGCCGATACCCAATATCACCTTTTGCAGCCAGGGCAGCGCCTCCATCAGCGCACCGGCGCCCAAAAAGCAGGCCAGTCCCAGGGTAATATCAAAGAAAATAACAATAAAGATGGTGGGATACAGGCGTTTCCGCGGTTGCGTCAGCGCTGTATCAATGACAAACAGATTCTGCATACCAATGGGGGCACAGTAGCTGATGCCCAGCAGAAGTCCTTGTAAATAAGTAGGCATTTTGTATTTACTCCTCTTTCCTTATCTGGTATACTTATCATAGCACAATTCAGCGAAAAAGCAAGAACGCACATTCTTCTAAGCTGGTCAGGAGGAACTTACCATGTCCAATGCCCACTATGATTGTCCGTGTATGGAGCGCTGTCCCCTGCACTATGCCATGGATCGTATCGGCGGCAAGTGGAAGGTGCAGATCATCTGCGCCCTGTGCAATACAGATTCTCTGCGTTATAACGCTCTCCGTGCCAAACTGGACGGCATCAGCAATACCGTCCTCGCCGCGGCGCTGAAGGAACTGGAACAGGACGGTCTGGTCGTTCGCACCGCTTATCCCGAAGTTCCTGTTCGGGTGGAATACAGTCCCACAGAGGACTGCCGCCGACTGCTCCCCATTTTAGAGCAGCTCAGCGACTGGGCAGAAGCCCGTATGCAGTAAAATAGCGGTTTCTTTTTATGAATTTACTGTTCGGAAGCTAATATTTTCGTGAGTTGGAGGAACTTAAGCGATGAAACGTATCCTATCTCTGCTCTTAACTTTGGCAATGCTCCTTTCCCTTGGCACCGTTGCCTTCGCCGGTGAATCTGCACAGGAAGAATACTCTCTTTCTTCCCTTTTCGCTCCTGGCAGCACGCCCCTAAAAGAAGCCATCGGAGAAACCATCAACTATGTTGCTCTTGGCGACTCCACTTCCATGGGCTATCTGATGAACGACTATTTTGATGGTTATGTCCGCATGAATTATGATGGCACAGCGTCCAGCTCATATAGCGACTATGCCCAGTTTTCGGCATATCTGGAAAGCCGTGGCTACATAGTCAACGGCACCGACCTGTGCATGACCGGCATGCGCCCCAGCGAACTCCGCGCGATTCTGGACACTGACTACTGGACAGATCAAAACACCCGCACCAGCAACTTCTGCAATGAACATATTCACAGCTATACAAGCAATAACGGGAAAAACTATGAAAGCTACGAGGAAATCCATTCTGTATTTTCCGATGCCCTGAAAAATGCAGATATCATTACCTATGACATTTTAATGGGCGATTTCGGGCTGAACTTTAAACACCGTATCAGCAGCCTTCTCAGCGGTGATGATTCCTATTATACCGATGCCGGCGAAACCTTTGTCCAGCTGATGCGGGAAAACAACTGTCCCGAAATTGCCGCCGGAGCCGAAGCACTGAGCCGCAAGATTCACTCTCTTCTATCCGGCAAATCTCTGCCGTTCGATATCGTAGAACATGCCATAGATGCTGCTCTTTACACTTATGCAAGCTTTGCCGTCAATTTCTCTGCCACGGTGGATTGGATCTATGAAAACAATCAGCGGGATGTCACCGTCATTGTTGTGGGCCCCACCAATCCCCTGGATCACTTAACCGTAAGCTATATGGGCATCTCCCTCAATGTATCTCAAATCTGGGATTGCTTAAATGAGGCTTTGACCCTTTATGTCACCAAATTGGATCCGCATGCCGGCCGGTATCTCTTTGCGGACTGCTCTGCCGGTGTCGCCAGTTTTATTAGTTCTTTTGCAGAAAATAAGTTCCAAGATCCCGAATATGAAGTGTATCGCAATAACTGGTTCTATGCTGACGCGGCAACGCTGCTGGACGCGGACCTCCCTACCGTGCAGGCCGCTCTGGAACCCATTGAAGTCCGGGAAATTATCAGCCGGAATATTCAGTCCGCCTGCTCCTGCTCCTCCTATCATTTTGAGGACTTGTATCAGTTTTTCTCTCGTCCCGCTTCCTGTGCAGAGGACTTTGCGAAAACACTGCTGGCCGGTACCGATACCGTTCTGGGTGACTTCCGCTCGGAGCTTCCCTCCTCTTTGGGACAGGCTTCCCTGTTGTTCTTTTTCATTTCCCGCGCCCATAGTACCGGTCACCATCCCTCGGCAGACGGCTATCTGCAAAAAGAATCCTATATAGAGAAAACCTATCAGCAGAGTCTCTCTGCCAAGCATACCTACCTGGTTCGTTTCCTTTCTTTTATCCGCACACTGGTTGCCTGTCTGATGGGCGATCGGGCCTCTGCAAACGCCCTGCAAACACTCTTTTCCCACGTCTTTACTCCCATCATCCGCATCAATGGATTGTTTAAATCATAAGCGCCAAAAGGAGTTTTCCCATCGTTGTATTAAGACGGCTGTTCCGCAAAACAGGAACAGCCGTCTTTCATTTTTTCAGTCACATTTTTATTCTTTCAGCAGTGCCGTTACCTGTTGTACTGTCAGAGTTTGGCGGACATATTCCCCGATTTTCTTCGGCAGAATAAACGTAATCTTACCATCCTTATTTTTTTTGTCGCTTTGCATTTCTTCCGCCAGTTTTTCCGGCAAATACGGTATTTCTTCGTACAAGCCCCGGCGTTTTACCTCTGCCAGAATCCGGTGATAAACCGACTCATCGGCAAGGTCAAGTTTCACCGCTATTTTTGCCTCTGCCACCAAGCCCATAGCCACTGCCCGGCCATGGGGAATGGTGTATCCACTCAGCTTCTCGATGGCATGACCTATGGTGTGGCCGGCGTTGAGGATCTCGCGGACGCCGGTCTGGTCCCATTCATCTTTTTCTACAATGTCGGCTTTCATTTGGATACAGGGGGTAATTTCCTCTGTCAGATCTTCCTGCTCCAGATGCTCCAAGATCGAATTCTTTCCGATGACAGCGTACTTGATAACCTCACCCATACCGGCAGAAAACTGTTCCTGCGGCAGGGTCTTCAAGGTATCCGTATCGGCAATGACCAGTTTGGGTTGGTGGAACGCGCCCACCACGTTTTTCCCCATCGGCAGGTCAATGCCCGTCTTGCCGCCAATGGCAGAGTCCACCATGGCAAGCAGGGTCGTGGGAATCTGTACCACGGCAATACCGCGCAGATAAACCGCCGCGGCAAACCCTGCCAGATCGCCAATCACGCCGCCGCCAAGGGCCGCAATCGTATCGTTCCGTTTCACTCCATTTTCAGCTAAAAAGTTTAATAAACTTTCCAAATTTGAAAAATTTTTGGAAGTTTCTCCACTTGGAACGACATATTTAAATACAAAAAAGCCTTCGCTTTCCAGCGCTTTTTGAAACGTTTTTCCATAAAAGCCGTCCACCATATCATCGGTAACAATCACCACACGATTGGATTGGCAGACAGATTTTAACAGCGTTCCGGTCTCCCCCAACAGTCCCGGCCCCACCAGAACATCATAGGGTGCAGAAGCGTTTACACGTACTTTTTTCATAGATTTTTGCGGAATTCCACCGCTTTTTTTATTTTTTCAGACAGTTCTGCCAATTCCGCGCCGTTCAGCTGCTGCTCTGAATCGGAAAGGGCTTTTTCGGGAATCGGGTGCATCTCGATCTCCAGGCCGTCACAGCCTGCCGCCACGGCGGCAAGGCTCATGGCCGGCACCAGTTTTCGCCGGCCCGTAGCGTGGGACGGATCCACGATAACAGGCAGATGGGTCAGCTCTTTCAAAGCCGGAACAGCGCTTAAATCCAGGGTATTTCGGGTGTAGGGCTCAAAGGTGCGGATACCCCTTTCACACAGGATTACGCGGGAATTTCCGGCGGACAGAATGTACTCGGCAGAGTTAAGAAATTCCTCTAATGTGGCGGTCATGCCGCGCTTGAGAAGCACCGGCTTGTCTACCTTTCCGACTTCCTCCAAAAGGCTGAAATTCTGCATATTTCTGGCACCAATTTGGACAATATCGGCATATTCTGCCACAAATTCTACATCTCTGGTATCAGTTACCTCGGTGACGACAGGCAGGTGGCAGGTATCTCCTGCATTTTTCAGCAGCTCCAGTCCCTCACGGCCCAGTCCCTGAAAGGAATACGGGGACATTCTGGGCTTAAAGGTACCACCCCGCAAAACGTTGGCACCAGCGGCTTTTGCCAATTTTGCCGCCTTAAATATCTGCTCCTCCGACTCCACAGCACAGGGGCCTACGATAAGCAGAAAATCCCTGCCGACACACACATCACCGACCATAAAAGAGGTGCGCTGCTGCCTCTCTTTCAGCGCCGTGAGCTTCAGTCCATCCATGCCAAAAATCTTCCTCTCTTTTCCGCTTTTTCGTCCTATTCTTTCCTTTTCTTTTCCACGGCCGGAAAAAATGAACCTTTGCGGCAATTATCCACAGTAGCCGATCTCATCGGCCAGCTTCTTCTCCAAAATCACCACAGCATCCCGGTGCAGACGCATAAAGGTCGCCGGGCACTTGGGGTCGATCTTATCGCTTAAGAGCAGCCGGCGCATGGCTTCCTGCTTGTTGCCCGAGACGATCATCAGCAGCTTTTTCGCCCGCATAATATTGCCCATACCCATGGTAACGGCATAGCGGGGCACCTCGTCCCGGCTTTGGAAGAAGCGTTGGTTGGCATCAATGGTACTCTCATCCAGCACCTCTTTGTGCGCGCCGTCATACAGGGTATCGCCGGGCTCGTTAAATCCCAGGTGACCGTCAGGACCCACGCCCAGCACCTGCACGTCAATATCAGTCTGATCCAGTATGGCATTGAACTCCCGCAGGTTGGCTTCCACATCACCGATACCTTTTGCCACATAGGTGTTGGCCTTGTCGATATTGATATGGTCGAACAGGTTATCGTTCATAAAATAGCGGTAGCTCTGGTCATGGGTGGGCTCGAGACCCACATATTCGTCCAGATTGACGCTGTGGACTTTGGAAAAGTCCAGACCTTCCTCCCGACAGCGGCGGGACAGCTCACGATACATTTCTACCGGACTGGAGCCGGTGGCAAGACCCAGGGTGCAGTCTGGCTTCTCCCGAACGATCCTCTCGATGATATCTGCGCCAAGACGGCTGGCCTCGGCATGATCTTTGGCTATTATAATTTTCATGACAGTCTCCTTTTCATACGATTCTTACGATTCTTCTCTTTTTGGGTAACCGCAGGGGTCGCCCTGATGGGAATATGACAGAGCATTGAGGATGGTGTGACGGCCGCTCTGCCCGGTCACCCATCTCGGTATCATGGAAAAATCTGCACATTCTATAACAAGAGATTATACCATCGATCCATCGGATATGCAAGAGCGCGCCGGTGCAGAACCGGATCCGGCGAAAAAACGCTTTCTTTTTACCATGAAATGTGGTAAAATGGGGCGTATTGGAGGGAATGCCTTGAAAAAAACGCTCAAAAAACCACATCCCCGTACAGCTTTCGGGCAGGTGTGTTCTCAGTTGGCACAGCGCTTTTTCACCCACGATATCGGACGGGACAGCGCCGCACTGGCTTATTATCTGCTGTTCGCACTTTTTCCGCTGATGATTCTGGCCAGTCTGCTCATCGGCGCTCTGGACATCGATATCAGCGCCTTTATCAATGATCTGTCGCAGTTCACGCCGACAGATGTTTCCAGCGTCATCGGCGGCTATCTGACCTATGTAACAGGCAATCACAACCGCTATCTGCTGGTGTTCAGTCTTGTATTTTCCATCTGGTTTCCCATGCGGGCCACCAATACCCTGACCCACTCCGTGCGGAAAGCCTTTGGCCGTCTGGCGCCGGAAAACCGCATGAAAAATACGCTTTTCGTGTGCCTGTACTCGGTTTTGCTGGTGGTGACCATCAGCGTGGCCATTTTGCTGACAGTGGTGGGACGTCACGCCATGGAATTTCTATCCCACTTCTTCCGCTTGACCGAGATGTTTATCAACCTATGGGCCTACCTGCGATTTGTACTGCTGTTTGTGGTGCTGGCTTTGGCCATCGCCGCCATGTACATGCTGGCACTGGGAGAACGGCGGCCTCTGCAGGAGGTCATGCCCGGTGTCATCGCCTCGCTGGTCCTTTGGATGGTGCTGAGCATCGCGTTTGCCTACTACGTGGGGAATGTGGCTCACTATGCGGTGCTCTACGGCTCTATTGCCACAGCTATCGTGGTGCTGCTGTGGCTGTATATGTCCGCCATGGCCCTGATTTTAGGTGCAGAACTGGCGGGTATCATCAGTTCCCGGCGGCAGGAAAAAGCGGTTTCCCCACAGGAGGATTGCCTATGAAAATCGTGATTGTCGGTATCGGAAAAGTGGGATACGCCATTGCCGAGCAGTTGTCGGCAGAGGCCCACGATATCACCATGATAGATCCCAATCCGGCGGCACTTGCCCGGGTGGACAGCACGCTGGACGTGATGACAATGGCCGGAAACGGCGCCAGCATCAGCGTTCTGGTCAGCGCCGGCGTGCGCGATGCGGATCTGGTGATCGCCGTAACGGATTCGGACGAGACCAATCTGGTGTGCTGCCTCATTGCCAAGCGGTTGGGCGCCCAGCACACGGTGGCGCGGGTGCGTAATCCGGAGTACCATGCCGATGCCAAGCTGCTGCGGCGGGAAATCGGGCTGGACATGGTCATCAATCCGGATTTGGAAGCTGCACAGGAGATCAGCCGGATCCTTTCCTTCCCGGCAGCGTTCCGGGTAGAGCCCTTTGCCCGGGGGCGGATCGACATGATCGGATTTCAGGTCATGGACGGTGATGAGATCGCCGGCGTGCCGCTGTGCAAATTGAACCAGGAACGCCGTGCAGAGGTCCTGATCTGCGCCGCTGAGCGCAAAGGGCAGTATATCATTCCCCGCGGCGACTTCGTGCCGCTGGTGGGAGATAAGCTCTATATGGTGGGAACCCGGGCGGAGCTGCAGAAAATGCTGAAGAGTATTGGGCGCAAATGGCAGCGGGTGAAGACCGTGTCCGCTATCGGCGGCAGCCGAATCGCAGAATATCTGTGTCCGGAGCTGCGGAAGATCGGAGCCAGCCTGCGGATCGTGGAAAAGGACAGCGAAAAATGCCAGCATCTGGCCGCTAAACTGCCCGATGCCATGATCATTCAGGGGGACGGATCGGATCAGGGGCTTTTGCGGGAGGAAAACATCTTCGGTGCCGATGCGGTGGTAGCCTTGACCGGACGGGATGAGGAAAACCTCCTGATGGCTTTCTCTGCCCAGCGCAGCGGCGTGGGCAAGGTAATGGCCAAGATGAGCCGACCCAACTATATGGATCTCATTAAGGAGACCAGCATCACCAGCGTGATTTCCCCCAAGGGCATCGTTGCCAATCAGATCACCCGCTATGTCCGGGCGCTGGCCAATTCTCAGGGCAGCAGCGTCGAGCGGCTGTACAAGTTGTTCGGCGGCGAAGTAGAGGCACTGGAGTTCATCGTTTCGGCAGACTGTTCGTTCGTAAGTATCCCGCTGAAGGATCTGTCCCTCAAGAGCGGCATTTTGCTGGCCGCTATTGCCCGGGAGGAGGAGATCCTGATCCCCGGCGGCAACACCTGTGTTCAAGCCGGCGACCGGGTGGTGGTGGTTTCCTCTCGCCAGGAGCTGCGGGATTTGAAGGATATACTGGCATAAAAAAATCGCACCCGAGGGTGCGATTTTTTCAGTGAAAAGTGAAAAGTTATGCGTCCGCGAATTGAAATTCGCGGACGATTTCATGCGGGTCGATGTGGGCATCGACCCCTACGGAGGGGAAACGGGAAATTTGACGGGCGGACAGAGTCGTCCGCCCCTACAAGAGGGATTTTTTATAATTTCTTTTCCAGCAGGACCAGACCCACGCCGGGGATCCCATTGAACACGGTGGGGACGATATCCGCTTCGTGATAGCCCAGATAGGCGTAAAGCCGGCGGGCCTGCACGTTGCGGGCATTGGTGTCGATGCGGACCACGGTACAGCCTTGTTTTCTCGCCAGGTCCTCGTAATAGGCGATAAAGGCGGTGCCGTACCCCCTGCCCTTTTGCCTGGGATCCACCACCAGTGTGTGCATCACCAACACCTGCTCCGGTGCGGCGGCATAGAGCCACGGCGCGCCGAAGTAGCAATCCACCTGCTCGGCATTGATGCGGCAGGTGGCAACGATGGTGCCAGCTTCCTCCATGACGTAGAGGTCATTGCGGCCAAGGCCGGTTTTCACCACTTTACCGGTGGGGTAGACATCCCGGAGCCAGCCGGTGGTGGTGCGTCCGGCTTCTTCCTCGGTATGAATGGCATCGAACAGCGCCACGATGGCGGCGGTGTCGGCGGCGGTGGCTTTACGGATCAGCATAGCAGTTCCTCCTAACGAATCCAGCCGAAATAGGCGGCAATGCCCAAATGAATCGCCAGAATGGCGGGCAGACCATATTTAAAGTACCAGTGCCGGGTCTTATGGCGGAAGAAGTTCATCCCCGCCAGGGCACCTATGCTGCCGCCGATGACAGCGATGCCCAGCAGGGTCTTCTCCGGAATGCGCCATGCACCTTTCTTGGCTTTGTACTTGTCCAGACCGTAGAGGGCAAACGCTGTCACGTTCACCACGGCCAGATAGATGTATAATGTCTTCATTTTAGTTTACATAATTCACTTGCCGTTTGTGCGGCAAGGTGAGCGTTGTTATAGACCAACTGGATATTACTGGCAAGACTGTCGCCGCCGGTGATGTCCTTGATTTTTGCCAGCAGAAAAGGCGTGGTGGCCTTGCCATGGATACCCAATGCCTTGGCCTCAGCCACCGCTTTGTCGATGGCGGCGTTGATGATATCGGCGGGCATGGAATATTCCTCGGGAATGGGGTTGGTGACCAGCATGCCGCCCTTGAGACCCATGGCGCGCTGGGCGTGGAATGCCTTAGCAAGTTCGGTAGGAGTATCCAGACGATAGTCCACGCCGAAGCCGGAGGAGCGGGTATAGAACGCAGGCAATTCCTCGGTACCGTAGCCAATGACGGGAACGCCCATGGTCTCCAGATATTCGAGGGTCAGGCCTAAATCCAGTATAGACTTGGCACCGGCGCAGATGACCATGACCGGGGTCTGGGAGAGTTCTTCCAGATCGGCGGAGATGTCCATGGTGGTCTCAGCGCCCCGGTGGACCCCGCCGATGCCGCCGGTGGCAAAGACCGAGATACCCGCCATGTGGGCAATCATCATGGTGGTGGTGACGGTGGTGGCACCGTCCATGCCCTTGGCGATCAGCACAGGCAGGTCTCTGCGGCTGGCTTTGGTAACAGCGGTACCGGTCTTGCCCAGATAGTCGATCTCATCGGCGGAGAGTCCTGCTTTCAGGCGGCCTTTGATCACGGCGATGGTGGCAGGAACGGCACCGTTTTCCCGGATAATCTTCTCTACGTTCAGGGCTGTTTCCACGTTCTGGGGATAGGGCATACCGTGGGAGATGATGGTACTCTCCAGTGCGACAACGGGTTTACCGGCTTTCAGCGCCTCCTGCACTTCGGGGGCAACGTCAAGATAGGGATTCATAATGATGGTTCCTTTCCTATGGAGATTTGCGGAACGGGCAAGATAAGTTCCCTATGTATTGTAACGATTTTGGGGCGAAAAGTCAACGAAAACGGCTTGCCAAGCGGCAGGATTTGGTATATACTATTTGCACTTGTGAATTACTACTGGTGAGGTGTATCAATATGGAACGAGTAAAGATCGCGGCCCTGTTTGCCGATCAGGAAACGCTGGGCGGCAAGGAGATCACCGTATGCGGCTGGGCGCGCACCATCCGCGACATGAAGACTTTTGGCTTTATCGAGCTGAACGATGGCTCCTGCTTCCGCAATTTGCAGGTGGTGATGGACGCGGGTGCGCTGAGCAACTACAAGGAGATCGCGGCACAGAACGTGGGCGCGGCTCTCATCGTCAAGGGCACCGTGGTGCTGACCCCCGAGGCAAAACAGCCGTTGGAGGTCAAGGCTTCCGCCATCGAGGTGGAGGGCAAGTCCACCCCCGACTATCCTTTGCAGAAGAAGCGCCACAGCGTGGAGTTCCTGCGGACCATTCAGCATCTGCGGCCCCGCACCAACCTGTTCTCCGCTACGTTCCGCGTCCGCTCCGTGGCGGCCTACGCGGTGCATGAGTTCTTCCAGCAGCGCGGGTTCGTATACGTGCATACGCCCCTCATCACCGGGTCTGACTGTGAGGGCGCCGGCGAGATGTTTCAGGTGACGACTCTTGATATGAAGAATCCTCCCCTGACCGAGGACGGCGAGGTGGACTACACCCAGGACTTCTTCGGCAAGAAGACCAGCCTGACCGTTTCCGGTCAGCTCAACGCCGAGAACTTCGCCATGGCATTCGGTGATGTCTACACCTTCGGCCCCACCTTCCGCGCCGAGAACTCCAATACCCAGCGCCACGCCGCCGAGTTCTGGATGATCGAGCCGGAAATGGCTTTCTATGACATCAATGACAATATGGATCTTGCCGAGGACTTTATCAAGCATCTGGTAAAATATGCCCTCGACAATTGCATGGACGACATCAAGTTCCTGAATGACCGCTACGACGACACCCTCGTGGAGCGCCTGCAGGGTGTCATAAGCACTGAATTCGTACGTCTTCCTTACACAGAGGGCGTAAAGATTCTCGAAGCTGCCGTTGCGGGCGGCCATAAATTCGAATATCCGGTTTCGTGGGGAACAGACCTGCAGAGCGAGCACGAGAGATATCTCGTAGAAGAGCACTTTGGCAAGCCTGTCATCCTCACGGACTACCCTAAGGATATAAAGGCTTTCTATATGAAGCAGAACGAGGACGGCAAGACCGTCAGGGCAATGGACGTCCTCTTCCCTAAGATCGGTGAGATCATCGGAGGTTCCGAGAGAGAGTCATCACTCGAGAAGCTCGAGGCACGCATAGAGGAGCTCCAGATGAGCAGGAAGAACCTCGAGTGGTACATCGATACCAGAAGGTTCGGTTCCTGCCCTCACAGCGGTTTCGGACTCGGTTTCGAGAGACTTCTTCTCTTCGTCACCGGTATGACCAACATCCGCGACGTCATCCC
>CALCRH010000056.1 GCA_937894515.1 uncultured Clostridia bacterium | reverse complement strand
ACTTTTTGAATATCACTTCGCCGTCCTTTTCGGTGAATATCTCCAGCGGGTCGCCGCTGCTGATAACATTGTCAGTTTTCGGGGCATCTATGAGCATTTTCAGCTCTTTCGGCGGTCTGTGTGCTGATTCCTGCACGATGACTGCGTCTTCCGGCAGCTCGTCGGACTCGCATACACCGCAGCACAGAAGCTCACGCACGTCGCTCTTGAGCTGTACCTCGATGGCGTCATCATAGACCGTGATGCGCTCAATAATGAGGTGCAGATCGTCCTGACTGATGCTGTCGGCGTTCAGAATGCGGTCAAAGACCTCGATGACCGTCTTTGCCGTGCGGTTGGCCTGAATGACGGTGTTGCGCTTATCCCCGCTCATGCGGAGCTGATTTTTCACCCCGGCGATCTGCGTTACGAGGTCGTGTTCCAGAGCGTCGTAGGTCTCCTCGATGATGTCCGTGTTATCGGGATCTCGCAGACAGTCGCGGAGCTTTTGCCCCTTGACCGCTTTCAGCTCCTTCTGGAGCCGTGCAAGCTGATCCTCAAGACTGACGGCGGTGTCCTTTGCTTCGGTGAGCAGAGCTTCTTCCTCGGTGATGGACTTTTGCAGATACTCCATCATCCCGGCGGCATTGTCCCTGACCTGCCTGATCGCGTGCTTTACAGCGGAATCAAGGCAATCAACCCTCGTGTGATGGCTGGTACAGCCGGAAAGCCCTCGCCTGTGATATGCGCCGCAGGTGTATGCCGGACGCAGATCAGCGCGGCTCATGGAAAACATCGGACTGCCGCAGCTTCCGCAGTACAGCAGTCCCGAGTAGGCGTTTTCGTATTTCTTGATACCTCGGTAATTGGAACGGGTACGCATCGACCGAAGCTCACGGGTGATGGCGAACGTCCGTGCGTCCACGATAGCCTCGTGGTTATTCTCAAAGACCCGATGCTCGGACTCATCCTTTTTGACGTCCGCACCGTTGATGGTCTTGCGGGCGTACTTGCCTTGCCGGAGCGTACCGATGTAGAAATCGTTATCAAGGATGCCCTGCACGGTGATGATGCTCCATGCGTCACGGGCTTGGAGCTTGGTGTCCTCACCCTTGGATTTTTTCCACGCGATCTCATTCATGCGCGGTGTGGGGATGTGCTGTTCGGTCAGCCAGTTGGCGATGCGCTTGTAGCCCCAACCGGAGTTGTAGAGTTCAAACACCTTCCGCACGATCTCCGCCGCCGGTTCGTCCACCTCAAACGCCATCGTCTTGGTGTTCGTGATGCGGTAGCCGTAGGGAACGGAGCAGATCCACTTGCCGTCCGCCTGTCTGCGCTTTATCACATTGCGCACCTTCTTGGAGGTGTCGGTGACGGGCATCTCGTTCATGAAAAAGTATATCTGAATACGGAGCCAGTCGTCATTGGTGGGATAGTCGATGCTGTCCCCGATGGCGATGATCCTTATCCCGGCGTCTCGGAGCGTTTCAAGCTCCACAAGGCCGTAGCTGTTGCGGCGGGAGAATCGGGACAGGTCTTTGACGATAAGAATGTCGTACTTGTGCGACAGCATCTTGGAGCGCATGACCTGATACTGCTCACGCTGAGAGAAGGTGTAGCCGGAGCGGTCACGGTCAACGTAGAGATCGAGCGTACTGCCGGGGAAGGTCTGCCGGACGTAGTCCTCAATGATGGCCTTCTGATTTTCGATGGAAGTGTTGTCGCGGTCTTCCTCAAGGTCAACGGAAATTCGCGTGTAGCCGCAGATGGAAAAAGTCTCTTGCATAGTCGTATCACCTCACTCCATGTTGGCATAGTTATCGGTTTATATCAAGTAAAAAATGCTGGAAATTCAAGGACTTTTTGCCTTACTGTGCGGCAGTCGGACTGTTCATTTTTCGCCTCGTGTGACACAGCAGAGCGGCGGTATTTTCCTTGAGATCAGCGCTGCCGGAGCGATAGATGACAGGCTGATACTTCATGCTCTTATACTGTGCGAGAACGGGGCGGAGCGATGCCATGACATCCTTGTCGTCGTTCTCCTCCGCCGACAGCCAGATGGCAAGAAGCCGGTCTTTTTCATCGGTGTATATTCTCATAATGCCTCCTTGGGAATGTGTTTCTTCTATTATTTCCTGAACTTTTTCTTCGACAATTCCTTTTAATTGTTCAACAATTTTCTCCAACGGGGCAATGTGCTCCCGCGAAAGGAGTATCTCGTTGAAATTTCCGTAATTGCATTCACTTGGGCGGAATATGTATTTCAGTGCGTTGGCAATACGGAGAAATACGTTGCAGTTTCTGTTGAGCAGCACTTCGCACCATACGTAATGGTCGTCTGAGCCGGGGAAATAACTGAAGATCATTTGGTGGGATGGGTCGCCGCAAGTGCACACCATTAAAATTCTCTTTTCTTTCATCACTTTGATTTTTTCCAAAGATAGTGTATATTGGATGCATGAAATATGCGTTGTTTAGCCTAAACTTTGTATATTTGTGTGTCAAAA
>CALCRH010000055.1 GCA_937894515.1 uncultured Clostridia bacterium | reverse complement strand
GAAAAAGGCCGAAATTTCACCCCGGATGAAACCCATTTGACCTCTTTTAAGGGCATTTCACCCCGATTTTAACCCCTTGAAACCCATTCAAATTTTGCCAAAATCGGTCAAAACCAACGAAACCATACAGAACCCCGGAAAAGGAAAAAGCCCCAAAAACGTAGTGTTTTCGGGGCTTTTGAGCATTTCTGATAGAGAATTTATCTCTTGCTGAACTGCGGTGCGCGACGTGCGGCTTTGAGGCCGTACTCGTCTTGCTTCAAAAGCCGTTTTTCCTTGATATTACTGGCTTTTTGGGGCATGGGCTTCAATTTTCACCCCATTTGAAACCCATCTGAAATCAGAGGGCTTTTTCACGTTGTTGCCTGTCTCAGAGCCGTATTTACCACGGCGATCAGCTCTTTAGGTTTATTATACTTCACTTTGGCGTAAATGTCCATAGTTACTTTGCTGTTTTCATGTCCGGCAAGGTACTGTACCGTCTTAGGATCAACGCCATGATAGATCAGGTTGGTGATATAAGTATGTCGAAGCTGATGTGGAGTAACATCAAAGTCCAGCGCATAAACCAGCTTTGGATTATTGGGCTGATGACTGCCAAGCTCCGGGTGAACCGTACACACGACCTTCTGCCCGTTGACATACTTGTAGTATGTTCTCTCCTTTGCCGTGCGAACCTCGATATACTTCCATACCCGTTGGAACTGAGAATATGCCAATGGCTCTCCCTTGCTGTCGGCAATCACAAAATCAGAGATAGATTTTTCCTTTGCCTCCCGCAAACATTCAGCAAGGCATCTGGGAATAGGTACATCCCGTTTTGCCGCAGGGGTCTTCAGCTCGGTTGAAATAATCGGGCGGTTTTTCTCGGTTCTCCATGTTCTGCGAACTGAAATATACGGTGTAGGTTCATCAAGGAAAACGCAGTCCCATTCCAACCCTAAGATTTCTTCCCGACGCAAACCGGAATACAGTCCGATCATCGTGAACAGATAAGGAGGAAGCCCCTTGATCGTTGTCAGCAGCGTTTTGACCTGCTCGTCGGTAAGAGCTTCCTTTTTCTTTTTTGACTTGCCGCCTTTGGCAGATAGCGGTGTGGAAGGATTATACTGGATTAGCTGATTATCCTCCGCCGAATAGAAGATGCACTTGATAAGCATATTCACCGTGCCATACACGGCAGATGACATTTTTGAAACAGGAACCATCAAAACCCGAAGATCATCCGTTGTCACCTCGTCCATATACATTTGACCGATTGACGCAACAACATATTTTTGCAAGGCAAGCCTATAATTGCGTAGCGTCTGCGGTCTGATCGTTGCCGACTTCATCAGAAGCCACTTCTCACAGTATTCTTCTACTGTCGGATTTGTTTTGCGGAAAATCGCATCATCAATGATACGCTGTGCTTCCTGAACCTTTTCGTACAGTTCCTCCCGAGTTTCTCCGTAAAGAGCTACGCGCTTACCGTCAGCATCCTTGATTCGTGTTCTGTAATACTCAATCCCATTATGTACTACTGTACTGTATTCCGGGATTACAGCTTTTTTTCTCGCCATAACGGAAACCTCCTAATTCATCTATTGTCCTTGTGACGATATAATTATCCGCATAGACGGCATTTTTCGCAAGGATGTCGCCGGATATGAAAAGGGCGGGAATGCTTTATCTGCACTCTCGCCCTTGCTGTCACTATATTACTGCCGGTATCTCGAAGCCTTCGTCCCATAAAGAAAACGTACTATCAAGAATTCCGGCAAGTTCACACGGTTTGTTATATTTTGCCTTCGCGTAAATATCCATCGTAATTTTACTGCTTTCATGCCCAGCCAAATATTGAACTGTTTTTGGATCAACCGATGCGTGAATCAGATTGGTTATGTATGTATGCCTGAGTTGATGCGGAGTTACCTCAAAATCCAGACTGTACACTACTTTTCCGTTATGAGCCGCCTTTTCACCTAAAACCGGCGTAACGGTGTGCTTGACGCGCTTGCCGTTTTCGTACCGATAATAGCATCGTTCCTTAACCGTTCTTGTAATGATGTAAGTCCATAGGCGCTTGAACTGAGTATAAGGCAACGGCTGTCCTTCCGGGTTAGCTATTACAAAATCCGAAGCGGATTTTTCTTTGGCTTCTCGCAAACAATCAGCCAGCCGATCCGGGAGAGGAATATCTCGATATGCTGCCGGAGTTTTCAGCTCGGTGAGAATTACCGGTCTGTTGTTCTCGGTATGCCATGCTCGGCGCACCGTCAGATAGGGTGCTTCACAATCCAAATAAACGGAATCCCATTCCAGCCCGAGGATTTCTTCCCGACGCAGTCCTGCGTATAAGCCCAGCATAACGAACACATACGGCGGAAGTCCCTTGACGGTATTTATCAGAGTTTCAGCCTGTTCATCCGTCAAAGGGATACGGTCAGTCTGCGGAACGCCTCCGCCTTTGGAGGAAAGCTTCACTGTTGGATTGTTCTCAATAATCCGACTTTCCTTTGCCGCTTTGAAAATGCACTTATAAAGGACGTTCACTGATTTATAGACTGAGGCGGATTTTTTAGAAGCCGGGACAAGCGCCACACGAATATCATCCAGCGTCACGTCTGCCATTCGCATATGTCCAAGGGGTTTGATGATGTAGTTCTTCACCTTGGAGGTATAATCAATCAAGGTGGTCTGCCGGATATTGGCTGACTGCATCAGAAGCCACTTTTCGCAGTACTCCTTTACGGTTGGGGACGCTTTGCAGAATGTGTTGTTGCGGATCTGCTCTCTTATGTCCTCGATTTTTGCTTCAAGTTCTTCCGGGGTTTTACCATAGACAGCGACCCTGTTTCCGTCAGGATCACTGATACGGGTTCTGTAATACTCAACGCCGTGCATCGTTACGGTTCCGAACTCCGGCACGGCTCTTTTTCTGCTTTTCATAGTGTTTCCTCCCATAATTCCTTGCATGAAAAATAATTGCGGTATTATTCTTGCAGAAAAAAAGAAATACCTCAAGGATGTCGATTTTGCTTTCTGCTGACACGGGAATTACGGTAGGTTTCTTTCTTTTCAACAGGTAAGGCACGGTGCGTACTCTTTGCAATAAAATCCTGCAAGCTGGCATCTGTGAAATAAACACAGCCATTCGGACAGTATTGGACGTATGTAATCTGACCGCTGATCCTTGCTGCGTCCAGTGTAGTAATGCTGATGCCTAATAAGTTTGCCGCTTCTTTTCGGGTGTATAACTTTTCCATATAATGCTCCCTTCATGTAATTTGATTTCAAGGTCACATGAATACGCCGGCAGATTGCTCCGCCGGCGCATGGTATCTGACTTTGAAAACGTGCTGTGCGGCTGTGAATGGCGTCTTATACATAGAGACAAGAGTGCCGCACAGCAGCTTCACACAAATACTTTTGTTGATTGCGTTCGTCGCATTTATCCCGAACCCCCGACGCTGGGCATGATACAGGTCTCCGCTGGCGCGGCTGTCATAACTCCGCAGCATCGTTCGTAGCGTGTGCCGCAGGGTTCCCCCTCAAGTCTGTGGGAGGGCGTGAGCAAGTTTCATTATCCACCGTGCATCTCATCGCGCCCTGCTTGCCAAAGCAAGGTAATAAGCTGCCGTTGATCGCTCGGAGACGGATTCTCGTCTTGGCGGCGGCGCTTAAACGCTCCTGCACGGTTTTTGTACCAATATCACCGCTATTCGATTTTCAAGGAACAGTGAAGATCGTGATTTTGCGTCCTTCACCCAATAGCCATTGGGAAAGGGCAAAAAGTGTCTCTGCTTATAAAATTTTTTCAATTTTTTCTTTGAGATGTTTCCAACGCTGTTTTACGGCATTTTCAGATATTCCGAGAGCCTTGGAAATCTCAAGTCCAGTTCTTCCATTTATTTTCAAAACTGCTATTTCTAACGTAACCCGATCAACGGTCAGCAAGATTCTGAAAAGCTCCGGGTTTTCAATCTCGTCCAGGAGATCATCGACATTCCGGACTTCCGGTACATCTTCGACTGCCGCCACCGTTTCAAGATAGTCTCCGACCTCCTGAATGTGGTTATAATAGTTTCGGTTTGCCTTGAACATTGCCCAATCGTAAACGTGCAGGTCTTGAATCCTGTCCTCGCTGACACCGAGTTCACGCAGTTTCTGTTCCTCGGCAGTTTTCCAAAGGAGCCATTTCAGTTCCTCTCTGGCTTTGTTGTAAGCCATGTTTTTTACCTCCAAATCTGAATTTTTCGTTTGAGAAAAAATCCAGATCGGAGGCGGGCTGCGGCAGTGCGGAAGCCCTATATACGCAAAAATGCCCGAAGCAAAACTGCTCCGGGCATGGTGACGGTATGCAAATAAGTTCGGATTGAAAAATTGCCGCAATAAGCCTATCCGCATTTGCTGGCTATATTGGCTGTGTGCGTCAATCCATAAGAAAAACATAAAGCCACCCGCGTGTCACTCTGTATTCCGGCTTGCGTCGGTAACAAAGTAATAACACGCGGGTGGTCTCCGCTCAGGGCTACGGAGCGGCTAAAGTTGACCCCATTTCAGGGCTAAAGTTGGGCTTCATTCAGGGCTACGGAGCGGCTTCACTCAGGGCTACGGAACGGCTCCACTCAGGGCTACGGAACAGCTTCACTCAGGGCTACGGAACAGCTTCACTCAGGGCTACGGAACGTATCAAAAGTGCATCAGTTCCTTAATGGCGCTTTCATCCAGCGGTTTTCCATTGAAAAATTGCTTGATCGCTGCTGTCTGTTCGGGCAGCATCATGTCCTGATTGGTCGTGATGTAGTTCTGCGCTGCGGCAAGATTCCCGTGACGGGCAAGGAAATAAGCCATCATCAGATGCAGATCGCTGTCATTCGGGTCAATACTCAGTCCTTCCTTCACCGCTCTCTGTGCGCGGAGCGGATCGTCGATATGGAGCTTGCGGAGAATATATCCTTTCAGAACCCGCATATAAAGGCTCTGATAATAGGTGGCGATGGGAACGAGCCAAAGCTGACCGCTGGCTCGCGGAAGAAGCGAACCACGAAAGATTTCCGTGATTGCATTATAATGGCTCAACATCATTTCGGAATCCGTCGTATCGGCAAGCCGCTGACAGGCGTCCTCCATACGATCAAAATCAGCATTGATATTCATATCGGGATTGATAACAAAAGTCCCGCTCTTGCCGACAATCAAATCTTCAAGATTAATGATGGAGAGAGTTTTTCTGATACGGTAAACGACATTCTTTACCACGGTGTAGGGGCTGGCGTCCATATTGACATCGGCAGGACGAACAATATCATAGAGCCGGTCAATCGGGAAACGGCGCTTGTGATTCAGAAGCAGAAAACAGAGAAAATCATAGCATTGATCGGACTTAATATCGTCGTCGCTCAATGTGCCTTTGTGGTTCGTGATTTCCAGACCGCCGAAGGTGTTGACATACACTTCATTGTCATTGTAATGAGAGGCGCGGCGTTCGGCAGCGTCCACGGTTTGCTGCATCTTGATCTCATTCAGTTCCAGAACGATGGCGTAGCACATGATGAATAGGAAGGTTGGATCGTCCGTGAATCTTGTGGGATTATCCACGCCGACAAAACCTTGATTGATACGCTTGGAATACGGAGCGCACATCAGAGAACGGACACCGTATTTTGTGAAAAAATCGTATTCGTCGGGGTATTCGTTTTTCAGCGCGGATGTATCAGGGACGATGACCGGCTGATTTTCGATGAGGTATCTTTTCCAGCGCGGAAAGACCTCCATTGTGAGAAACTGGAGCATATCTTTCTGATGCTCTACTCCCGGCTGACACCATTCGTAGGTGTTCAGACCGATACCGAGTTCCCAATCCGCTTCGATGATGTAAGCACGATCTGCTCCGTAAAACTGTGCGGTGCCTTCAAGGAGGCCATCAATCAGCGATTCCGAATCCTCGCAGTCGCGCAGTTTTTGTTCGAGCAGGGCAAGAGCTTCCCGAAAATCATTCGGGGTTGTTTCGTCAAGATCATGGTTTTTCATTGTGGCGCTCCTTTCTATGATATGGTTTGAATATAAAAAAAGGCTGTCCGATCATGTTGACCGAACAGCCTGTGAAAACAGTATGGATGC
>CALCRH010000054.1 GCA_937894515.1 uncultured Clostridia bacterium | reverse complement strand
CCATCGGAAACGAGATCGGAGAGGTCAGCAATGCGCACGAAGCGCAGTACGGCAGAGCGATCTGCGATCGGATACGGTCACTGGATCCCGGCAGATATATTACAAACTGCGTAAACATTGCGCTTGCGCTTATGGACAGGCTCCCGGAGCTTGCGGTCAGAGCAGGAATGGACATTAACTCCATTATGAACGGGAACGCAGAGGAGCTGTCAAGGCTGCTGACATCCAAAGAGCTTGGCGAGCCGCTGGAGGAGTCATTCAGCTATCTGGACATACTATGCGAGCTTCCGTTACGAAGCGGATGCCGTGTTTTATCCGCATCGGATCATGCTCGGCGCGGAGTCTTATCCCGATGCACTCTATGAAAATTGGAAATTATGCAAAAAGCTCCCACAGCTGATCGGAGATTTCGGTTGGTCAGCATGGGACTATCTGGGTGAGGCCGGTGTCGGCCAGCTCAGATATGGAGATGCTCTTGACTACGATCTCTATGGAGCTTACCCGTGGAAAACCGCAAACTGCGGCGACTTTGACCTGATCGGTGATCGACGCCCCATATCCTATTGGCGACAGATCGTATGCGGTCTGCGGCAGGAGCCATATATTGCCGTGCAGGATCCCGCACACTACGGAGAAAAGCAGTCCCCTACCCGTTGGGGCTGGTCAGATGCCCTGCGAAGCTGGAATTATCGAGGGTATGAGGGACGTGCCATCGTTGCAGAGGTCTATTCCGACGCCGATGAGGTGGAGCTTTTCCTGAACGGACGATCTCTCGGAAGAAAAGCGCCGGTGCGGTGCAAGGTTCTGTTTGACACAGTCTACGAGGAGGGCGAGCTCATCGCCGTAAACCTGCGCAACGGGCAGACCGCCCAAAAGGATCGGCTGGTGACTGCCTCCTATGATGTGCATCTTGAGCAGACCGACTGCGGTGATGGGATCACGGAGCTTTCCGTGAAGGATGAAAACGGTGTTCTCAATCCGGACGCTGCCCTGTGCTTATCTGCCAAGGTCAGCGGAGACCGGACGATACTCGGCTTCGGAACGGCAGACCCCCGAAGCGAGGAAAGCTTCTATGGCACGACCGTCAGAACGTATAAAGGCAGAGCGCTCATCGTAACACGCGGTGATGGAGACCTGATAATCGAGGTACAATAATATGGCATTTTCAGCAATCAAGCGGGCGGTAATGAACGCCCGCTTCCACAAAGCAAACAAGCATTATAAGACCGATCCCGTTGTCGGTGATCGCAGCTATATCCTCCGTGATGGCATGGAGCCGGTGGAGGTTTTGTTTTATTATCCCGAAAAGCGGGAGAATATGCCGGTGTTCGTCCAGATCCACGGCGGTGCCTGGGTCGGGATGGATGCCGTCGATGACGACGCCTACTGCAGACGGCTGAGCGACGAGCTGAACGCCCTTGTCGTCAACGTCAATTACAAGCGGCTGTACGAAAAGAGCTTTCCCTACGCGCAGGAGGAGGTCGTTGACACCGTCAAATGGCTCCGGGCGAATGCTCCGCAGCTCGGGATCGATGAAAACAAAATCATCCTCTCCGGCGGAAGTGCGGGCGGGCATCTCACCGCCGGCGCTGCCATTTTGCTTGCCCGGCAGGGCATACCTGTCGCCGGTCAGATCATGGAGGTACCTTTTCTGGATTTTACCAACACGATCCCCATCGATTTCCCGGAGGGAAACAAGCTCTATAAGCTGATGTTTGAGCTGTATCCGCCGAAGCTTCCGCTAAACAGTGAGCTGCTGTCCCCGGCGGCATACGTTACCGACGAAACACTTGAAATGCTTTCTCCGGCGGTTGTGATCGTCTGCGGCAGAGATCCTCTGCACCCGCAGGGCGAGCATTATGCCAAGCTGCTCGATAAGCACGGCAAGCTGGTGGAACTGAAAAAGTATGAAAACGGCTATCACGGCTTCGGAACAGACAAAGCGGATGAAAAGCCTGAGCAGGACAAGCTGCGGGAGGATTGCTTCCGCTATAAAGCAGAAAAGGCAAGACAGCTTTATAAGCTGAGTGAGGAAACAAAGCATGACAAAACGGAAAACGTATAAAGAAGACCGGAGCGGTTGGCCGCTTTTTAACCGCATCCTTGCCGATTACATCGAGCTGACCCGCTTTCCCGAATTACCCGAAAGCCCGAAGCTGGGCAAGAATTATGAATATTGGCCGGACGGGGCGCTCTGCGCCAACGGAAATCCCTACCACGGCTGCATCCGTCTCGGCAGCAGCAACAAGCTGATGATCGGCTTTTCCGGCGGCGGTGTTTCCGTGGATGAGTACACCGCTGCCAGACCGCAGCGCATCGGCGGCAAAGGCGAGATGTTCTACTCTGACGACGTGCGCTTCGGTGACATCATTCCACGCATAGGAACCTTCGGTCGGTCAAAAAAGAATCCCTTCCGGGATTGGAATCTGCTGTTCGTTCCCTACGCCACGGGAGATTTCCACTGCGGAACGGGCGATTTTCCCTACGCTGATCTGAACGGAGATCCCGCCGTGCTGCATCACCACGGCTATACGAATTTTCAGATGCTCCTCACAAAGATCAAGGAGCTTGTTCCGAGCCCCGATCAGATCCTCGTGACCGGCTTTTCGGCGGGGGCATTTGCAACCTCGCTGCTTACCGATGCGGTTGCCGCCGCATTCCCCGAGTGCAGGGATATCACAGCCTGCGTGGACAGTGCCATGATGCACTGTGACTGGCAGCGGGTGGCACGTGATGTCTGGAAGGCGCCGAAGGAGATAACCGATCGCCTTACCGGAACGGAGATCGTCACCGACAGTCTGCTGGCACTACACGAAAAGCGCCCGGATATAAAAATCATGTACTGCTGCTCGGCGAGGGATGCCGCCCTGACTCAGATGGAGACCTATCTGGAGAACGGTCGCTGGATACCGGACAGGGATGACGGTATCCGCTTTCAGGAGAAGCTGAAGGAAATGCTGGACTCGCTGCAAAAGAGCATTCCCGATATGAGCATTTTTATCTTCGATACACCCGATAAAAACAGCAAGGCCTCCGGGCTTACCGTACATTGTCTCTGCGGCTCCGGAGCCGCCTTTACCACAGTCTCCGACGGCGTGACCTGCTCCGATTGGATGATCCGCGGGGTAAACGGTGAGGTGCTGAAGCTGGGACCGGATAAGCTGTGAAGAAGATTACTCGTGAGGTGTACTATATGAACGCTGAAAAGATCATTTTGAGCAAGGAAAGAAATGTTTCTCTGACCGCTTATATTCAGGATGCGGGCGGCGAGTTCGGCTTCACCGAGCGTCCCGCCATGCTGGTGATCCCCGGCGGCGGCTACGCCATGTGCTCCGACCGCGAGGCAGATCCCGTGGCAACGGCCTATCTCAAGGCGGGCTATCAGGCATTTATTCTGCGATATACCGTTCGGGATAAGGGAGGCTGGCCGCTTCCGCTGCAGGACTATGAAAGGGCCATGGCACTCATAGTGGAAAATGCGGAAAAATGGCACATCGACAAGGCAAAGATAGCCGTCGCCGGTTTCTCGGCGGGAGGACATCTGGCCGCCTGTGCAGCTACGATAGCAGAGCACAGGCCTGCTGCAGCGGTACTGGTCTATCCCGCTGTTTTGAAGGACATCGTAGATATGTGCCAGCCGGGGATGCCCTATCCGCACGAGCACGTCACAGCAAGCACCGGCCCCTGCTTTTTCGCTGCCGCACGGGATGACCGTACCGTTGCCATTGAGAACACGCTCACCATGGAAATGGCACTGGCGGAACACGGCGTTCCCTTTGAAAGTCATATTTATTCTTATGGCGGGCACGGGTGAAGGTGGTACGCCCGTCTTATTTCTGCCGCCAACGCCGAAATGACCCGTTCCAGTTTTTTCGGTGAAATGATTGGAACAAAGCATCAGGATACACATGAAGAACAAAACCGCCAAGCGTGCCTTCATTACCGCAGCCTCGCTGATGCTCGTCTGCATCGCCATGCTGATCGGCACGACCTTCGCCTGGTTCACGGATAC
>CALCRH010000053.1 GCA_937894515.1 uncultured Clostridia bacterium | reverse complement strand
TGCTCTTGTACACCATCAAACGATAATCATGATGACAAAAAACCATTAACTGGAATTCATCCTATTAGTATTTTTGGCATTAATGATTTTCATGGTGCAATAAACGAAAATTATAAAGAAGCTGGCATTGCAAATATCGGCACTTTCATCAAACAAAAAACAAGCCAACCAAATACTTTATTTATTGATCAAGGCGACACTTGGCAAGGATCTTTTGAATCAAATTACAACCATGGGCAAATCGTCCAAGATGTTTTTGCTTATGCCAATATGAATTTAAGAACTTTAGGTAATCACGACTTTGATTGGAACTTAGATGTTTTAAAGGAAATTCAATCAAGAAAATATAATGGTTATAGCATTCCAACATTGGCTTCAAACGTTTATGATTTTGATTGGGACACTAAACAAAAAGGAACAACTCAACAAAGTGAATTAGGTCAAGAATATGCGACTTTTACCGTGGAAAACGGTTTAAAAATCGGTTTTGTTGGTGTTATTGATGAGTCCTGTATTACCTCAATTGCTACACAACTTGTTAAATCAATTTCGTTTAGCAATTCAACTGAAAAAGCAAAAGAAATTCAGCGTGAGGACAGAACTCCGCCCTCCAAAAAAGAAAGAGGTGAAGCACGATGAGTGAAATCGAATACGAAAAGCGAGCAATGATTGAAACCGAAGATAAATACACCTTTTCGCAAAGCTCACAGATTTCGGCACAGACCGGGTTTATCGGCTATCTCCGTGCGGATATGGATACTGACGGAAACGGCTTCTTTTCCTCATGGAACGGTTGGAACGACCGTCTGAAAACGCAAGAGTTCAAAGATGAGTTCGATGCAGTTATTAACTCTTTGCGTGAGGAAGGCGATATTCTTCATAACCGCAAAGCACTTGCCGGATACTGCTATTCCAATCCGCAGGCACGAATGAAAACGGATATGGAGTATTACGGTGTTCGTGTTGACACGGAAAAATACAGTTATTTGCTCCGCCTCTGCCCCGAAAAAGGCGAATACAATCTTTACTGCCATTGCTATGTCCGTGAATGGCTGGATAAGCACATGAAGCAGGCAGTGCGAGGCATCCGTTTCATCACGCCGAACTATGAAGAAAAGTTCAGAATCCCCGATGATGATAAGGTTCGTATCACACTGAATGACGGTTCCTACTTCGATGAAGTTTGCCGATATATTGACGATTATCATGTTGAGGTTGGTAGAAACCTGTATCACATCTGCGAGTTTGCCGAGCGAATGGAGCAGAACGGCAATAAGGTGATTCCTCTCCGTTCTTCCTTGCCAGATCACTGTTTCAGCGTGATGGCGGAAACGGGAGAGATGATCATTTTGAAGAAAGGTGAAACTGGGTATTACCACTCCGATTTGAACTGCAATGATGCCGCTGTCAGCAGAGTGATTGCTGCCGAGAATAACAAAAAGCTCGGCGTAACGAAAACACAGGAGGAATGTATGGTTGCTGGTTCTATGTTCGGATGGGATGTGCCCGGAGCCGATCCAAAAAACTACGATGCAAACGGGCGGTTTTGCCCAAACAAAACGAAAGACAGAGGTGATGCAAGATGAAGTTCGTATGCAATGTAAAGGAAATCTCCTACGGAACGATTGAGGTCGAAGCCGACAGCCGCCAAGAAGCGCAAGACAAAGCAGAAGCGCAGTATCAGCTTGGAAACACGAACTGGTCAAGCGGCGAGTATGAAATCGAAGCCGAAGAACCCAAAACAAACGAAAAAACGATGGAACGGGGTGAAGCAAGATGAGTAGGAAAGCAAAGGTTGAAGTTAAAGTCTTGAACACCAATGCCGAACACTGCGTTTGCTGTGGCAGGATCATCCCCGAAGGAAGACAGGTCTGTCCGATTTGTCAGGATCAGATCGACAGGTGGCATATTCCTCTGGATATGTTTGAGGAGCGTGATGACGATGACAGACAATAAAAATGAACATCAGATCTGGAGCAATTATGACCTTGACTACGATGACTGGAAAGACGATTTGGAAGAAGAATACCCGGATATGACAGAGCAGGAACGCATGGAGATGATGTATGAAACCAATAACAATTATCTTGATGATGAACGGTGTAATTTGAATATCCAGCTTTCCGCACCGATTCTCGTTATCGGTGATCTCGGATTTTGGAATGGCAGAAGAGGCGGATACAAGGAAATCCAAAGCGGAAATATCAAAGACTGCCTATATGCCGACACGGACTATTCGACATGGTATGTGGATAAGCTCGGTGATCTGCGATGCGATGCCATCCACCATGACGGGACAAATCATTATCTTTACCGTGCATATAAACCCGGCGTGAACGATGCACAAATCGACCGTCTGAAAGATAAAATCCTTGACGGATCGGTCACACGGCGTGACCTGACGGCGATTACAATGCGGCTTGGTGATGCCATCGGAAAAGTGTATGGCTGGGAGTTTCCGCAGGTCGGACAGAAAAGAATGGAGGTGGGTGCAAGATGAGCAGAATCAATGTAAACGAAGAAACATTTGAAAATGTCACCGTGTTCGGGCAGCCGATGCTTTTCACTTGTCTGCGTTGTGACCGTACAACCCTTCCGAAAGGAATGTATATGTACGAAGTCCGACACGACGATGAGGGGCGTGGTGATCCGTGTGAAATTGCGGATTGGATCATGGTCAATCATTGGGGAACCGTGATTGGCAATCATCCGGTGAAGCTTAACGAAGAGCTGCCAAGCGGTAAGAAATGTCGTATGATCGATTCAGAATTTGACTGGAACTATGAAGGAACAACCTCTACGCTTGCTGAATATATGAAGCTTCATCCTCCGCAGAAAGAAAAAGAACGGGAGGAATGTCGATGACCGAAAGAGAAAATCAAATCTACACATTTTTGAAATCATCTCATATTGGAAAAGACAATGCTGTGTTCAGCAAGGTTTTGGAGGATGCCTTCGGTATCGGCGGCAGAGATGTTCGCCGTGCAGTCGGCGCATTGCGTCGTGAGGGTATTCCGATCTGTTCCAATGAAAAAGGATACTTTCTCCCGATGGAACAGACGGAAATCAACAGAACGGTCAGACGGCTCGGCGGGCTTGCTTCCAGCATCTCGGATACCAAAACAGGGCTGATAATTGCTTCCGCTATCAGCCAAAGTGAAACACAATAAATCCCGAAAGGAGGGAGACTATTGCAAAGTAAATATCAAATGGCACTTGCCATGATGGAGATGCAAACCGAAATCATGGCAGAAAAGCCGAAATACTACATGGACTTTTTGGAATGTGCGGCGAACAACTACAAATACGATTATGAAGAAAAGCTAATGATCTTTGCCCAAAAGCCGTATGCAACGGCCTGTGCTTCTCTTGAAACATGGAACAAGCTCGGCAGATGGGTGAACCGTGGAGCAAAAGGAATTGTGCTTCTTGATGACCGTAATCCACGATACCGACTACGCTATGTTTTTGATGTGTCCGATACGAACAGCCGCTACGGATATGAAATTCATCTGTGGCAGATGCAGCAGAACTATGAGCAGTCGGTTATCGGTGCGATGGAAAATCACTTTGGAGAGCTGACGAGAACGGAATACACCGAGGTTGCGCTTTTGGAGTTATCCGATCATGTCGTCAAGGATAATCTGACCGATTATTTCGATCATATCGAAGCACTATCTCCGGGCATCTTTGACGATGAAAATGTCAAAAACGAAGTGACCAATCTTGTCGTCAACAGCGTGACATATATGGTATGGAAGCGTTGCGGCTATGATACATCAAAGATTTTTACGGAAGATGTTTTTGAAAACAGCATCCGGCATTTGAACAAGCAGACACTCAGTGTGATCGGAGAAGCATCCAGTGATATTTCAAGAACGATCCTTCTTGAAATCGGAGAAGCCGTAAAAGAAGCTGCACGGGATGAAGCCCAAAATCGCACATTTGAAAAAGAAAAGAAAATCGACGATAATATAGGCGAAAAATATAATTCTGAAAGGAGAATTGAACATGGAACTGAATTACAGGCAGGTGGGAGAGATTCAAATCCCGGATATGGAAGCACCGGAGAGTCCGAAAATCGGGAAGTACGGAATGATGAGGTTCCGCTACCTCCGAGAGAACAAACGCCCGATGTTCACAACGATGATGATCGAGGGCAAGCTGAACGAGCATCTGGAACAGATCGACCGGGAAGCGACAGAGATGATGGAACGCCTCACGAAGCAGATGGCGGAGAAAGAGGGAGTGACCGAAACGCTGAAAGCGACGGATCAGATGAAGTGGGTACAGATGATGAACTCGATCCGCAGTTCGGCGGAGGAAACGGTACTGAACGAACTGATCCTGAACTGAAAACAGAACTCCCCGGCTGTATGCCGGATGTTCTCATACAGGCGTTAAGACACGGTGATTACCTTGCTGAAAGTAAGGAAAACATCGTGTCTTTCTTATCGTCAGAAACAAGTGAAGACCGAAAAAACGAATATGTCCGTGGACTTTACAAAGAAGGACTGTTCGCTGAAATGTTCAAGCCGAACAGCACGGAGCATATCGGATACCACGCAACAAGAGACGGCTTGACCATCTATGACGGCAATTATCTCACAAGAACAGCGGAAAGCTTCTTTTCGTGGAATACCACCCGTGAACTGATAGAAGCTCTCATTGAAGACAGGAACTATCTTGATGTGCCGAAAACAGCATCGCAGATCAGTATTTTTGAAAACGCACCTGCTGAAAAAGAAACACAATCCGTAAAGCAGGAAGCCGGGATTGCTTCGGCGGAGGTACTGGATAATCTTCTGCGGCTCGGCAGTGCAACGCCGAACAGCACGGCAAGAATCTATGGTTATTACCTCCGTCCGGGAACAGAAGCAGAAAACATTGTATTTCTTCTTGAAGAGTATGAAAGCGACTGTATCGGCTTTGAGGTGAACGGTAAAAAATATGCCGCAGTCTGGAATGAAAGCGGTGTGGATATTGCCGAAGGAAACTCTGTTGCCGAATCTGCATCCAAAGTCCATTATGAATGGGAAACCATCGAAGCCCGTATCCGTGAACTCATTGAAAGCGGACAGTATATCTCATCTTCAGAAGCGGAAAAAGCAGCAGATGTATGGGATGACCATGTGGCAGATAAGATCACATCCCTTCATTGGGATTATTTTGAAAACATCCCCGACGAGTATCTTATGCTTACCGGACACGCCGGAGGTTTTCCATCGCAAAAGGACTTTTACAGGGGTATGCTCCGACACCCACACAGAAAGACAGAACTGCTTGAGGAAATCAGGGCGAACATCGGGCGTATCTCCGAATATCCGCCTCGTTTCAAATACAACTTTTCACCCGAATATGTGGAAATGCTTACCCGCAGTTATCTGAAGGAACCGAAGACCTATCCGGCAGGAAATGTTCTTCCGCCCGCCTATTATGTGTCGCAAGATAAGGTAGATGAATACTTCATCGGGGACAAGAACTATCTGAACGAAACAAAGCTCGGTATCTACTCATTCTTTTTGAATGAAAAGGATGCCGGCAAACGGGCAAAGTTTATGTCCGAACGATACGGAATCGGCGGGAGCGGAGGACACAGATACAACACCGAACATGACGGGAAAGGACTTCGCATCGGCGGAGGTCTGGAGGGTTTCCGGCAGGGCGAAATGCTCAAATGGTCGCAGGTCGCAAAACGGATAGAGCAGCTCATAAAGGCAGACCGCTTCCTGAATGACAAAGAAAAAGCATATCTCGACACTTATGAAAAGAAGCAGGTAGCCCGCTGTATTCAGCATTTCTTCATCGACAAGCCGGACGATGTTCCGAAGCCGTATCAAGGCACATTTGTGGATGACCACACCAAAGAGATCATTCCGCAGATGGAGGATGCCGACCGTTTTGCAGAAATCCGCAATATTATGATTTCTGCCTTTGAAGCGGAAACGCCGGATGACCGACACTATTTAAGCGACAAAGAAAACCTTGAAACGGTCAGAAGGTATGCCGACGGCGAATATGATCTTTTCCCCGGTACACCGTACAGAGCGAAAGAAACGACATCCCCGAAAGCAGAAAACGAAACGGCAGAGGAAAAGACGGTTCCACAAGAGCCAAACAATGGCTTGCAAAACGATTATGATATTCATCTCGGAACCGAGGTGTATATTGGCGACCGGGAATATGTCGTCGATTCTCTTGAAGATACGGTTGAACTGGATGACGGTACTCTGTTCCATGAATTTATGGACAAGGAAACCTTTTACCGCCGTATCAGTGAAAACCCACTCAATGACCGATTGAAAATACAAAGGAACGAAACCGTAGAAGTTGGCGACAGACAAGTGATTATAAACCCGACCGTTGAAACGGAGCATTTATCGGATAATACGGTCGATCATGTATATATCGACACCGACGAAAAACAGGTCAGATGGATGTACTACAATCCCGATTCTTCACAGGGCGGCGAGTATGTTATCAGCCGACTTGATTTCCGAAACTTTATCGACGCTTATGAAAATACGCTGGAAGACAGTTCGCCGGACGATCCGAAAGCTTTTGATGCCTTCATGGATTCCATAAGCGATATGGCAGATGTGGAGTATTCAACGGTCAAAACACCGGACTTTTTCCTTGCCGATTCCGATTACAGTGTAAAACCGGACTATATCGGTATGGATACGAAAACGGTCAGTGCTATTTATGAAAAGCTTTATTCGCTTACAACCGACCTTGAGGCACAGAGAGAAAGCGATGCTTATGAGGCAGAATTCGGTGCGGACGGATACAGAGTTTTTCCGGGAAACAGACCAAAGGATGAAATCGACGTTCTGTACGCCGTGCTTTCCAAACTGAAAATCGACGATGTTGTTCTCAGCTATGACGGCAACGGACTTGTTGCAAAAGATAACGACAACGAATGGCACGGAAAAGAGTTTTACGCTTTTCTTGTCAATGAAGCGTTTGTCTTTGAGGATGACGGAACGGTTCTCGGACTGTCGGATAACTTGCTTTCGGATTTTACCGAACAGGCTGAAAAATACGGTATTAAAGTCCGGGACAATCGGTTAAATCCTCTTTGGCTTGATTATAGCGAGCTGAAGGCGGAATACCCGGATCACATTCTCTTTTACCGTGTCGGAGACTTTTATGAGGTATTCGGTGACGATGCAGAAACGGCGGCAGGCGCACTCGATCTTATTCTTACCCATCGCAATATCGGTCTTGATAAGCAAGTCCCGATGTGCGGCGTCCCGTTTCATGTATTGGACAGTTATGTTGAAAAGCTTGTTCAGGCGGGATGCCGTGTTGCGGTTGCCGAAGAACAGGACGGGAAGAATATTACCCGAAAAATCGGGACGGAGATTACGGAAGATCTGCTGAAAGAAAAGGCAGAAACAAACATTCCCGAAATCTCAATCGCTCCGCCGCCTCCGACAAGAAACGGAAAAATCGTACCCAATGTCATCTATCCCGAAATTCATTCCGATGAACGCAAGAATTTCCATATCCAAAATGACCATGTTGGAGAAGGAACGCCGACAGAACGATTTTATCATAATATCCACGCCATAGAGCTGATCAAGAAATTAGAAGACGAGCATCGTTTGGCAAACGATTTGGAACAGGACATTCTTTCAGATTATGTCGGTTGGGGTGGCTTACCGCAATTCTTTGAAGAAGACAACCCGCATTATGAAGAACTGAAAAACCTGCTGACCGAAGAAGAATACGCATCTGCAAGAGAATCCTCGCTGACCGCTTTCTATACACCGCCTGTTGTTATAAAGGCGATGTATCAGGCACTTGAAAATATGGGATTCAGAAGCGGCAATCTGTTGGAACCGTCCTGCGGTGTCGGTAATTTCATCGGACTTGTGCCGGACAGTATGAAAAACTCTCAGATGTTCGGCGTGGAGCTTGACAGTATTTCCGGCAGAATCGCACAGCAGCTATATCAAAGCACAAGCGTTGCGGTACAGGGATTTGAGAAAACAGAACTTCCCGACAATTTCTTTGATGTTGCTATCGGCAATGTTCCGTTCGGAAACTACAAGATTCCCGATAAACGCTATGACAAAAATAACTTCCTTATTCATGATTATTTCTTTGCCCGCACTCTCGACAAAGTAAGACCTGGCGGCATTGTCGCATTCATCACTTCCAAAGGAACGATGGACAAGGCGAATCCCGCCGTCCGCAAATATATCGCACAGAGAGCTGATTTGATAGGAGCCATCCGTTTACCGAATGACACCTTCAAAGCGGCGGCAGGAACGGAGGTCACATCGGATATTCTGTTCTTGCAGAAGCGTGACGGACTTTTGGACATTGAGCCGGATTGGGTACATCTCGGCAAGGACGAAAACGGACTTGTGATGAATCAGTATTTCATCGACAACCCGGATATGATCCTCGGTGAGATGAAAGAAGTAAGCGGTCAGTTCGGACCGGAAACGGCGTGTGTTCCGTATGAAGACCAGAGCTTGGAAGACCTGCTTCGTGGTGCCATTCAGAATATAAACGGTTCTATTATGGAATACGAAGCGGACGATCCCGACATTACCGAAGACGATACCATTCCCGCAGATCCGTCTGTTCGCAATTTCTCCTTTACAATCGTAGATGACCGAATCTTCTACCGTGAAAATAGTATCATGCGTCCGATGGAGCTTTCCGCAACGGGTGAAAGTCGTGTAAAGGGACTTGTCGCTATTCGTGACAGCGTCCGACGACTCATCGAACTGCAAACGGAAGATTTGATTGTATTGAGGATCTTAAGAAAGTTACCGGAATTGGTAACGCAACTTTTGAGAAAATTAAAGATTATGTACGATTAAGTAACTAATGAGTTTATTTTGTACAACTTTATCATTAGTTATTGGCCTGTATTTTTCAAGAAACAATTTAGTAATCTCGATTCTAATTACAGTAGCATATTTAGCATTTCTATTTGTAAGATTCAACAAGAAAACTTTCTTCATTGCATTGGGATTGTTCGCAGTAGGTTTAACTATTTCAAATGTCAATTTAGAATATAATTCTAATAATAACCAATACGCAGGATATGTTGTTGAGACGAAAAAGAATTACTATCTGTTTCAAAGCAAGACTGAAAAGTTCTATGTTTACGAAAA
>CALCRH010000052.1 GCA_937894515.1 uncultured Clostridia bacterium | reverse complement strand
CCGGGCGTGATATACTGTTTATCCGACAGAATGAAGAACAGACGGGTCAGACCGATGGAAATGCCGACCCCGGGCAGCGAACGTTTGGTGTAATAGCTGGCCAGGTTGTCGTAACGGCCGCCTGAACAGATGGAACCGATCTCGGGGTGTTTGTTCATGGTGGTCTCGTACACGGTCCCCGTGTAGTAGTCCAGACCACGGGCAATGGACAGATCGATGCGGTAGTGTGCGGCGGGCACGCCGAAGGTACCGATCAGACGGATGACCTCGGTCAGTTCGTTCACACCGGCATCGTAGGTCTCGTTACTGCCTTTGCGGGCGGCCAGAGCGTCCAATACTTCTTCGTTGGTGCCGCCGATGGCCATAAAGCCGAGGATATCACGGCACTGCTCGTCCGTGATGCCGTATTCTTTCAGTTCGGCAACGACTTTTTCTTCCCCCATCTTATCCAGTTTGTCCACGGTGCGCATGATGTCACCGGCACGGTCGGAGAGTCCCAACATCCCGTAAAAGCCGTTCAGGACTTTGCGGTTGTTGAGACGGATCGTAAAATCGTCCAGCCCCAATTTGGTAAAGATGGTGTCGATCAGCGCGGGGATCTCGGCGTCGTTGGATAAGGACAGGGAACCGTCGCCGATGATGTCGATATCCGCCTGATAGAATTCGCGGAAACGGCCGCGCTGGGCACGCTCCCCGCGATAGACTTTGCCGATCTGGTAGCGGCGGAAGGGAAATGCCAGTTCGCCGGCGTGCATGGCCACGTATTTGGCCAGCGGTACCGTCAGATCAAAACGCATCGTCAGGTCGGTATCGCCTTTTTCAAAACGGTAGATCTGTTTTTCGGTTTCACCGCCCGCCTTGGCCAACAGGATCTCGGAGGCCTCCAGCACGGGGGTGTCCAGCGGCACGAATCCGTACAGACGGTAAGTGTCCTCCAACACCGATTTGATCTTTTCAAACTGTAATTGCTCTGCCGGCAGCAGTTCCATAAAGCCGGACAGCGTTTTCGGGGTAATGATGTCACTCATAGGGCAGTTTCACTTTCTTTTGACAGAAATAATTTTATACCTTATTATAAAGGGCAAGTCTTCTTTTGTCAAGAAAGCACCGGTGAAAAGTGGTTTTTCCCTTGATTTTATCGGGGCTTTGCGGTATGATTATATACGTAAAAATTCAGTGTTTCCGCGTAGGGAGGTACATCGAATGGCAACGAATCAATCTGTTTTTGACCGCTATCCGGCGGGACGGAAACCGCTTCGCTTTGACGAAAACGGTCGGTTCCGCATCCTGATGGTGTCGGATTTCCACGGCATGCCCGAATTCAACCCCAAAATGACCGAGGGGTTGGAAGCGCTGCTCGAACATACCAAGCCGGATTTCGTTTTCGTGGGCGGTGACCAGTGTTGCAACCTGTCCGAGGATATCCTGCACGCATTTCTGACCAAAGTGATGGCGCCGGTACACGAACGGAATCTTCCCTGGGCCCACGTTTTCGGCAACCACGACCACGATCTGCCCTTCGACGACGCGGAAAAGGCCGCGATCTACGAGTCCTATCCGCATTGCGTCGCCGCGCGCGTACCCGGGCTTTCCGGCACCACGAATTTCTGCCTGCCGATTCTCAGGCATGACTCGGACTGCGTCGCCTACGCGGTCTGGGGCCTCGATTCCGGCAACCGTCCCCGCCCGGAGCTTGCGCGCTACGCCTGGCCGAACGGCTGGGACTGCGCCCACTTCGACCAGCTGATGTGGTACTACGAGGGCTCCCGACGGCTGGAGGCGGAGAACGGCGGCAAGGTGCCGGGCATCCTCCTCGAGCACATCCCGCTCTACGAGCATCAGATCCCGATCGACCACCCGGATTTCTGCGGCACCGTCGGCTGCACCTCCGAGCACCTGGCGCTCAGCTACCTGAACAACGGTCTCCTGAGCTGCATGGTCGACCGCGGCGACATCCGCGCCTTCTGCTGCGGCCACAATCACGACAACAACTTCGAGGCCGACTGGTGCGGCATCCGTCTCTGCTACGCCGGAAGCGCCGGCTACTACGCCTACGGCGACAACGAAAACCGCGGCGTCCGCCTCTTCGTCCTTTCGGAGGACGGCAGCCTCGAAACCCGCTTCTGCCCCCATGGCCCCTTCTCGGCCGGAGAGTGATCCTGATCCCGAACAACAAAAGGTCTGTGCCAAAGATATGACGCAGACCTTTATTTATATGAAGAAACACGGCGCACGCCGGAGCAGCGGCAGCTTCCCTTGGCAGGAAATGGACAAAAAAAGTTCCGCTCTTTTCAGAGCGGAACCAGCGACTCGGACGGGGCTCGAACCCGTGACCTTCGGCGTGACAGGCCGACGTACTAACCAACTGTACCACCGAGCCAACGAAGGCATGTTTCTGAACCTTCAAAATTGCATATCAAACTTAGTGAACCGATGTTGCACTTCAAAGCACTCAATGTGCTATTGAACAAGCTCCTCGACCTATTAGTACCGGTCAGCTACGTACATTGCTGCACTTCCACCTCCGGCCTATCACCTTGTCGTCTTCAAGGGGTCTTACTTCTTTCGAATGGGATATCTCATCTTGAGGGGGGCTTCACGCTTAGATGCCTTCAGCGTTTATCCC
>CALCRH010000051.1 GCA_937894515.1 uncultured Clostridia bacterium | reverse complement strand
GTACACCGTTCCGCCCGGCTGCGACCATACCGCAAGGCCGACCGTATGGAGGCCAAAGCAGACCGTGCAAATCTGAACGCACTGTATCAGGATTCCAAAAGTACGAACCCGGAGCTTCATAGCAATCCCTATTCCCGTTGGCAGCAGAAGCAGGCAATCAAAAAGGAATATGCCGCAGCAAAAGCCGGAAAAGGCACATCCGATACCATTAAAGCATCGGAAACCGTATCAAAAGCTGCTGAAAAAGCGGCAGAAGCCAGTAAAAAGACCGGCGAGTTCGTTGCCAAGCACAAAAAGCCGATTTTGATCGTCGGCGGTATTGCGGCGGCACTGGTCATTCTTATGCAGGTGTTGTCTTCGTTCACCCTGCTCCTGCAAGGAGGTTCCGGTACAGTGATGGGAACTTATCCTTTGGAGGACAGCGATATGCTGGCGGCAGAAGCGGCGTATTGCGGTATGGAAGCCGAACTGCAAGAATATCTGGACACCTACGAAAGCACCCATGATTATGATGAATACCACTATGATCTGGATGAAATCGAGCACGATCCGTATGTCCTGATTTCTGCCATTACTGCTTTGCAGGGTGGCGAATGGACGGTTGATGAGGTCGGCGGAACCTTGGAAATGCTGTTTGAAAAGCAGTATATACTCACGGAAACCGTAACCACCGAAACACGGTATCGTTCGGAGCGCCGCACGGGAACCAGAATTGTTGTCGATCCCGAAACCGGTGAACAAAGCAGTGAGCCTTACACCTATACAGTTCAGGTTCCGTATACCTACTATATCTGTAACGTGTCGCTTGAAAACTTCAATCTGTCTCATGTTCCGGTATATATCATGGGCGAAGAACAGCTATCCATTTACGCCATGTATATGGGAACCCTGGGCAACCGTCCTGATCTGTTTGCCGATTCCGGTTATGTCGGAAAATACTACAACACCGAATATGAAAAGTATGAGATTCCGCCCGAAGCTTTGGAAGACGAGCAGTTTGCAAAGATGATTACAGAAGCGGAAAAGTATCTTGGCTTCCCCTATGTCTGGGGCGGCAGCAGTCCTGCAACCTCCTTTGACTGCTCCGGTTTTGTGTCCTATGTCTGCAACAACTGCGGCGTCGGTTGGGATTTCGGTAGGCTCGGTGCTGACGGGCTGAGAGGAATCTGTACCCGTGTTTCCTCGGCGAATGTCCGTCCCGGCGATCTGGTGTTCTTCCAGGGCACTTATGACACGACCGGCGCTTCTCATGTCGGTATCTATGTAGGCAATGGCATGATGATCCATTGCGGAGATCCAATCCAGTACGCCAGTCTCAATACAAGCTACTGGCAGGCACATTTCTTATCATACGGGAGACTGCCGTCTCCTTGATCGGAGGTATCAAAATGAACCCTAAAATTGAGCGGCTTCAGGCTGAACGGCAAAAGCTTTCCGGTAAGATCGTCAGCTATGAAGCCCGTATTAAGGCAATCGACGAGGAAATCATGTCGATTGAAAATGCGGATATCGTCAGCGCGG
Source organism: uncultured Clostridia bacterium (assembly GCA_937894515.1). Lineage (GTDB taxonomy): Bacteria > Bacillota > Clostridia > Oscillospirales > Oscillospiraceae > Vescimonas. Next base: position 864 of record CALCRH010000051.1, on the reverse strand, counting down.
TTCGCGCATTCGGTCTTACCCCGGATAAGCTGTCGGAGTTTTTGAAGACGCTGAAAAAGAATCCGCTTGCTGACGAGCCGAACGATTCTGAAAGAATGGAGGACGAACATGAAGAAATCTAAAATCCGGCTGTTTGCGCTCGTTATGGCTGTCATGTGCTGCATGGCAGCCTTTTCTGTTTCGGCGCTTGCCGCAGACGGCGGCTACTATGCCTCGGATGAAACGGGCAACACGGAAATCCCGGACGCAATCGACACGCTCACGATCTCCAACGAGAATGTCACTCTGAACAAGGATTCCGCCACATGGGATGAAAACGCAGTTCCTTTTGATTTCAATGCGGAAGATTTAAGCGGCCTTTTCGGGCTTCTGTTTGGAACTGCCGAAGAACTCACCCCGGAACTTACCCCGGATGGAAATCTCTCTTTGATTGATGACATTTATCAGGTGGAGGGTTCCTATACGGACGAGGTTCAGAACAAGCAGTTTATTACCGTTCAGACGAAGAACGGTAATTATTTTTATATCGTGATCGACCGCAGCGGAGAAACCGAGAATGTCTATTTTCTGAATATGGTGGACGAAGCCGATCTGTACGCTCTGCTTGCCGATGGCGACAGTACCGTCCCGGTAAAATGCACCTGCACGGATAAATGCGTCGCAGGAGACGTGGAAACGACCTGTCCTGTCTGCGCTCAGAACATGAGCGAATGTGCCGGGAAAGAACCGGAATCCGAAAAAGAAGTCGATGAAACAAAGCCTGACGCCGAACCCGTTGAGAAAGAGTCTTCTTCCAACAAGGGTATCATCGCTTTCGTATTGCTCCTTGCTGTCGGCGGTGGCGGTGTGCTCTACTGGTTCAAG
>CALCRH010000050.1 GCA_937894515.1 uncultured Clostridia bacterium | reverse complement strand
GTAGCATTATTTATCATCAAAGGAATCAACTTTTCCGGGAACTGGTACGGACCATAATTGTTGGAGCAGCGAGATACCGTCACCGGAAGTCCATATGTTCTGTGATAAGCCATAGCTAAAAGATCTGCCGATGCTTTGGATGTACTGTACGGACTGGATGTATGAATCGGGGTATCCTCATGGAAAAATAAATCCGGGCGATCCAATGGAAGATCTCCATACACTTCATCCGTTCCTACCTGATGGAATCTTTCCACTCCATACTTTCTGCAAGCATCCATCATTACCTGCGTTCCAAGGATATTGGTTTCAAGAAAGATACCGGGGTTCTCAATAGAACGGTCAACATGACTTTCTGCCGCAAAATTTACAACAATGTCCGGTTTTTCTTTCTCAAAAACTGCAAAAATTCCGTCTCTGTTTCTGATGTCCTCTTTGTAAAATACAAAATTCGGATTCCGCATAGCCGAATTAAGAGTATGAATGTTTGCAGCATAAGTCAGCGCATCAACACAGACAACTTTCCATTCAGGTCTTTCTTCCAAAAGCAAATATACAAAATTGGAGCCGATAAATCCGGCACCGCCCGTTACAAGAACAGTCTTTTTCATTTCCCTATACCTCAGTGTTTAATTTCGTCTTCAGCAACTTTTTTCAAATATTGACCATATGGAGATTTTCCATAACGTTCAGCGGCATTCAACAGGTGTTCATTGCTTGTCCATCCGTTTATGTATGAGATCTCTTCCGGAGCCGATATTGTAATACCCTGTCGATTCTCAATCATCTCCACAAAGGCGGTTGCTCTGGCAAGACTGGCAAATGTACCGGTATCAAGCCATGCATAACCACGCCCGAGCAACTGCACATCCAGCAGTTCCTCATGCAGATACATTTCGTTTAATGTAGTTATTTCAAGTTCTCCGCGAGCAGAAGGCTTAACCGCTTTTGCTTTTGCACTGACACCTGCAGGGTAAAAATAGAGACCGGTAACAGCATAGTTGGACTTCGGCTTTGCAGGTTTCTCCTCAATGGAAATTGCCTTCCAGTTCTTATCAAATTCAACAACACCGAACCGCTCAGGATCAGTCACATAATAACCGAACACAGTTGCTCTCTTATTTTCTTCAGCATCCCTAACGGCTTCTTTCAGAGCTTTACTGAAACCATTGCCATAGAAGATGTTATCACCAAGCACCATAGCACAGGCATCGTCACCGATAAACTCTTCACCCAGAATAAAAGCCTGTGCAAGCCCGTCCGGAGATGGTTGTACCTTATACTTCAACGATATTCCGAACTGCGAACCGTCACCCAACAGTGATTCAAATCGCGGAGTATCACCCGGAGTTGAAATAATCAGAATTTCCCTTATTCCCGCAAGCATCAGAGTACTGAGCGGGTAATAAATCATAGGTTTGTCATATACAGGCAACAGCTGTTTGCTTGTCACCATCGTTAATGGATAGAGCCTTGTTCCCGCTCCTCCTGCAAGTATTATTCCCTTCAAAAAAAACTCCTCTTTTCACTATACATCAACCGAAGACAATTTCACTCCTCTATTTCCTAAAATTTGTACATCTATTTTTACATCCCCATCATCGTCACAATTTTCTCAATCGTCTAATGCACTCAAGTATTCTTCCACATTAACATATTTAATGCCGTCCTCGTCGTGAGTTTCACCACGATAGAGTACATACTTACCTTCAATATCACCATAACGGAATGCTGTTTTCTCGGATTTTTCCCTATTTGCCAGATGCCTATATTGATTTGGATCAACAGTCATACTGTACTTGATTTCATAAATACTGCATCCACCGTTTTCGCTATCAAACACGACCATATCGTATTCTCCATCGGCAAACTGAAGCTTAAATACTTCTTTATCGGGATTTGCCATAGCCGTTTCAATCAGGACAATATCTTCCAGCATTCTGCCTTTTATTTCATTCAGTATTCTCTCGGTAACATCTTTTCTTTCGCTGAATGAAAGTAAAGAAAAAACTCCATCACGCATCAGCACATCAATCAAAGATTTTGCTTGAGAATAGCGAATGCCTGCTTGCACAAACGCAGTCCGCAATTCATATTTCCCATAGTTTTCGATGTCAGCAATACGAATATCTTTAATTAAATCCAGCGCCGTAAGGTATTCTTTAATTTCTGTCTCGTGGATCTTGTCGATTTTGACTGTCTGTTCTGATTTATTTTTGATTTCAAGTATTTCTTTCAAACGAGCCGTTACCGCATCCCGATCTATGAGGTCAAGAACATTATTGTCTTTACGGAGATTTCTTGCCGAAAGTGCTAAATCTCCTGATTTAAATTCTCTCGTCAACACCTGAACCGTAAATCGATGGTTCATATCTTCCACGACTCTGTTGATGGCACCGGTCAGTTCTCCATTCTCGTAAAGAGAATGCAGATGACGGAAATGCCCTTCATCCTGGTAGCATTTCAAGGAATGCTGAATATTATGGGCAATGGCACTGTCAATATATTCATCAGTCCCTGCTTTCTCGGCAAATACGTTATAGTGGGTTCCACTCATACTCATCGTTCCGCCGAACTGAATATACGCATCAATACCTTTTACACCGAGGACTTTTTCAAATTCACGGTAAGGGATGAATGTAGAATGAAGAAGATGACATCTGTCGTAGAGCTGATTTGATTTGGAAATCCAAAAGCCAAGAGAATCCGTTCCGGACAAAATAATTTTCATTCCGGAAGCAGCATAGATATCAGAGAGCATTGCCGCACCTTCGATGAAATCATCCATCAATGTTATTTCATCAATAAAGACATAACGATAGTCGTTTTTTTCAAGCTTCTGTAAATCCTGATTTAACTGTCCCAAGTCATTGGATGGACTGATTTGAATAAAAGCAACCTTAGAATACTGTTCTTCATTCATTCCCGCGATAACCTGTTTCATCATTGTTGTCTTACCGGTGCGCCTGAGACCATAGAGAATAAAAACCCGATTATATTCGTTCCCAAATACAAACGCTTCAAGTTGCTTAATAATCTCTCGCTTTTTGTACTTCAAAACGCTTTTAAGTGTTTTCCTCAGAGGCTCTCCTGTCTTAACTTCCGTAAAAAAGCCTTCATTCTTCGGTGCCGTGTTCTTCTCTGCATCAGCAAGTTCTTTTTCAAGTCTTTTGCGTTCCTCTATCAAAGCTGATAATTTGTCCAATTCATCTTCATGCAGGTATCGTGATTTTTGCTTCCCTTTTTCTCTCCACTGATATACATGGTATTCATAGATAACACCGCTATCTTTGTTCTTGATCTTTTTAATTGTGATACCGCCACTCGGCAATTCGGATATTTTGTCCTTGAGTTCCTGAATATTCACAAGCAACACCTCCGATTATTACTTTATGGTGCTATTATATCACTTTTAACTTTATTTATCAATGTTTTGAAGTTAAAAGTTAAATAATGTCTCCTCAAAAACAAGCATCAAGCACCATCTTCATTTTTATTCGTAAGCGTCAAACCGCTGTCGGATTCCTGATTTAAAAGATCCTGCGATAATGTATGTGTGAGAACATTAAACACGTTTAGATGTGCATTTTCCTCTACATACTTTTTCCTGAACTATCGTATAACTCCCATGATACAAAATCATCTCGTCTTTAAGTTCGGTCATATATTTCAACGCCTCTTTCTGCAAGTATTTCTTCCAGTTCCGTAACAACGGACTCATAGCTCATCAAATGCAAATAATCGTAGCCGTTGGAAATGATTGTATACAAATCATTATTTTCAAAAATTCTGGCACATTGCTCGGATGTCTTTTTCCATCTTGTTTGGGCAAGTCTAAACACCCACACTATCATGTTATTGACATCTTTATCTGTGTCCGTTTTTCTCATAATCTATACCTTACCTAATTATAATACTCGTTTGACTGAATTCAAGCGTTTAAGTGAATTCTACCATCAACGATGGCACAAACGGTATTTCATCTTCATAGCCCGATAATCCTATAAATCAGTTCACATAAAGGGATGGAAATTCTCTATTAGTCTTTTTCAGCAGACGTTAACAATAGGTATCAATACGCATGTACGCCCTTGTATTCGTTTTTTATTTTGGTATAACTCTCAAGATTTCCCACATCATATCGGCTTCCGGGCATTTCCATGGCATAAACCGGAGACTTTTCCGCAAGCCAGGCAATAAACGAACCCGGAGCATCAACACCGCAACCGTCATCAATGGCTTCTTTCAGTTTCTTGCTGTCGGCTTTTGTATAAAAATAAAACGGAGGACAGCACCACTGGGTTTTCGGATGTTGCGGCTTTTCTTCCATACCGATAACAAGATCTCCTTCCAACTCCAAAACACCACGTTTCACGAGAGTTTCTTTCTTGGACTCAAAGTACCGCATAACACAGGACGATTTCTTTTCAATGGCATAAGCAAGGAACTTTGTCAGAGAAAAATCCAGTACATTGTCACCGGCAAGTACCATCATATCATCATCAATGCCAAGTTTTTCAACAGCGTACTGAATATCACAAACCGCACCGAGCCTGGTTTCATTGGTACTGGTACCATCGTCAACGACAGTCACCTTATAGTTTTTATTCTTTGCCCACTCTTCAAAACAATGAGCAAACTTGTGATTGGAAATCACCACATACTCATCTATCACGTCAGCAGAACACAAATCATCAATCAACCAGTCAATGATCGGCTTTCCGCCCACATCCAAAAGAGGCTTCGGAAAATTCTCCGTCAAAGGATAAAGCCTTGTGGCATAACCGGCAGCCAAAATCAGGCATTTCATAATCTAACACCGTCCGCTGTATGACAGATATGAGCGGAATATTTTCCTTTCAGATTCGGGAATGCTTCGAGATATTCTCTCTCCACCTGTTCCAGTATTTCTTTTTCGTAGGCAGGGTCAATGAGTGCCATGCAGCAACCTTTGAATCCAGCACCGGAGAAGCGACCGCCGTAGATGCCTTTGGTATGCGTCATGATCTCATAGAGCTTTATAAGTTCCGGAGAACCTGTCTCCCAGTTTTCGATAGAGGATCTTCCGCTTTCAAAGGAGAGCCGACCAAATTCTTCAATGTCGCCCCTACGCCATGCTTCCGCACCGGCTTCGACACGCTGAAACTCCGTGTACCAATGCTCAGCACGTTTCGCAAAGTTCACGGGTAGCTTGTCTTTGTATTTCAGATAAACCTCATAGGGTACATCACGGAGATTCGTTTCCTCAAACTTGCCATAATCCATCCCGGCTAAAGCCATCAAGGAATAGGCAGCAGAACGAGCTTCATCCACACGCATATTGAATTTTGAGGAAGCAAGGGAACGTTCCAGCCCGGAGAAGAAGATAGCAATCTCGTATGGTTTCATACTCTCAGGAGTTTTTATCAATTCATAGGTATCATCCTTGGTATCGAGATAGAGAAGCTGTTCTTTGCGGCAATATACCTCGCAGGACTGGTCGAGCTTTCCGCAGGACACACCGACATATCTGTTCTCGGCTTCTTTGGAAATGGTTATCATTTCTGTCGGGGTGAGGTTGATGTTGTTCAGACTTGCAAGTGCAGAAAGGAATGTAATGATAACTGCCGCAGATGACGATAGCCCACCGATGGGCAGTTCTCCGTCAATGACAGCGCAAAGCCCTACACGGAGTGGATAACGGGCGTTCAGAGCGATAGTTGCACCTCTCAAATGGTCAGCCCAATCGTTTTCTTTGGTCTGGGGCACTTCGGCAACGTGCCATTGCGCTCTTTTGGGAAACTGCAATGACTTGATCTCAATGACACCGTTCATTTTCGGACCGTAGGCAATATAGATGCCCTTGTCGATGGCAAAACCGGTGATCTTGCCTAGGTTATGGTCGGAGTGTGCTCCGATAGGACAGATGCGGTACGGTGTAAAAGCTACATTCTGCGGCTCTTTTCCGTAGGTCTGTCTGAACTTGTCAAAGGCACGGGCTCTGGCTCCGACAGCAGTGTAGCCCACCGTTGTCTGCTTGGAGAGACAGTCGGCTTTTTCTTCGGCTGCCTCTTTGGTGCGACCATCAAGGGGCATCACGGCATCGTCAGGAATCAGCCAAGACTTCCCCGACTTCTTCGCACCGATAATTCTGCCATCGCGACATAGTGCCGTAACCTTGCGTTCAGGAATATTCCAATTTTCAGATATTTCTCTTACATCAAGATAATTCATTGTTTAACATACTTCCCACAGCATTGTTCAATTGATTATATCACATTTTTTGCGATTTGTCAATATGCCAAATCGACATTATGCTTATTTATCAAATTATAATACGACAATCGCAGAGAGAATAGACGACATTAAAACAGTTTCTATTTCTTTTATATCAGATATTACAATCTTTCGTTCAAATCGCCTTTATGGTTTTTAGCGAGTCTTTTACTCTCCATAATCCTATTTGCCAAACTTTCAAATTCAATATATATTTCGGGTCTTTGTAATTCCTTTCGTCTGGCTTCGATAACATGGCTGAGTTGCTTCCAATAAACTGAGCTCCTTTATCATTTAGAACAGCGTCATACTGTTCTTTGTCAGCTACAATATTGTCAATTCCGTGAACGGAGTCGTAGATACCGTGGATATGGAGTACAGCGTTCGACTGACCGGACTGAAGCATGGCAAACGCTTGATCCGGCTGTTCGTAAGATAAAGAATTTAAACCTGTCGCCTGTTCAAGCAGTAGATCATAGTTGGTTGTAGCAAAAACGTCATTGAAAATTGTTAGCTTTCGAAGAGTTTCTGCTAAGGAGGTTTTTCTGATGCCAGCGGTTTCAAAACTCTGTTGCATCCACGCAGAATAAGAACCATCTGCTTTTATGGCTGATAGAACTTTTCCCACCACTTCTATCATACTATCTGCGGATGAGTCCGCATCAATTTCCGACTTCAATTGTTCGGCTAATGAATCATCCTTTAATAAAGCAATTCCATCCACTATCCACTGATACCAACTAAAGCGTTTACCTGTAAGTGCGGCAGAAATTCCAGTTCCAAACATAAAGACGAAATTATCGTTACACACTGCCTTATAAAATTCAGGAAATAATCTTATTTCAGATATATAATCTCTCTCACGGAAAGGATGAGCATGTATTACCACTCCACCTGCTTCATGAACTATTGTGCAATCATTTAAGAAATATGTACGATATCCTTCTTTTCTTAATTTTTCTTCGGTTGCTGTGTCGGTTAGGAGTGCTTCTTTGAAAGTGGCGATTGTTTCTTCGTTAGAACAGACAATTGTTATGTGTTTTCCACCGATTTTAATGATGTCTTGTAATACAACATCAATTAAGCGTGTATCCCCGAGAGGCAATAAACATTT
>CALCRH010000049.1 GCA_937894515.1 uncultured Clostridia bacterium | reverse complement strand
ACCTGTGTGTACGGCTCCTACGACTGCCCCGAGGTCTGGACGCTGCGCCGTTTCCGCGATGAGACTCTGGCAAAGACCTGGTACGGCAGAGCCTTTATCCATACCTACTACGCCATCAGCCCCACCATCGTAAAGTGGTTCGGCGATACCGACTGGTTCAAGGATATGTGGCGCGGTACGTTGGACAAGATGGTGCAGAATCTCAATGCACAGGGCGTGCCGAATACGGCATATGACGATATTGACTGGTAAGAATACGCAAAAAATCCCACCCGTCCCGGGTGGGATTTTTTGACAAAAGCACAAGAACGGTTGATTCCAAATTGCGGAGAGTATATAATGCCGGTAAATACACCACCGCGGAGATGGGAAGTGAGACCGGTGAAAAAATGGCTTGCGGCTGTGCTGCTGCCCCTTTTGCTGCTGTTGCTGACGGCGACAGTCTTTGCCGTTGACCACGGCTATGGCTACTGGTACCTAACGGACAACCAGAAATATTTATATGACCTGCTGGCGGAGGACGTGGCCACCGGCGAGACCCGGATAGATCTGGACGCAAGCCGGCAAATCACCGAAGCGGATGCCCAGATGGCCATGACCATTTTTGCTGCGGACTATCCGCAGTATAGCTGGTTTGGAGTCAAAGACGGCGAGAGGATGTACTATCTGGACAGTTTGACCTGGGGCGATACGGTGCTGGCGTTGATGCCCTGCTATAACAGCCGGGAAATATCCCGCTGCCGTTCTGCACTGGAAAGCGAGGCGCAGGCGGCTATCGCCGCTATTCCCGCCACGGCCCGGAGCCAGTATGACAAAGCCCTGTATCTCCACGATTACCTGGCACAGAAGGTCCGCTATTCCTATGGTACCACAGACAATATGACGGCCTACGGCGCCCTGATCAACGGTGCCGCCGGCTGTGTGGGATATGCCAAGGCCTATCAGTATCTCCTGCAGCAGGCGGGTATGGAGGCTTGGACCCTGGTGGGTACGGCCACGAACAGCAATGGTACAGGCAATCACGCGTGGAATGCGGCCTGTCTGGACGGAAACTGGTACTATATTGACGTGACCTGGGACGATACAGACAGCGGGTTCATTCACCAATATTTCGGCCTGTCCCTGTCGGCAATTTCTTCTGACCACACATTGGAAGCGCCGTATCGTTCTATGCGGCCCAACAGTGAGCTCACCGCGCTTCCGCCGGAGGAACAGCCGGCGGAAGAGACGATTGCCGAAGAACAGCCGGAACCACCGCCGGTACAGGAGCCGGAAAACAGCCGGGAAGAGGAGGCAGCCGCCACCCGGACCGATTTGCCGGATGCGGTGACCGCTGCTGATTTAGAGGAGGAAACCGTAGAGGCAACGGAGATCACAAAAACGGCCAGGCCAAGCCCTGCCCTGTGGGGTGGCATCGCCGCCGCAGCTGCGGCGGCCGCCGTTGTGATATGGCTGCTATGGCGCGGAAGAAAGAGAAAAGAGGATTGATTTTCATGCAAAACAGCTTGAAAGAGAAACTTCTGGCAGGGGAAAAGCCCATCGGTATGTTTGTGGGAAGCGGCAGCGCCACGGTAGTGGAGTGCCTGGGCCGCACCGGACTGGACTTTGTGGTTCTGGATAACGAGCATTCCCCTATGGAAGCGGAGACCACGATGGAACTGGTGCGTGCCGCTGAAGTCAGCGGCCTGTGCCCGTTGGCCCGTGTGCGGGAAATCAGCCGTCCGGCGGTACTGAAACTGCTGGACATAGGCGCAAAGGGAGTGATCGTCCCCAACGTGCAGTCGGTGGACGATGTGAAAAAACTCATCAGCTACGCCAAATATGCCCCTATGGGAGATCGGGGCTTCTGCCCCACGCGGAAAGACGGCTGGGGATTTGATACCGCCGAGACCGTGCCGGAACTGATGACACGGCTCAACGCCGAGACCCTGCTGATTCCCCAGTGCGAAACGGTGGGTGCACTGCACGACATCGAGACCATTGCGGCGCTGGACGGTGTGGACGGGATTTTCGTGGGGCCTTTCGATCTGTCTATCTCCATGGGACTGCCCGGCCGGTTTGACCACCCGGATTTCACCGCGGCAGTAGACCGTATTGTCAAAGCCTGTCATGACGCCGGCAAATTCTGCCTGTTTTTCGGCGGTACACCGGAAGCGGTAAAGAATGGTTTTCGCCGTGGTTTTGACGGCATGGCCTACTCCATCGACACCATCGCGCTCATCAAAGGTATCAGGGCCGATGTAGATGCAATTCGCAAAACGGTATAAACAAAAAAATCGCACCCGTGTGGGTGCGATTTTTTCAGACTGTCAAAAAACTTGAAGCAAAAAGCGGAAGCTTACGAATGATAGAGTAGCGGGGGAGCTCGAGGGGGCAAAAGCCCGCCTCGAATGAAATAGTAGCACAAAAAACGGCTGAAATCAGCCGTTTTTCGCATTTTGCAGAATGCAAAATGCTGTGCTTTTTCAGCTTGTCAAAAAAGCCGGAGGCTTTTTTGACAAGCTGAAAAAAACGCACCCGTGTGGGTGCGATTTTTTTATGAATTTATGGCGGTTACTTCATAGCCGGCATCGGCGACAGCCTTTCTGAGAGCCTCATCGCTGACCTCACCGATGACGGTGGCCAGCTTGCCGTCCAGGTCCACCGTGGCGGTTACACCGGGCAGAGCGTTCAGCGCTTTTTCCACATGGGCCGCGCAGTGCATACACATCATACCCTCAATGCTTACGGTTTTCGTCATGTTTTTTTCCTCCTGTATCACAATTTGATGGTTTATATCTTTTTTCGGTTTCCACAGCCGCAGCCGCAGGGCGTTGGATACCACGCAGAAGCTGCTCAATGACATACACGCCGCACCCACCATGGGATTGAGCAAAAAACCAAAGGCGGGATACAGCAATCCGGCGGCGATGGGAATGCCGATGGCGTTGTAGAAAAAGGCCCAGAACAGGTTCTGCCGGATGTTTCGCAGGACAGCCCCGGATAGATCTGTTGCCGATACGATGTCCTGCAAGCGGCTGCCCATCAGCACCACATCGGCGGATTCGATGGCGATATCCGTGCCTGCCCCGATGGCCAACCCTACGTCAGCGCGTACCAGCGCGGGAGCATCGTTGATACCGTCTCCCACCATGGCCACCAGATGTCCTTTTTCCTGCAGCCTTTGTATGACCTGCGCTTTCTCCTGGGGCAATACCTGGGCAATGACCTCCTTGATGCCCACCTGCGCGGCAATGGCGTTTACCGTGGACAAGCTGTCGCCGGTCAGCAGAACCACCCGGTGTCCGGTGTCTTGCAATGCGGCAATGGCTGCACAGCTGTCGGACTTGACGGTATCGGCAATGGCGATCATACCCAGCAGGACGTTGTTATCTGCAAAGTAAAGGGTAGTCTGTCCTTTTTCGGCCAGCTCTGCGGCAAAGGTTTCCAGCGGAGCGATGTCCACGCTGTGTGCCGTCATCAGCCGCCGGTTGCCGCCGAGAATCGTCCTGCCGTTCAATACAGCGCTGACACCGCCGCCGGGGATCAGGAAAAAATCTGTCACGGAACACAAGGGGATATTCCGCTTCTCCGCCTCCTGCGTGATGGCCAGACTCAAGGGATGCTGGCTGGGCTGTTCCACGGAGGCGGCCACACACAGCAGCTCCTCCTCGGTCACATCGCCAAGGCAGATACAGCGGACCACCCGGGGCTTTCCCTCGGTGACGGTGCCGGTTTTGTCCAGTACCACCGTATCCACCTTGCCCAAAAGCTCCAGTGATGCGGCGGACTTGATCAGGATCCCCTGTTCGGCGGCTTTTCCCGTACCCACCATGATAGCCACCGGGGTAGCCAGTCCCAACGCACAGGGGCAGGAGATCACCAGCACCGCGATGCCGATGCTCAGGCAGAAGCGGAGAGTTTCTCCGCCGATGAATGCCCATAACAGGGCGGCCATAAGAGCAATGCCCATGACGATAGGTACAAAAACACCGGCAATTTGGTCTGCCAAGCGGGAGATCGGCGCCTTAGACGATGCCGCTTCCTCCATCAGCCGGACGATTTGGGACAAGGTGGTGTCATTGCCCACCCGCTTTGCCTGAATTTCCAGATAGCCGCTTTGCACCACGGTGGCAGAGCTGACTGCTGCGCCGACTTCCTTTTCTGCCGGCAGGCTCTCACCGGTGAGGGCGGATTCATCTATGGCGGCGCTGCCGCTGAGTACCACGCCGTCCACCGGGACTTTGGCGCCGGCGCGTAAAATCACGATGTCGCCGGGCTGCACTTCGCCCACGGGAACCGTCTCTTCCCGTTCTCCACGGCGCACCACGGCGCTTTCCGGCGCAAGAGCCAGCAAAGAGGAGATGGCGTCTGTGGTTTTCCCCCGACTGCGCTGTTCCAGATACTTGCCCACCGTTACCAGCGCCAGGATCATGCCTGCCGATTCAAAATAGAGGGCAGGCATACCGTTTACGCGGCCGGTGAGCAGGAAAACCAGCTCGACCAGACTGTAAACCAGTCCGGCGGAAGCACCCAGCGCCACCAGCGAGTCCATGTTGGGACTGCCTCGGAACAATCGGGAAAAGCCCACCGTAAAGTAGTTCCGGTTGAGGAACAGAATGGGAACGCAGAACGCCAGCTGTAACAGTGCCGACAGTTTGAAATGGATTACCAGCGCTGTGGGCAGGGGCAGCCCGATCATGTGGCCCATGCTCAGGTAAAACAGGGGGAGCAGACACAGAACAGACCACAGGAGCCGCCGTCTGACAGCGCGGAGATACTGCTTCTGCGCTGTTTGGGATTTGCTGCGGTGAAGTTCCGCCGCCGGTTCGGCACCGTACCCGGCTTCCACCACAGCGGCAATGATCTGCTGGGAGGTCAGGGCGCTTTCCTCATAATCTACGACCATACTGCCCAGCAGCAGATTGACGCCGCAGCTATTGACGCCGGGCAGCTTGCCAACGGCCTTTTCCACATGGGCACTGCACGCACTGCAGGTCATACCGGTCACGGCAAATTTTTCCTGCACGATAAGCGCCTCCTCTCTGCCTGTTCCGCAGCAGGCCGATTCCATATCGGCCTGTTTTTTTCAGCTTATCGCAGGATGCCGGAAAAGTCAAGTTTTCAGCGTTTTTCCTTGGGCCTGCACAGCGCTGCGGCAATCAGAGCGAATACAACTGCCGCGGCAATGCCGCCGGCAGTGGCGGAGAGTCCTCCGGTCAGTACGCCCAAAAGCCCCTTTTCCGCCACAGCTTTTTCCACGCCTTTGGCCAGGGAGTAGCCGAAGCCGGTCAGGGGGACGGTAGCGCCGCAGCCCGCCCAGTCCACGATGGGCTGATAGACGCCGATGGCCTGCAGCACCACACCCGCCACCACATAACCGGTCAGAATACGGGCGGGGGTGAGTTGAGTCAGGTCGATCAGCAGTTGTCCGATGGCGCACAGAACGCCGCTGCAGAGAAAACAGGATACATAGTCGAGAAAAACATTACTCATATGCGGCTCCCTCCAAAATGATCCCATGGCAGATGCCGGGAATACTCTCCCCCTGAAAACTGGATGTGGGCGAGAGCAGCGCTCCCGTAGGGGCAAAAAGAACGCGTTTCCAAATGCCATGGCGCAGCTGCGGCAGAACCCAGGCACACAGTACGGAGGAGCAGCAGCCGGCTCCGCTGCCGCCGGCATGCATATCCTGCCCCCTGCGGTCATAGAGCAGCAGCCCGCAGTCGTGGTAATTCTGACGCAGATCGTAGCCCTGTTTGCCCAGCAGATCCACCACAATGTCATGTCCCAGCTCACCCAGATCGCCGGTAAAGATCATGTCGTAATCCGCAGGCAGCGTATGGGTGTCGGCAAAAATGGCGCAGAGTGTGTCAATAGCGGCCGGTGCCATAGCGGCGCCCATATTATTGGTATCCGTGATGCCATAGTCCCGGATCCGGCCGGGACAGACATGGGTAATGCGGGGCATGTTCTCCTGCCTGCCCAGAATGCAGCATCCGGCGGCGGTGGCCGTCCATTGTGCAGTCGGGGTACGCTGAGAGCCGTAGGGTAGGGGATTGCGGTATTGCCGCTCAGCGGTACAGAAATGGGACGAGGTCATTACCGCCGCCGCAGACACCTGTCCGCCGGAAATCAACAGGGCGCCGAGACTTAGCCCCTCCCCCATGGTGGAACATGCTCCGTAGATGCCGTAGTAGGGGATATTTTCATCCCGCAGAGCAAAGGTGGTGCCGATACACTGATTCATCAGGTCGCCACCCAGCACCAGGTCGATATCCCCATTGTGCAGTCCGCCCTTCTCCAGCGCATGGCGAAAGACTCTGTGCTGCAATTCGGACTCCGCCTGTTCCCAGGTGCTGCGTCCGCAGAACGAGTCCGGGTCGATCTCATCAAATCGGCCGCCCAAAGGTCCCTCGCCCTCCTGCTTACCGCCAACGGCAGCATAGGAGAGTATGTGGACCGGTTGGTTTAATTGGATCGTACGCAAAGAAAATCACCTCTTGGGTAGTGTTCCCAAGAGGTGATTTTTTATGAAAAGATCAGACAAACACCAGCTGGATCAACAGCATGTAGCAGATGGTGCCGCCGGCAATGGACAGCAGGGCGTTTTTCAAAAACCAGTGCAGTGCCGCAGTAAAGGCGGTGGCGATTACATAGGGTGCCCAGCCGCCTGCCGTGGTAAAGCTGATATCCTTGATACAGAAGATCACCAGAGTCGCCATAATAGCCATGGGCAGTACCCGCCCCAGATAGCGAATGACCTTTGGCACCTCACGGCCCCGAAAGATGAGGAAGGGCAGCGCCCGTTCCAACACGGTACAAAAGGCGCAGATACCTACGACCAGAAGGGTTCGCGTAATGTTGACGCCCATTTAAATCGCCTCCTTTTCCCCGGGTTCCATGACGCCGCGCAGCAGCACCAGCGCCGCCACGGTAACTGCCAGCGAGGGCAGAATAAAGTTCTGCGCCCCGATGACGGCCAGACACAGTACCGCCGAAACAAAGGCCACCAAAGCCGGCAGACGGTTTTTTGCCCCCCGGAGCTGATCCACCAGAATCACGGTGAAAAGTGCCGTCATGGCGAAGTCCACGCCGGTCATGTCCACGGGGATCAGACCGCCGATCCAGGTACCCAGCATACTCAGGAGCAGCCAATAACCTACCACCTGTACCGTGGTGAAGATATAGGCCCACTTTTCATTGATGTCCTCCTGAGCCTCATGTCCCTGCCGGGCACAGTGGAGGGAGAAGGTCTCATCAGAGAGATAGTAGGTGAGGAAATGCCGCCAGGGTCCGAAGGTGCGGAATTTTTCGATAAAGGGCAGACCGTAGAAGATGTGGCGGCTGTTGATGAGAAGCGCCATTACCGCCACGGTCAAAAGCGGCACGGAGCTGGTGAGGAAGGAGACCATCAGGAACTGCAGAGACCCGGCGTCTACCAGCAGGCTGATCAGCCCCACCCACAACACGTTGTAGCCTGCATTCTGCATCAAAACGCCGTAGGCAAGCCCCACCGGTATGAAGCTGATAAAGATAGGCAAGCTCTGCCGCAGGGTATAGAGAAAGGTTTTTTTCAAGTTTGAAAACCTCCTTTCGGTATGGTGCTTTCATTATATCGAAAACCGGTGATTATGCAAGATGATTTTCCCAACAAAAGGGTGGAAATGCCCAAAAGAAAGGCGTATAATATTTGCTGAATATCCGATCTTTCAACAAAGGAGCATGATCTCATGGAAGAAATCCGCAGCTTTGGCTATATCTGTCCCAAGTGCGGCAAGGCCGTGATGGCAAGCCGCACCAAATTTGCCCTGTCTGCGGCGGCAGTCCGTATCGAGTGTGACTGCGGTGGGGAGAGCCTGGAGGTCCAGACAGACGGCAGTAAATTCCGTCTCTGGGTACCCTGCGGTCTGTGCGGCAGGACCCATCAGGCGGAGATCTCCGCGGATGCGGTGCTGAATGGCCGGGGGATCGGACTTGCCTGTCCCGAGACCCGCCAGCTCTGCTGCTATGTGGGGGAGGAAAACGAGGTGCGCTCGCAGATGGAGGAGCTGGCCATCCGGGCGGAAAAGGAAAAAAGCGGCGAAGATGCCGCCTTTACCGATAACGTTATTATGTACGAGGTGCTGTCCGAGCTGAAGGACATCGCGGCCCGTGACGGCATTGCCTGTACCTGCGGCTCAAAAGAATACAGCATCCAGGTCCAGCGCAGTGCGGTGGATCTGGTGTGCAAACGATGCGGCGGCAGACTGCGTCTCCCTGCCGCCACCGATGAGGATCTGGACCGCCTGTGCTGTCAGATGAAGCTGACCATCAAGGAGGCATTATGAGTACAGTCTTGTGCTTTGCCGTGTTTCTGGCGGCCATGGTGGTGTGCGTGATACTGGGCTGGTCCGGGATCTGGGCGCTGTGGCTGGGCATTGTGCTGTTTGCCATACTGGGCCTATGCCGCGGCCTGACCATGAAAGAATTGTGGCGCTATGCCTGGAGCGAGGGCAAGAAACTGCTTCCCCTGCTGGTGTTCTTTCTGCTCATCGGCTGTACCACCGGCCTGTGGCGCAGCAGCGGCACCATTGCCTGGTTCATCTACTACGGCGTACAGGTGATCCGTCCCCATCTCTTCATCCTGGTGGTCTTTCTGTTGACCTGCCTGCTGTCCTACGCCCTGGGTACGTCCTTCGGCGTGGTGGGAACGGCCGGCGTGATTTTGATGGCGCTGGGACGCAGCGGCGGCGTAAGCATTCCGGCCGCGGCAGGAACGATACTGGCCGGCGCTTTTTTCGGCGATCGCTGTTCTCCGGCTTCCTCCAGTGCCCTGCTGGTAGCGGCGGTGACAGAGACCCGCCAGTACGACAACCTGAAAATGATGCACAAGACCGGCCTGCTGCCCACGGCATTGAGCCTGCTGTTTTTCGGTATCCTCTCCTGGCGGCATCCTCTTCATGTGATGGACAGCGCGCTGCTGGCAGACCTGCACGATACCTTTTCCCTGACCCTTTGGGTGGTGATCCCGGCGGCCATCATGCTGGTTTTGCCCCTGTTCAAGGTAAATATCCGCTGGGCCATGCTGGTAGGCATCGTGGTAGCCTTTACCGAATCCGTGCTGTGTCAGCATATGCCCTTTGCCGATGTACTGCTTACCACCCTGCGTGGCTATAAAGCCCCGGCGGGTGCGCTGCAGGAGATCCTTTCCGGCGGCGGTATTACCTCCATGCTGGAGTGTTCCGTACTGGTCATGACTACCGGGCTGTTAGGCGGGCTGTTAGGCGGCCTCCGCGTCTTTGATGCGGTGCAGAAGGGCCTGGAGCGGGTGGCGGATCGTGCCGGACTGTTTCCGGCAGCCCTGCTGACTTCCACAGCGGCAGCTGCGGTATTCTGCAACCAGTCCATCGCCGTGATGATGGGCGCTGCCATGCTCCGTGACACCTATGAAAAGCGCGGCGCCACCCGGGGGGAATTGGCCATGGATCTGGAGAACAGCGGCATCGTTACCGCCGCTCTGATTCCGTGGAGCATCGCCAACAGCATTCCCCTTGCCATGCTGGGCGCGGCAGCCAACGCCACGCTCTATGCGGCGCTTCTCTATCTCATCCCCATCTGTTATCTGTTCACCAAACGGTGGTTTTATCCCGGAAAAGAGGTACATACAACATGATTGCTTTATTATCCAAATGGTTTATCCGTGATCGTGACAACGTAGGTGATCCCGCCGTCCGCCGTGCCTACGGCTCTCTGTGCGGACTGGTGGGTATCGGATTGAACCTGCTGCTGTTTGCCGGCAAATTCTTTGCCGGATTGATCTCCGGCTCCATTGCCGTCACGGCAGATGCCTTCAACAACCTGTCTGATGCCGGTTCTTCTGTTATTACCCTGCTAGGTTTCCGCCTGGCGGGCAAGAAGCCCGATCCCGACCACCCCTTTGGTCACGGCCGCATGGAATACGTGTCCGGCCTGGTGGTGGCGGCGCTGATTTTGCTGATGGGCGTGGAACTGGGCAAGAGCAGTTTTGAAAAGATCCTGCACCCTGCTGCCGTGGATTTCAGTATTCTCGCCATCGTCATCTTGGCGGTGTCCGTGGCAGTCAAGCTGTATATGAGCTTGTATAATGCCTCTGTGGGCAAGAAGATCAACTCCGCCGCCATGCTGGCAACCGCTGCCGACAGCCGCAGCGATGCCATCTCCACCAGTGCCGTACTGGTAGCCATGCTGGTGGCAAAGTTCACCAATTTACAAATTGACGGCTATGTGGGCCTCATCGTGGCGATTCTGATCCTCATCGCCGGTATCAAGGCGGGCAAGGAGACCTTGGATCCTTTGCTGGGTCAGGCTCCTGAGGAGGCGTTCGTCAAAGATATCGAGCGCATCGTTATGGCCCATAAACCCATCTGCGGTATCCACGATCTGGTGGTCCACGACTACGGCCCGGGCAGAGTGATGATCACCCTCCACGCCGAGGTTCCCGCCCATGAGAATATTCTGGAACTCCACGATGTCATTGACACGGCGGAGGTGGCCCTTGCCAAGGAACTGGGCTGCATGGCCACCATTCACATGGATCCCATTGTCACCAATGATGACGGCCTCACCGGCGAACTGCGAAATCAGGTGGCGGAGCTGGTGAAAACCATTGATGAGCGCATCACCATTCACGATTTTCGTGTGGTGCCCGGTCCCACCCACACCAATCTGATCTTCGATGCTGTGGTTCCCCATGATGAAAAACTTCCGCACAATGAGGTGGAGAATCGCATCAAAAA
Source organism: uncultured Clostridia bacterium (assembly GCA_937894515.1). GTDB lineage: Bacteria > Bacillota > Clostridia > Oscillospirales > Oscillospiraceae > Vescimonas. The sequence goes on along the minus strand of CALCRH010000049.1, from coordinate 17,863 downwards.
GCTGATTCACGGCATGGAGGGCAATACTTACTTTGCCGTGGTCAAGGTGGAAACGCCCTACGTGAAAGTGTGAGTAGGGGCGGATGCCCACATCCGTCCGTTTCCCATGTAGGCGACCCTTGCGGTCGCCCGCATCGTAGGGATCGGCGTCCCCGGCGACCCGAAAAAATTTGTAGGGGCGACCCTTGCGGTCGCCCGATTTGGAAAGGACAGCAACCATGGATAAAAAAATTGAGCAGCTCCGTGACCTGGTATCCTCCTCCGATAACATCGTGTTCTTCGGCGGCGCCGGCGTCTCCACGGAGAGCGGCATTCCCGATTTCCGCAGTGTGGACGGCCTGTATCATCAGAAGTTTGCTTATCCGCCGGAGTATATGCTGAGCCATACCTTCTATGTGGAACACAAGGCAGAGTTTTTTGACTTTTACCGGGCCAGGATGCTGGCGCTGGACGCCAAACCCAATGCTGCCCACCGAAAGCTGGCCCAGTGGGAAAAGGCGGGCAAGCTGAAAGCGGTCATCACCCAGAATATTGACGGCCTGCACCAGAAAGCGGGCAGCCGCGAGGTACTGGAGCTCCACGGCAGTGTGCTGCGGAACTATTGCGAAAAATGCGGCAAATTCCACGGCGTGGACGCGGTGACCGGCAGCACCGGCGTTCCCAAATGTACCTGCGGCGGTGCCATCAAACCCGATGTGGTGCTGTACGAAGAGGGACTGGATGGTGACACATTGGAAAAGGCGGTGAACTACATTGCAGGTGCCGACATGCTGATCATCGGCGGTACCTCCTTGGCGGTCTATCCGGCGGCAGGTCTGGTGCGCTACTATCGGGGTCACAAACTGGTGGTCATCAACAAGGGAGAAACCAGAAGTGATTTGGGCGCCGATCTGACCATTGACGGTCCTATCGGGCAGATTCTGGACAGTATTCAGCCTTGACTTTTACACTTCAAAGCGATATAGTATCCAGTAATAAAGCGTGATGTGAGGGTGCTATGGCTGAAAAACTGACACAACGGAAGATGCAGGCGCTGGAGATGCGCAGCCGCATTCAGAGCACAGCACTGGATCTGTTTGACCGGGAGGGCTTTGAGAATGTCTCCGTGGAGGAGATCGCCCAGGCGGCGGGCTGCTCTGTGGGGAATATCTACCACTATTTCAAGAGCAAGGACGAGCTGGCCATTCAGGTCACGGACCATGTGGATGCCGCCTATGCCGAGCTGGAGCCTGATTATCTCGCCGATACCACCCACAGCGGTTATGAAAAGCTGCTGGACTTCATCGGCCGTTCCCTTACCGTCAGCGTGGCGGATCCTGTGGTCTATAAGGCCTTTATTCATGCTCTGAAATATCCTGAACAGGGCGTATTGAAGCTGGGGGAAAACCGTGTGTACTACCGCCTTTTGAAAGAGCTGGTGGAGCTGTGTAAGCAGGAGGGGAGCATCGCTGCGTTCCATGACACCGAAGCGGTGGTGGAGCAGTTGGTTACGATCCACCGCGGCATGATTTTCGAGTGGCGCATTTATGAGAATCAGTTCGATGTTGCCGCCCGGGGCAAAGCGCTTGGCGCGGTCTATCTCCGAGGCTTAAAATGAAAACGAAAGTGGTATTTGGCTGATACGTCAGCCAAATGCTGCTTTTTTTGTACCTTTCGCCAAAAGGTCGAAAACAGGCGAAATCATCATTGACAAACCAAGTGCATAATGATTTAATATAGGGTAGTTCATTAAGTAATTCGGTGAAATTTCGATAGAAAGGAATTGCCTATGAAAGTATTGGTAATCAACCCCGGTGCCACCAGCACCAAGATCGCGGTTTTTGAAGAAGATCAGCAGCTTTTCAAGCTGGGTATCGACCACTCTGCCGAAGAGCTGGAGCCCTTTGACAAGGTCATTGATCAGGCGGATTTCCGTAAGGAGACCATCCTCAAGGCCGTTGCCGAGGCCGGTTATCAGCTCAAGGACTTTGATGCTGTCTGCGGCCGCGGCGGCCTGTATCGCGCCATTCCCAGCGGCACCTACGCCGTCAACGACAAGGTGATGGCGGACGTGGAGAATGCCCCCTATGGTGAGCATCCCTCCAACCTGGGTGCGTACCTGGCCAAGAAGATCGGCGACATGGTGGGCATTCCCGCCTTTTTTGTCGATCCCGTCTGCGTGGATGAGATGACCGATGTGGCTCATTATTCTGGCAACGCCGCCTTCAAGCGCCTGAGCCTGTTCCATGCCCTGAACCAGAAAGCCACCGGTCGTAAGGCCGCAGAAAAGATTGGCAAGAAGTATGAGGATGCCAAGCTCATCGTCTGCCACCTGGGCGGCGGTGTCAGCGTTGCTGCCCACGACCACGGCCGTGTGGTGGACGTGTTCAACGTTAAGGACGAGGGTTCCATGGGTCTGGACCGCGGTGGCAGCCTGCCCGTCAACCAGATCATCGACTTCTGCTACTCCGGCAAGACCAAGGCCGAGGTGAAAAAGGCACTGGGCAGCCGCAGCGGTATGCTCTCCTACGTGGGTACCACCGACTTCCGCGTCATCTGTGCCAAGGTGGAAGAGGGCGACCCCAAGTTCGTGGAAGCCTATAACGCTCTGGTGTATCAGCTCAGCAAGGACATCGGTGCCATGGCTGCCGTGCTGCACTTTGATGTGGACGCCATCGTCTACACCGCCGGCATGGCCTATGACGAGAAGTTCTGCAGCGACATCACCTCCTATGTAGGCAAGCTGGCACCCATCGTCCGTCTGCCCGGCGAAGAGGAGATGCGCTCCCTGGCCGAAGGTGCCCTCCGTGTCCTCCACGGCGAGCAGGAAGCCAGCATCTATTGATCCCCGTTTTTCGTAGGGGCGACCCTTGCGGTCGCCCGCATGACCCGTTTATCCAAATTGTTTGCAAATATATTTTTTAGGAAAGGTGGAATTCATCATGAAACATTTGATGTCCGGTAACGAGGCCATCGCGCGTGGCGTCTATGAAGCCGGTATCAAGGTCGCTTCCGCTTACCCCGGCACGCCCAGCACCGAGATCCTGGAGGAACTGCCCCAGTATAAGGACTCCCTGTACTGCGAGTGGGCTCCCAACGAAAAGGTCGCTACGGAAGTCGCCTACGGTGCCTCCGTGGCAGGCAGCCGCAGTATCTGCACCATGAAGATGGTGGGCTTGAACGTGGCCGCTGACCCCCTGTTCACCGCCGGCTATATGGGCGTGAACGGCGCTTACATCGTCGTCACCGCTGACGACCCCTCCTGCCACAGCTCTCAGAACGAGCAGGATAACCGTCACTATGCCCGTGCCGCCAAGATCGCCATGGTCGAGCCCAGCGATCCTCAGGAGTGCAAGGACTTCGTGGCTCTGGCCTGCGACGTGTCCGAGCAGTTCGACACCCCCGTGCTGTTCCGCACCACCACCCGTGTGAACCACTCCAAGGGTCTGGTGGAGTTCGGTGAGCGCGTGGAGCACGTGGCTCCCGCCTATGCCCGCAACACCCGCAAGTTCGTCTGCACCCCCGCCAACGCATTTGCCAACCATCCTCTGGTCGAGGAGCGCTTGGTCAAGCTGGCTGAGTACGGCTGCACCACCGCTCTTGAAAACGGCCTGAACAAGATGGAGCTGGGCGACGGCAAGATCGGTGTCGTCACCGCCGGTATCTCCTACAACTATGCCAAGGAAGTGTTCCCCGAGGGTACCTCTTTCCTGAAGCTGGGTCTGACCTTCCCCCTGCCCATGAAGCTCATCAAGGACTTCGCCTCCAAGGTGGAGAAGCTGTACGTCATCGAAGAGCTGGAGCCGTTCATGGAAGATCAGATGAAGGCCGCCGGCATCGAGTGCGTGGGCAAGGAGCTCATCGGCAATATGTACGAGCTGAACACCCAACTGGTGCGTGAGCGCATCTTTGGCGAGAAGGCCAAGTACATCGTGCCCGATCAGCCTCTGGCAAAGCGTCCTCCCGCTCTGTGTCCCGGCTGCCCGCACCGCGGTTTCTTCTACACTCTCAGCAAGAACAAGAACTATGTCGTCACCGGCGATATCGGCTGCTACACCCTGGGCGTGGCACCTCCGCTGAACTGCATGGACGTCTGCATCTGCATGGGCGGCGGTTTCTCCGCCGGTATGGGTATCAGCAAGTCCTTCCAGCAGGAAGGTGTGACCGATAAGGTCGTCTTCGGCGTTGTCGGTGACTCCACCTTCTTCCACAGCGGCATGACCGGCGCTGCCGAGATCATCTACAACAACGGTCGTATGATCCCCTGCGTGCTGGATAACCGCATCACCGGTATGACCGGTCACCAGGAGAACCCCGGCACCGGTTACACCCTGCAGGGAGATGAAGCTCCCATGCAGAGCGTGGAAGCCATCTTCAAGACCTTCGGCTATGATCCCGTCTACACCGTCGATCCTCAGGATCTGAAGGCCATGAAGGAGACCGCTGACAATGCTGTTGCCGCGCTGAACGAGGGCAAGCATCCCGCCATCGTCACCCGCCGTCCCTGCCTGCTGATCAAGCGCGTGAAGCGCGAGCCGGCAGTCTGCAAGGTCAATACCGACAAGTGCAAGAGCTGCAAGAGCTGCCTGAAGGTGGGCTGCGCTGCTGTGTCCATGAAGGACGGCAAGGCTTATATCGACCCGACCCAGTGCGTGGGCTGCACCGTCTGCGCCCAGGCCTGCCCGTTCGATGCTATCGTGAAGGAGGAGAAGTAAGATGTCTGATGTCAAGAGTGTGCTGCTGTGCGGCGTTGGCGGTCAGGGCGCTATCCTGATCTCCAAGATCATGACCAACGGCTTCATGAAGGCCGGCTACGATGTCAAGCAGAGCGAAGTCCACGGTATGGCTCAGCGCGGTGGTTCCGTTTCCACTCAGGTGCGCTGGGGCAAGAAGGTCTACGGTCCCGTGTTCGGTAAGGGCGAGGCTGATATCCTGGTGGCTCTGGAGAAGATGGAAGCCGTGCGTTATGCCGAGTTCCTGAAGCCCGAGGGCGTGGCCGTTATCAACGACTATGAGATGAATTCCCTCACCATCGCCGCCGGTCAGGAGGAGTATCCCGCCGGCTGCTTGGAAGCCATGCAGAAGAACTTCAAGACCATTGCGCTGAAGGCCGGCGAGATCGCTATCGAGCTGGGTAACGCCAAGTGCATGAACGTGGTGCTGTTCGGCGCCATGTGCGATGCGCTGGGCTGCCCCGAGATCGACTGGGAAGAGGTCGTTGCCGAGACCGTCCCCGCCAAGGTCAAGGAGCTGAACCTGGCCGCTTTCCGCGCCGGCCGCGAGGCCGCCAAGGCTGCCAAGTAAGGCAAAAATATTCTCTATCGTGCAGGGGCGGACATCTTGTCCGCCCCTGTTTTTTTAACTATTAGAAATAAACATCATTTTCGATTCTCAAATATAAATCATAACAATGCAGGCCGTAATTATACAAGTCTTGACCAATGTAATCAGAATACACAAACTTATATTCAATTGAACCATCATACCATTGGCAGAACCAATGCTGCCCCGAGTCTTCCTCATAGTATTCTTTTTCCACTGACGGCATATTAAGTTTTTCACTACAGATTTTTTCGAGTTTTTCAGCATTTTCTTCAGTAGGCTCAAACGTGTATTCAATTTTGTACAATTTGCCATCCCAATCGTTGCCTTTATAATACACGTTTTTTACACTTAGGCCATAGAACGAACTGGCATCTCCTATGGAGCGTGATTCGTTGCCTGTTTCCCCCCAACTATGCCCTTGTAATATTTCGTTGGTTGCAGTTGCATTAGAACCACCTCCACAAGCACACAAGGATAACGCTATTACTAGTGCCAAAAGTAATGTAATAATTCTTTTCACTTTCTTCTACCTCCATTTTTATTTCAGGCCTACCGCCCAATCATAGTATAGCAAAGAATTTTGATTTTGTCTATCATCGTAGACTGAATATTGTCTCTCTTCGCATACAATATTTTGAGAAGAGAGGTGAGGTGTTTGCTATTTAATGATAAAACGGTTGGAAATACAATAAAAAGCATCCGAAAGTCAAAAGGGCTTTCGCAGGAAGTATTAAGTGGGCTTGCGGGTATAGCGAGAACACACCTGACAATGATTGAAAACGGCACCAAGCAGGCAAACTTCGCAACAATTTGTAAAATAGCAAGCGCCTTTGATATGAAGCCCAGTGAATTAGTCCGAAAAATAGAAGAATACGCAGAGAAGGAGCAGATATAGCCTGCTCTTTTTTCTTTTGTGCTGTTGCCTCAAATCAAACAAGGCCATGGTGTGCTCTGCACACCATACCTCGGAGCGCCGATTCTATCGGCGCGACCGCAATTTGATAATTGCTAACCCAACGGGGTTGATTTCCAAAAGAAGGGGTCGATACCCCTTCTTTTGGTCGTCTCAAGGATAGAGGATTTTTAAGGGGAAAGGGACATCGAAATCCCTTTCCCCTTAAATGCCCTTTTGGTCACTTTTCCGACAGCGGAAAAGTGACCCTGCGGAGCAATTTTTCAAACTTCCCAAATTTGTGTAAATTGTTCATTGAACGATTCGCTATTTATACAAATCCAATAAAAAATTTTCTTAAAAAGAAATTATTAACCTTGACAACCGTGACACCGTCCTTTATAATTTTTATTGTATTCTCGCTTTTTTACTAAATTTTCAAAGAAAGGAAGGACAAAGATGGAGAATAACAAAGGACAATTCCAATCAAATTTCGGCTTTTTAATGGCGGCCCTCGGCTCTGCCGTGGGACTGGGGAACCTCTGGTCCTTCCCCTATAAGCTGGGTATGGGCGGCGGTTTCGCGTTCCTGCTTTTGTATGTGGTGCTGTGCGTCACCGTGGGATACCCGCTGGTGCTGTCGGAGATCGCCCTGGGCCGCAAGACCCAAAAGGCGGCCATCGAAGCCTATGGCACAGTCAGCCCCAAGTGGAAGTTTAACGGCGTGCTGCAAACCTTGGTGCCGTTCCTGCTGCTGTGCTTCTACTGCACCTTCGGCGGTTATATCACCCGCTATCTGGTGGGCTCCGTGGGTGCCTTCTTCGGCGGCTCTCTGGCAACCACCGATCCCGGCGCATTTTTCGGCGGCTTTTACGGCAACGTGACCGAAGCGCTGATTTATATGCTGGTATTTCTGGCCATCACCGTGGTCATCGTGCTGGGCGGTGTCTCCGGCGGCATCGAGAAGTTCTGCAAGGTCGCCATGCCCGCCCTGTTCGTCATGCTGGTGGTCATCGTGGTGCGCGGGTGTACCCTGCCCGGTGCGGGGGAGGGACTTGCCTTCCTGTTCAAGCCCAACTTCTCCGGCATGACCACCTTCAAAGGCTTCTTTGACACCTTGAGCCTTGCCGGCGGACAGATGTTCTTCTCCCTCTCTCTGGCTTCTGCCTGCCTGATTGCCTACGGCTCTTATCTGAGCAAGAGGGAGAACCTGAAAAAGGACTCCGTCGTTATCGTGATCGGTGACTCCCTGGTGGCGATCCTCGCCGGTATGGCGATCATGCCCGCCGTGTTCTCCTTCGGCTTGGAGCCCGGCGCAGGTCCCGGTCTGCTCTTCGTGTCCATGACCACCGTGTTCCAGTCCATGGGACTGGCGGGCAAGGTGTTCCAGCTTCTGTTCTGGGTGCTGGTGTTCATCGCCGCGCTCAGCTCCTCCATCGGCATGATGGAGGGCGGCATCTCCGCTATCATGGACAGTCAGATGAAAAAGGGCAAGACGCCCAAACGCTGGAAGATCACGTTCCTTATGGCGGCTATCGCTTTGATTGGCAACTTCTTTACTACCGCCGACTGTCTGGGCGAGTGTGAGTGGATGCAGTGGCTCCACATCTTTGGCCAGCCCGACGTGCTGGACGTGTGGGACTGCATTGCTGAGGGTATCCTGATGCCTTTGACCGGCCTCATCATGGCACTGATCCTCGGTTGGTTTGCTCCCAAGTGGATAGAGGATGAATTGGTAGGCGGCAAAAAATTCTACCACTTCTGTATCAAATTCATTGGCCCTCTCTTCATGCTGATGATCGTCTACGGTCAGCTCACCACTTTTTGGAGTTAAGAAAGCAACAAAATCCCGCCCGATGGGCGGGATTTTCCTTTTTCCGATTTCTTTTCCGTTTTGGCCAAAATTCTTGCCGTATTTTCACTTTTTGGAAAAAATTTCTACTTTTTCAGTGCCTGTGTGCGGTCGTAGGCGGCAATCACGGCCTCCATAGCGGCCCCGCGGAATCCCCTGCTTTCCAGCGCGCGTACTCCTGCAATGGTGGTGCCGCCGGGGGAGCAGATGGCGTCTTTCATCTGCCCCGGGTGCTGTCCGGTCTCCTTCGCCAAAATCCCAGTTCCCAGCAACATTTGCCGGGCAAAGCGCAGGGCTTTTTCCCGCGGTAATCCGATGGCTACGCCCCCGTCTGCCAGCCCCTCCAGAAACAGACACGCAAAGGCTCCGCCGCAGCCCGCCACGGCGCTTCCCGCGTCAATCAGATTCTCCGGCAATTCCTCCAGTTCTCCGGACGCCGACATGGCATCCAAAAACCCGGAAAGCCGCTTCATTCCAACGTTTTCTGAGCAGCAGTACAGCGTCATGCCGGCTCCGACAGCGCAGGCGGTATTGGGCATAATGCGGATCACCGGATAGTCTCCGCCGGCCATTTCCCGAATGGCTGAAATGGTCAAACTTGCTGCCATGGAAACCAGAACGAATGGGTCAGAACGCCCGGCGAAAACAGGCTGTAAAGGCTGTAAAGTTTCGGCCATCATTTGCGGCTTGACCCCAAGAAAGATATAGTCGCAGGTCTGGGCGATGGTGGAGTTATCTGTCACCATTCCGCCGATTTTTTCCGCTAAAGTCTCTGCTTTCGCACGGGTACGGTTGGCCAGAAAAATGCTTTCGCCGTGCTTTGCCAAAGCGGTGGCCAATGCTCCGCCCATATTGCCGGTACCAATAAAGCCGTAAGTCATACACAAACGCCCTCCTCTTACTTTTTATGAGATTATTCTACTGCAAATAACAGAAAAAGCAAATAGAAATTGCACTTTTCGGAAGAAAAAGGTATAATAAAGAGGAAAGAATCAAAGGAGCAGAACCATGTCGATTTTAGAAGAAATCAAAAACTATATGCCGAGCTGTGAGCAGGAAGAAAAGGACAAAGAGCAGATGCTTCACTTCTTGGCAGCTTATTCCAACGCCTTTTCCCGGGAGAACAGCTTGGGACACGTGACCGCTTCGGCGTGGGTACTGAGCCCTGACCGGACAAAAGTGGTGATGTGTTACCACAACATCTATAATAGCTGGTCCTGGACCGGCGGCCACGCCGACTGCGACACCGACCTGCTGGCTGTTGCCATGCGGGAAGTGGAGGAGGAAACCGGTCTGAAGACCCACCCGGTAGTGGACGGCATTTTCTCATTGGAGAGCCTGACGGTGGATGGCCATGTAAAAAAAGGGGAGTACGTTTCCGGCCATCTGCACCTGAACGTAACCTATCTTTTACAGGCGGAAAGCAAAGAACTGCGGCCCAAGGCCGATGAAAACAGCGCGGTGAAGTGGTTCACGCCGGAGGAAGCGTTGGCGGCGTCCACCGAGCCGTGGATGGTGGAGCGGATCTACCGCAAGCTGGCTCAGCGCGCGGAGAAGTATATGAAGTGAGAGAACAATGGAGTTTTCAAAAAAACTACAACACCTGCGGAAACAGGAAAAACTGACGCAGGAGCAGCTTGCAGAGAAACTGTATGTTTCCCGTACGGCTGTATCCAAATGGGAGAGCGGCAGGGGATATCCCAACCTGGAAACACTCAAAGCAATCGCAAAGTTTTTCAACATCTCTTTGGACGATCTGCTGGCAAGCGATGAACTGCTGGAGGCTGCACAGGAAGAGAACCGGCGTAATTTGCGAAAGCGGACCGGACAGTATTTTGCGGGTTTGGATGTGATAAGCGGCGGGCTATTGTTTTTGCCGCTGTTCGGGCAGCGGCAGGGTGAGCTGATCCGGGCGGTGACCCTGTGGAGATACACCGGCGTAAGCACCGGGTCGCGGATCGCTTATTTTGCCGCGCTGCTATTGCTGCCGATATTGGGGATCGTGCAGCTGCTCTTGCGGAAACGGGAAAAGACGCGATGGGTCGGGAAACTGATCTCACTGGCTGCCGGCGCCGGGGCGATCCTGCTGTTTGCCCTTTCCCGACAGCCTTATGTTACAGCATTCCTGTTTTTGCTATTCCTAATGAAAATGTTTTTTATGATTCAGAAAAAGCCATGATACGAAAGGTATCATGGCTTTTCCTGAATGTGACGAAGAGTAGCTTTCCTTTGAAGAGCATCAATGCTATAACGGGAGCAAGCCACCGACAACGGTGAAGGGAAAGGAGCTGCATTGAAAATGAAAAGAAAAAAGCATTTGATTTTGGGAACTGTTCTGCTGCTGTGCTTTATTGCATTTACACTGCTGGTGAGAATAGTGGATGTACAGCCTATCGGACCGGAGAGGACTTCTGTGGGGTTTGCGGTGTTCAACGGTTGGGTGCATGAGGGGATCGGCGTACACCTGTGGTGGTATACATTGACAGATTGGCTGGGTCTGCTGTTTGTCACAGTTGGATTTGGCTTTGCCGGGGTAGGGGCAGTACAGCTTTTTAAGCGTCATAATATTGGGAAGGTAGATCGGGAGATTTTGTGGCTTGGTGTCCTATATATCGTGATGGGGATGTGCTATATCCTATTTGAAAAATTCCCGGTCAATTATCGTCCCGTTATTTTGGACAACAGCCTGAAATCGTCCTATCCGTCCAGCCACACAATACTATCAGTCTGCGTTATGTTAACTGCGACCCTGCAATTTGAGCGGTTGCTGCGGGGAAAGAAAAGACTACGGCGGTGGACGGAAAGTGTCTGCGTGATACTGCTGATCGTCACGGTAATGGGACGCGTGATCGCCGGTGTGCACTGGGCAACGGATATTCTGGGCGGTATGCTGCTGGCTCTGGCGCTGGTGGAACTGTACAGAGGCGTAACAGAGGAATAAAAAGAATGACCCTGTCGGGTCATTCTTTTTTATTCAGCAATCAAGTCCTGTACCACGGCACCGGCCATCAGCAGACCGGCGGCGGAGGGAACCCAGGAGACGCTGGCGGGAACGCTGCGGCGTCCCGGCGGCGGGGCTTCCAACTGGGTAGTTTCGTGGGCCTCCTCGGGACTGTAACAGACCTTGAGATGGTGGATTCCGCGGGCGCGGAGTTCTTTCCGCATGACACGGGCCAGCGGGCAACCGGAGGTTTTGGCAATATCCGTAATCTCCAGCAGGGAGGGATCCAGCTTGTTGCCTGTGCCGAGTGCGGATAAAATCGGAATGCCCCGTGCCTGGGCCTGTTCAATGAGATCCAGCTTGCAGCTGACCAGATCAATGGCATCCACGATATAGTCGTAGTTGGCAAAGAAATCCTCCCGGTGGGAGACCTCATAGGTACCGACAATGGGGTGGACGGTGATGGTGGGGTCAATGTCCAGACAGCGGGCCGCGGCGACCTCCGCCTTGGGCTTCCCAACGGTGGAATGCAGGGCATAGAGCTGCCGGTTCAGATTGGTCAGGCTGACGGTATCGCTGTCGATCAGGGTCAGCTCCCCGATACCGGCACGGCACAGGGCTTCGGCGGCATAGCTGCCTACACCCCCCAGACCGAACACGGCCACATGACAGCGGCGGAGTTTTTCTACGGCGTCATGGCCCAACAGCATAGCAGTGCGAAGATACTGTTCATCCATAGTGCTGCTCCTTCAAAAAAAGACCGGCTTGCGCCGGTCTTTTTCAGTTTTATGATTTAGCCGACATACTTCATGCCGCTGCCTTCTTCTACCACAGCATCGGCAACAACAGATTCCAGCAATGCCTGATAATCCGCATTCATCAGCTCGGACTTTACCAGCTCTTTCCAATAGGGCATATCGGAGAAACTGTCAAGGTACATGACGTGGCAGCCATAGGTACTTTCGATGATGCCGGCATCGCCCACCTGACGACCGTCCTCAAAGCACCAGTTCTTGAAAGAATCCACATAATTGCTGCCCTTGGTAATACCGGAATACAGGCCGCCGGTGGTGTTGGAGCCGGGGTCTTCGCTCAGCTGGTTGGCCAGTTCGGCAAAGCTGTCAGCGGTCTTGGCGCCGGACTGCCACTGGGTCAGCGCATCCTGAGCCTTGGCTCGGGTTGCCTCCCAGACAGCTGCCACGTCTGCATCATAGGTGGCAGAGGCGGCATCCAAAGCAGAGGTATCTGCATTAAAGAGAATATGGCGGACGTTTGCCGCGTGGTATTCCGGACGGCCGCTGCTGTGGAACAGGACAAAGTACTGGGTGTTATTGACGGACAAAGTGGTGGTATCACCGGCAATACGGGCATCATCAAATACCCAGTTGGTCACATCGGTGCCGGCATTGCTGGCCTCGGCAGAGTGAACATAGTTGGCGATATCTGCATAATCGGCGGCGATGTCTTCCAGAGATTCGCCGGCGGCATAGCGGACAGCGGCATCGGCTGCTGCGGCCTTTGCTGCTTCCAAAGCGGCGGCAGATTCGGCCTCGGTGGGTTCAACGGTGTTGCCGTCAGCATCGGTAGTTGCCGCAGCGGTACCGTTGAAATAGATGTACTCGTAATCGGCAAAATCGAAGCAGGCCTTATCACTCTGATAATAAGCTTCCAGCTCGGCATCGGTATAGGTAAAGGACGCAATCTGATCTTGCTGATAGGCGTCTGCCAGGAGGAGCATGGTCAGGGTACCCTTGAAGCTGTTCTCGGTCATATTGGAACCGTAGATCATCTTAAGGTATGCTTTGGTGGAATAGCCGTTTTGTGCGGCATAGCTGTCAAGAGAAGCCAGAGTGCTATCCAGCTCATCCTGAACAGATGCGGCAGTATAGCCGTTATCCAATGCCAGGCAGGATAGACGATAAGCCTGGGTCAGATTGTCCTTTGCCACGTCCTTGAAGTAAGCATCCCAGGTGATATCCTCGGCAGAGTCGATCTGCAGAAGGGTCTTTGCCATATCGCTGATGGGCTGCTTGTCCAGAGAAACATTGGTGTCCAGACCAAAGTAGCTTGCATAATTGGAGTTACGGATCTCGCTATAAGCGGAATAATAGTAATAATCCAGCTCAGCAGGGGTGAAGTTTTTCCCGTCAACGGTCAAAGCGGTGGCGTTTTTCTGCAGAATACCGGATTTGGAGATTCCCAGGATGACAGCAACGATAACAAATACAACTGCAACAGCGATGTACAGAATGCTGCTTTTACGCTGGGATCGTCTTTCCTCGGCGGCACGCTGTGCCTTGGCGTCAACATAACCCTCCTGCTGGGTCAGATCCTGACGATTTTTCTTTTCTCTGGATGCACTCATTTCTTTCAATCCTCTCAAAAAACAGGCGCATAAGCGCCCTTTCTAATAAAATTACCGGTTTATTATACTAAATCTTTTATCATTCCGCAAGAGGGAAAACGGAAAGTTCACAATTTGGAAGTTCTGGGCAAAAAAGGCAGAGAAATTGCGGTGCATACAAGCCAAGTTATAACCTGCACCGACTCAGCAGGTGGGTTGTCTCCAGCGTGCTTTATTGCTTCCAACGTCCAACCGCAAACGGCAGTCGGGAGGCCTGCAAACCACATACTGATCCGACATCCCCTATAACCAAATGTGAGGATAAAAAAGGCTTATATGCACCGCAAAGGCAGGTACGGTACCGTACCTGCCTTTAGTGTAACAGAAATGGGAAGAAAATAAAAGGGGAAAGCAGAAATTTGCATCAAGAATTTTCTTCCTCATCATCCATGATCTGTTCCATGAATAGATCATAGACCTCATCGAGTTCCGCTTCGTCATCCAGGGTAGAGAGCAGCTCCTCGCCGTTTTCCACAATGGATTTCAAAATGACCAGACCGTAGTCTTCGGACTGTTCATCGGCATCCTCGTCAACCGCGGGAAAGAATGCCATGTATGTTGTGCCGTTATGCTCCAGCGCATCAATATATTCTAAAGTGAACTCTTTGCCGTCTTCATCGGTTAATGTGATAAAATTCGGGCCGAAATCTTCGCTCATCGTATGCCTCCTTATAAAATCTTTGCCGTTAGTATGCCATATTTCGGAGAAAAATGCAAGTGAATTGTCATAGCCTTTTTTGAAAAAGTGTGCAGAAAAAGAAACCCTGTAACCGCCTAAGTTACAGGGTTTTTCTTTGGAGGTGACACCCGGATTTGAACCGGGGAATGAAGGTTTTGCAGACCTTTGCCTTACCACTTGGCTATGTCACCAAATTCGTTTGCCGGACACAATGTCCGAGAGACATTATACAATATCCCTCCCTCCATTGTCAAGGGCCAAACGAAGAAAATTTTACTTGGTATGCACATTGATAAATTCCGCCCGCAGCTTGGAATAGAGAATCGTCTGGCTGCTGTACAATCCGCGATAGCCGGACAGCAGATAGCTGATGGCACAGGCCATGGCGAAATAGAGCATTCCCTCTGCACCAAACAGCTCCACGCTTAGGATCACTGAGGCAATGGGACAGTTCACCGCGCCGCAGAACACCGCGATCAAGCCGATCGCCGCACCAAAACCCGCCGGCAGACTCAAAAGATTTGCCGCCACACAGCCAAAAGTCGCCCCGATGAAGAAGGACGGCACCACCTCGCCGCCTTTAAAGCCGCAGCCGATGGTAATAGCCGTAAACACCAGCTTCAAAACCCATGCCCAGGGTTTCGCCTGACCTGCCATCGCCAGTTCCACAAGATCCATGCCGGCTCCGTTATAGTCTGTTCCCAACAGGAGTGTCAGACCGATAATGATACCGCCGCCGATAGCGGCACGTAAAAAGCCGTTTTTCAAAAGCTTCTCCGCGTAGCGGTCTGCCCAGTGCAGCCCCTGACAGAACAGGATACTCACTATCGCACACAAAATCGCCAGCACAGCCACCAGCACCATGGTCCAGGCATTTACTGCCGGCATCGCCACGGTAAAGCGCGTGGGTTCCACCCCCATGGCACGGCTGACCAGGTAGGCCACCATAGACGCTGTGATACAGGGCACCAGTCCTGCATAATACAGTACGCCGACCGAGATGACCTCCAGGGCAAATATCGTTGCTGCCAACGGAGTGCCAAACAGCGCGGAAAACACGCCTGCCATGCCGCATAAAGTAGCCAGAGGCAGGTCTTTTTCCCCCAGGAACATCGCCCGCCCCAGCTGGTAGCCGATGCCGCCGCCGATTTGCAGCGCCGCACCTTCACGGCCGGCACTGCCGCCGCAAAGATGGGTGATCACCGTAGAGAGAAAGATGGCCGGTACCAGCAAAATCGGCACATCCTTGCCGAAATGCACCGACTCGATCACCGCATTCGTGCCCTTTCCCTCTAACCGACACAACTTATAGATTCCCACGATCAGCAAACCGCCTATCGGCAGCAGGTATAAAATCCACGGATGTGTCTGCCGCAAAAGGGTGGCATAGTGGACACCGATGTGGAACAGCGAGCCGATGACGCCGCCGATGGCGCCGATCATACTGCCTACAGCGATCCACTTAATCAGCACGCGGGCATAGAGATTCATATGCTTCAGTCTCTCTACCATGCGTTCCATCGACTCACCTCTTTGCCTTTCATGTGACCTGTTATATCATTTTTGTCCATTTCTGTCAATCCGACCAATAACCTCAATTTTTTTTAGCTTATCTAACAAATTTTCAATAACTATCTTGATTATCCCAATCAGATGACTTATACTATACGCATAGCATATCAAACTGGGAACAAATGGACAATCATTTAATAACAGGAGGAAAATACTATGAAGTACGATCGTTCTTTTAACTTCTCCGCCGGTCCCGCCATGATGCCGGAACCCGTTCTGGAGGAGATCCGCGATGAGATGATGAACTACCGCGGCAGCGGCATGTGCGTCATGGAAATGAGCCACCGCTCCAAGGTGTTCCAGCAGATTGCCGCCGAAGCCGAGGCCGACCTTCGCAAGCTGATGAACATTCCCGATAACTACAAGGTTCTGTTCGTTCAGGGCGGCGGCACCGTGCAGTTTGCCATGCTCCCCATGAACCTGATGAAAAACGGCAAGGCTGTCTATATCGAGACCGGTGCATGGTCCAAAAAGGCCATTGCCGAGGCCAAGAAGTACGGTGAGGTCATCGTCGCCGCCTCCTCCAAGGATAAGAACTTCTCCTATATCCCCGACTGCTCTGATCTGGACATTCCCGCCGATGCCGATTATGTCTACATCTGTGAGAACGAGACCATCAACGGTACCACATGGAATAAGCTGCCCAACACCAAGGGTCACATTCTGGTGGCTGACCAGTCCTCCATGTTCCTCAGCCGTCCCTGCAATGTCAGCGATTACGGTCTGATCTGGGCAGGCGTGCAGAAGAACGTGGGGCCCGCCGGTATGGCTGTGGTCATCGTCCGCGAGGATCTGCTGCGTGAGGATCTGGATCCCAAGGCTCCTGTCTACATGAGCTACAAGACCCATGCCGACAACGACTCCATGTACAACACCCCCAACTGCTGGGCCATCTACTGCTGCGGCAAGGTATTCAAGTACCTGCTGAACATGGGCGGTCTTGAAGAGATGGCAAAGCGCAACGAGGCCAAGGCCAAGGTGCTGTATGACTTCCTGGACAGCTCCAAGCTGTTCAAGGGTGCTGTGGTTCCCGAAGACCGCAGTCTGATGAATGTCCCCTTTGTCACCCCCACCGCTGAGATGGACGCCGAAGTGGTCGCCGCCTCCAAGGCCGCCGGTTTCGATAACCTCAAGGGCCACAAGAGTGTTGGCGGTCTGCGCGCCAGCATCTACAACGCCATGCCCAAGGAGGGTGTAGAGGCTCTGGTGGAGTTCCTCAAGGACTTCGAGGCCAAGCACTGAGAATCGTAGGGGCGGCCCTGTGTGGCCGCCCAAATTCGACAACATTTTGTATAATGTAAGGAGAGTATTACCATGCGTATTCTGATTACTGACGGTATGGATAAATCCGCCATCGCCCAGCTCCGTGAGATGGGTCATGACGTAGTGGAGCAGTTCTATGAACCCGAAGAGCTGGGCAAAGCCCTGAAGGATTTTGACGCCTGTGTGGTTCGCAGCAAGACCAAGGTCCGCGCCAACCACATTGACGAGGCCAAGGAGGGCAAATTGAAGCTCATCATCCGCGGCGGTGTCGGTGTGGACAACATTGATGTGAAGCACGCCGAGGCATGCGGCATGACCGTCCGCAATACCCCCAACGCCTCCTCTCAGTCCGTGGCGGAGATGGCCATGGCTCATATGTTCGCCTGCTGCCGCTATATCTCCATTGCCGGCGCCACCATGCGCGAGGACAAGTGGGAGAAGAAGACCTACGGCAAGGGCATCGAGCTGCAGGGCAAGACCCTGGGCATCATCGGCTTCGGCCGCATCGGTCAGCACCTGGGCGTGATGGCCAAGGCTATCGGCATGGATGTCATCGTATACAGCCGCCACCGCCACGCTGATGTGGAAGCCGCCACCGGCTGCAAGTACGTGGATCTGGACGAGATCTTCGCCAAGGCAGATTTCATCAGCCTGAACGCCCCCGCCATGGACGGCCCCGTGATCACCGCCGAGACCATCGCCAAGATGAAGGACGGTGTGATCATCGTCAACACCAGCCGCGGCGCCAACATCGACGAGCAGGCTTTGCTGGACGCTCTGAACAGCGGCAAGGTCCGCGCCGCCGGTCTGGACGTGTGGGCAGACGAACCCACCGCCAACAAGGCGCTGTACTCCCACCCCGCTGTGTCCTGCACTCCCCACATCGGCGCAGCCACAAACGAAGCGCAGAAGCGCATCGGCGGCGAAGTCGTGGAGATCATCAAGAATTTCTGATCC
>CALCRH010000048.1 GCA_937894515.1 uncultured Clostridia bacterium | reverse complement strand
ACCGGTTATAAGTAAATAACCCATTGTAAGTGCTGCGCAGCTTGTAATGATTAGAATTGCTTGAGCCTTGACGTAACAGAATATGTCCCACAGCTTAGTTTCACTAGATACAGGCACATTTTCCATGTGCCCTATATCCAATGTATAACCATATGCTTTTAACAGTAATAATACTATTGCCGTAAATGCAATAACCGGTAATAATCTAATTTTAAATCGGTATTTCTGCATATTACCAATTCCACCATAGAATCTTTTTTACACAAATCTTGTATTTTACAACCTTGGTTCCATAATAATCTCCCATTCCACGGATTGTGATTCTTCTTCCATTATCTACACCAGCAGGAAATATTCCTTTTCCTGTTTTTCCGAAATTTTTCCGGTTTTGTTTCCTGTTTTTCCGGATTCTTTTCCTGTTTTTCCCGCGTTTCAGCGGATCAACGTGATTGCACCGGGCAGATTTTCGATCTCCACCGCCGGAGAACTGGGGGCATATTCGCCGTCTAATGACCACGGGATATTGTCCTCCGTGGTCAGCTTGATGTGGGCGGCGTGGCGGAAAATGACCCCCGGCATATCGTATTTCATTTTCAGCAATCCGGTAATCAAATTCTGCAAATCCAGGGGAGATTTTGGCATTTTCAGCAGTAAAAGTTCCAGTTTTCCATCGTCCATCTGTACTTTTTCCGGGTCTAATTTAACCAATCCGCCCAGGGAAGTGGAATTACAGACGGCTCCGAAAATAAAGTTTCCCTCGAAAACTTCTCCATCTGCTTCAATTTTTGCCCGATAGGGATGCAGGCTGTCCAGACTCCCGATCCCCTCAAAAATATATGCCAAATGTCCCAGCGCATTTTTTGCCGCCTGCGTCGCCGAATACGAAGCTTTTGTGAACGCACCAAAGGAGGCCACATAGGCAAAAAAGCGTGTATTGAAGCGGCCTACGTCCAAATGGGATGCTCGTCCGCTGGCAATAGCGGCAGCTGCCATGGAAGGGTTAGAACTGAGCTTGAGACTGGTGGCAAAGTCGTTGGTACTGCCGTTGGGCAGGTATCCGACAGGGGGACGATTGGGAAGGGTCATCAACCCGCTGATAACCTCGTTCAGCGTTCCATCGCCGCCGGCACATACTACCAGATCGTATTCAGTCCCGCATTCAGCCACTGCCTGGCAGGCATCGCCGCTTCTTGTGGTGATGAATAGCCGTACCAGGTAATCGGCCTGAGAAAAGCGCGCAATCGCGTCAAAAAGCGGCGCAGTAGATTTTGTTTTCCCCGCTTTCAAATTGACAATGAATAATAGTTTTTTCACATTTGCCACCTTTTCTGCAATAAAGCCTATTGTTTTTATGTGTTCTAACTATATCACAAAGTGTGTATGATGGCAATAATGTGAAAATACTCTTGCAAAACGGGAACAATTTTCGTATGATATTCGTATGATATCAGTAAAAAGGGCAAATATAGCGAAAAGGGGGCAAAGCCATGAAAGAAAAGAACCGATATTGGAAATGGGGTCTGACCGCATTTCTGACGATTGTTGCCGCCCTGATTTTCTACGACACATTTTATAAAACCGGTGTCGGCGGTACGCTGCAGCAGCTTTGGAAAAAGCTGACTGGTATTTTGGCTCCTATTTTGTACGGCGCAGCCATGGCCTACCTGCTGAACCCTATCGTTAAATGGTTTGAAAAAATCATCTGCAAGCTGTGGGCTAAGAGCAAAAAGCTGCGGGATAAAAAGATTAAACGCAGTTCCACCTGGCTCCGCACGGCATCTATTTTGCTGACCTGGGTACTGATTCTTCTGGCCATCTATCTGATGATGAATATGCTGATCCCCCAACTGGTTGAGAGCATTACTCAGCTGGCAAAGAACGCCCGGGCCTATTACTACAAGGCGTACCGCTGGGCAGACGACTGGTTGACCAGTCATCCGGAGATCGGCTCCTGGGCAAACGACAAGCTGAAAGATTATTACACCAATGCGGTGGGGATCCTGACAGATAAAGTGCTTCCCTGGGCAACTGGCGTGGCCAACAATCTGGGCGGCGGCATCTGGAACGGTATCTGGAGCGTGGTGACATTTGCCAAGAATATCATCATTGGTCTGATTGTATCAATCTATCTGCTGGCGATGAAAGAGCAGAGTTTGGCTCGCTGCTGCAAGGTGACCTATGCGGTATTCCACAAGGAAGCTGCCGACCTTATCATGCGCGGCGGCCGAGAAGTCCATCGGATTTTCTCCGGTTTTATCAGCGGCAAGGTCATCGACTCCATTATTATCGGGATCCTGTGTTGGATCGGCTGCTCCATTTTGAAACTGCCCTATGCACCGCTGGTGGGTCTGGTGGTCGGTGTAACCAACGTGATCCCGTTCTTTGGCCCGTTCCTGGGCGCCATTCCCAGTGCGCTGCTGATTTTGATTGTCAGTCCCAAAAAGTGTCTGATTTTCCTGATTTTTATCCTCATTCTGCAACAGTTTGACGGCAATATTCTCAGCCCCAAAATTCTGGGCGGCAGCACCGGCATCTCCAGCTTGTGGGTGATTATTGCCATTCTGGTGGGCGGCGGAGTTGGCGGCATTCTGGGTATGTTCATTGGTGTGCCGGTCTGTGCCTGTCTGGCAGAGCTGGTAAAGTATCTGACCAACAAGCGGCTGGAAAAACGAGGCATGCCCACCGAGGCGTACCACTACACCGCGGAACACCGGAACAAACCGGAAGAGAAGCAATAAAAAAGACGCCCTTGGGCGTCTTTTTTATTGTAGATTTACCGTAATCTGCCGCTGATTGCCGGCAGTAGCCACAAATGTAATGGATTGGGGGATATCGTTTTCGTTCCGCAGAGTGAAATCAAACCGCAGCTTGTAATCATCGGCAAACAACGCATCTTTGCTCTGTATGCCGTGCCAATACACGTCATAGGGCTGTTCGGCAGCATTCAGCACGGTGAGATATGCTTCGGCGTAGACGGGCTCTTCGTTTTCCGCAATGAGGTGCACTTTTATCGCTGTGCCTTCTTGACTCCAACTGTCCACACAGACCCGTTGATTGCAGTAGGCAAAGGTCTCACCCGGCTCATAAGCGGGGCGCTCCAACCAGACCCAGTAGCGGTTGACGCCGTCTTCAAAGGGGACGTCCAGCACCACTGCACAGTCGGAGATACCAATACCAGGGGGGAGAATACAGATCATATTATAATGATCGCCATTGGTTTGATCGCAATAACACTCTATCTCGCCGGAGCTGACGAGCGATTCGTAGGAGCAGAAAGAGGACCAACCTTGCGGATCATCGCTGTCTAATTCGATAATCAGATTGCCAATAGCATTTTGATAATAGGAAGAAACAGAGACAAAGCCGTTTTCGGTGGGGATTTCGTCTCCTGTTTTGGCAATAAGATCCCAAGTTCCCGTAACAATCGCCACGTCTTCCCATGACGGCTCCGGGGTAGGCTCCCGGCGTTCGGAAATATTACCGATCAGTGTCGTGACAGCGCTGATAAGGGCGGTGACGATGGCAATGACGGCGACTGACTTCTTTTGACCGGTCTTTGTAAGCTGATTGCGCTTTTGCCGAAGTTTGTTTGCTGCATTGTTCCAATCACTGCGGCCACCGACTTTCTTCTTGTCACGGGTAGGCGTGTAGGTATAGGTGCCGGTATGCTGCTTTACCACGTCCTCGTAGCACTCTTCTTCCTCATAACAGACCTTATTCTCCGTGGTGACATAGCGGATACTGCCGTCTGCCTCCACGATTTCCTTGCGTGGGGGACGATTATAGGCACCGCACTTGGGGCAGGTGCCGTTTTTCTCATAATGATAGACCCTGCCGCAGGATTTACAGCGGATCGTTGCCATTTTTTCACCCCTTTTTCCTGTTTCTGTTTTCATTTTATCGGATATCATCCGATTTGTCCAGCAACTTCAAGTTGCATTTGCGAATTTCAGCCGATTTCTTTCGGCAACTTGAAGTTACCCGGCGGGAACTGTGAATTTTTTATGAAAGACTTGCAAAGTGCGGGAAAATATGGTACATTCCCCTTGAGCATTCCCCTTGTGTACAAATGTGGTACTGTACTCCCGGCAGGTGACGGTAACCGATACCAAAAAGGGTGCGTAAAACTTTTTTGAACAAACAGTCTTGACCAACGGTATGTCGGCAGGAACCTGCATGATGGGGGAGCAGTATGCTCATTTTCCGCCGATATATGCCATTTTACGGTCTGCATATCGGCGTTTTTTGCGCCATGAGGAGGAAATTGACATGAGCAATACTTCCAAGAAAACGAAAAAGCTGACGGTATTGGCGCTGCTGACCGCGATCGTGGTGGTTTTGCAGGCACTGGCTATCAGCATTCGATTCGGCGTATTCACCATCACCCTGGTGCTGGCACCCATCATCGTAGGCGCGGCACTGTACGGCGCGGCAGCAGGTGCCTGGCTGGGTTTTGTGTTTGGCGTAGTAGTGGTTCTGACGGATGCCGGCCCGTTTTTAGCGGTCAGTGTCATCGGTACGATCATCACCTGTGTCAGTAAGGGCGTCTTGTCCGGTCTGGCAGCGGGTGGTATCTATCGCCTGCTGGAGAAGAAAAACAATCTGGTGGCATCGATCTGTGCCGGCATTTGTGCACCTGTAGTGAATACCGGCGTATTCCTTATCGGTTGCCGGTTGTTCTTCTATGAAACCGTGGCCGAATGGGGCGCAGCCCTTGGCTTTGAAAACACGTTTTTGTATATGATCGTCAGCTTTGTGGGAATCAATTTCCTCATTGAGCTGGGCATCAACTTGGTGTTATCCTCTGCCATTGTGCAGCTGGTGCGAATGGGTAGAAAGGGAAACAAGTAAAATGTTACTGGTCATTGATGCAGGAAATACAAATATTGTGCTGGGCGCTATGGAAAACTATGCGGTGCGGCGCCATGCCAGGCTGGAAACCCTTCGGAATGCCAAGGCGGAGGACTATCTGGCCCAAATTCGCAGCGCCATGGCCGGCCTGACCTTTGACGGGGCGATTCTGGCCTCGGTGGTACCGGAAGTGAACGGCGCTATCTGCAAAGCGGCGAAAGCCCTGACAGGAAAAGAATGCCTGGTAGTGGACCATACCACAAAAACCGGTATGCCGCTGCACGTGGACGAACCGTCTACCATCGGGGCAGATATCATTGCAGGCTGTGCCGCAGCAAAGAATCGTTATCCCCTGCCGCTGGTGGTGGCAGATCTGGGCACGGCCAATACGGTGATGGCGGTGGACAAGGATGGTGCATTCTGCGGCGGCATCATTGCGGCAGGGCTGAAAATGCAGCTTCAGGCGTTAGGCGCCGGCACCAGCCTTTTGCCGAATCTGGAGGTCGCCGCTCCGGAAAACTGTATTGGAACCAATACGGTGGACTGTCTGGAAAGCGGTGCGGTATATGGCACGGCAGCTATGCTGGACGGTATTGCAGACCGTATGGAGCAGGAGCTGGGCGCACCGTTGACGCTGGTAGCCACCGGCGGGTTGTCGGAACTGGTATGCACCCATTGCAGACACCAGGTGCATATTGAGCCGGAGCTGCTGCTGATGGGCTTGGTGGATATTTACGGAAAGAACGTGAGAGAATGAAGCTGGAACATCTGGATACATCGGGCGACAACTTCAGCTATGAAAACGGGGTACGGGTACAGTCTATTGAGGACGGCGTTTCTTTGGTAACGGCGCCCATCAATTCCCACACCGTGAACCGCTGGGGAAAGCCTCACGGCGGGCTGATCTTTACTCTGGCCGATGTGGCGTGCGGCGTAGTGCTGACCCACACACTCCGGGAAGTTACCGTAACGGTGAGCACCACTGTTGATTTCATGACGACGGCGACAGATGGAGCCAAGGAATTGCGGGCCAATGGCCGCATTGAGAAACAGGGCGGCAAGATGGCGTTTTGCGCCTGCACTGTCTGCGATGATACCGGCAAGCTGGTAGCGCGTACCAGCTCCACCTGGATGTTGACGGGAAAGAAGCTGTGAAAGCAGTGTGGAAACGCAGTCCGGGACTGCATATCTGGCTATCGTGTTTGGCGGCGTTTTTCGTCTCCTTTGCGATTGTGCGGCAAAACCATGTGGACGTGAACGGCCTTTGCCAACGCATCTTGCTGCCATGGGAACAATGGCTGGGTAAATTGTGCGATTGTGCCAGCGTTTCGGTGGCGGAGGTGCTGATCATTACGCTGCTGGTGGGAGCGTTCTTTGCCCTGACATGGTGGATCCGGCGGCTGATCGCCACCCGGTTTAACGGACGTGTGATCTACCGGGGTATCCTGATCGCCGGGTGCGTGAGCTTGACTGCTTGGGCGGGCTTTTGTCTGCTGTGGACACCGTTTTACAGCGCAGAGAGCTTTCAGGAGAAGTCCGGCATCGTGGCTCGGGGCGGCACCATAGAAGAGCTGGGAAAACTGACGGCGCAGTTTGCTATCGAGTTGTGTGACTGTGCGGATACGGTACCGAGGGACGAAAACGGCTGTTTTGCCGTACCGCGGCAAGAGATTCTGGCACAGGCGGCCCGCAGCTACGATGGATTGTACCGGGAGTTCCCGTTTTTGAAATTGTCAGCACGGACGCCTAAGGCCTTTGCTACATCCCGGGTACTGAGCGCCATGAATTTTACCGGTTTCTATTTCCCCTTTACCGGCGAGGCCAACGTAAATGTGGACAGCCCGGCGGCCTATTTACCCGCTACCATCTGCCACGAGATGGCACACCAGCGGGGAATTGCCTCGGAGCAGGAGTGCAACTTCCTGGGGGTTTTGGCAGCGATCCGTTCGGATAATGAAGCCTATCAATACAGCGGCTATCTGGAGGGCTATACCTATCTGTCCAACGCGTTATACCGCATAGATCAAAATGCCTGGCAGGCCATCCGAGACAGCTTGCCGGAAGCTGTTCTATCAGATCTTCGCGCCAATACCCTGTACTGGCGGCAGTTTGAGGGGCCGGTCAAGCAGACCGCCCAGAGGGTTTACAACGGGTTTTTAAAAATCAACGGCGATGCCCTGGGAATCCTGTCTTACGGCACCATGGTGGATCTGCTGCTGGCGTATTACGGATAAAAAAAGAGAGCCGAAAGGCTCTCTTTTTTGCGAAATTTTGTCGTTTACAGACCGGGAATGCCCAGACCGCCGGTAAAGGCATTCATGGAGCTGCTCATGGCCTCGTCAGCCTGACGCAGCACCTCATTGACAGCGCTGATCACCAGATCCTGCAGCATTTCCACATCCTCGGGATCCACCACATCGGGCTTCAAAACCAGTTCGGTCAGCTCCTTCTTGCCGTTGCAGGTGGCCTGTACAGCACCGCCGCCCACGCTAGCAGTGAAAGTCTTCTGCTCGACGCTTTCCTGAGCCTTGGCCATCTCCTCCTGCATTTTCATGATCTTCTGCTGCATCATCTGCTGCTTCATGATCTGTCCCTGGCCGCCGCTGAAGCCGCCTCTTGCACTATATCCTTTTGCCATCGTTCATTCTCCTTTTATGGTAAAATTCTGTAAAGTCTTCCCTTTATTCACCAGATCCGCAAAGGCATCGCGGGCAGGAGCCTCTGCCACAGGCGGTACGGTAGTCTGGGGGGGATGCTGGGCTTTCGGCACTCCGTGTTTTGGCGCATCGCCGACTGCCAGCTCTATCCGGATGGGATGCCCCGATTCCTGCTCGGTAACCTCCTTGAGAACACCGAGAATGGCGGGATTGTCCACCGAGGATTTGATAAAATCGTTGGGGCAGAGGATACGCAGACAATCACCGTCCAACGTACCGCTGACCATGTTGAGGAATACCCGCTGATTGACCGGCAGCCGCCCCTTGTAGTGTTCAATCAGCTTCTGCCAGATGGAACTGTCACCGGCTGCTGTCATGGCAGCGGCGGGCGGAGTGGGTTTGGGCACTTCGTAAACCGGGGCTTCCCGGGTTATGGGCGGCTCTTCCGGCAGGGGTGGCTCCTCCGGCAGAGGAGGTTCCTCCGGCGGTGGGGGTGCGTCATCGTAACGTTTGGGGGTCGGGCGAGGTGCTTTCGCGGCGGGGACACCGTTTTTCAGCGCCGCCTCCAGCTTGGCAACGCGGTTTTCCAATGCTACCACATCGCCGCTCAGACGTTCATCGCACAGCCGCAGAATACACAGCTCTCCGTCCGTCCGCTGATGCATACTTTGATCCAGATTGATACAGCATTGCCGCACGGTACCGGCCAGATATAAAAACCGGTTCAGCGGCAGCTCACCGGCCAGCTCGGTCAGGGTCTTGCGGTCATACAGACCACCCAACAGAGCCTGACCGCTATCGGGAGCGGCTTTTATAATGGTCAAATCCCGGGCAAGATCGCCCAGTTCTCCCAACAGAGCGGCAACATCCTTGCCATCCCGATAGAGCTTATCGAACAGAGCAAGGGCATCAGCCGTATTGCCGGCTAAAATGAAACGCATGAGTTGTACAGTCTGTACACTGCCGGCAAGGCCCAGGACGTTCAATACGGCGCTTCCGTCAATGGTGCCGTCCACCACTCGGCACTGATCCAGCAGGGACAGGGCATCGCGCAGGGCACCGTTGGCCATACGGCTTAAAATCTCAGCGCCGTCCGGGGCAAGATCGATGCTTTCCGCCCGGGCGATTTTCAAAAGCTGCTGCTCCATATCCCGGGGCAGGATCCGCCTAAAGGAGAACCGCTGACAGCGGGACAATATGGTGGCAGGGACTTTGTGCAGTTCGGTGGTGGCCAGGATGAACAGCAGATGCTCCGGCGGCTCCTCCAGAATCTTCAGCAGGGCGTTGAATGCCGCAATGGAAAGCATGTGAACCTCATCAATGATGTACACACGCTTTTGCAGTACCGAGGGGGTATAAACCGCTTCTTCCCGCAGGACACGAACCTGATCTACGCCGTTGTTGCTGGCGGCATCCAGTTCGGTAACGTCCAGCAGCGTGCCGTTTTCGATTCCCAAACAAGCCTCACATTGGCAGCAGGGCGCACCGTCAATGGGGGAAAGGCAGTTGACCGCCTTGGCCAGAATCCGGGCACAGGTGGTCTTACCGGTACCGCGGGTACCGGTGAAGAGGTAGGCATGAGCCGTTTTCCCCTCGGCAACCTGCCGCTGGAGGGTGGAGGTGATATGCTCCTGTCCCACCACCTCCGAAAAAGTCTTGGGACGCCATTTGCGGTATAACGCCTGATACACGGTCAACACCACCTTAATAGCGAAATAAAGTAGTCCTCCGCGCAGAGCCGCAGAACCGGCACCCTCGCGGCACATGGAAAATCCCTCTTAATGCTGCTCGGTTCCCCGCCTGACATGATTCGTGGGCATCCATTGCGCGAGACCGGCTCCGCAGCTCTCCACGGAGGACTCATGGGGATATTCTACACCAAAAATGTCCGTTTGTCCACCACGACTTTTGCTTGCATTTTCAAAAATTTGGGCTACAATATAGATTGAAAATATATGTCCGCAACTGCGGCGTGAAAAGAAGGTTGAAGACTATGACGAAAATTGACATTATCTCCGGATTCCTGGGCGCCGGCAAGACCACGCTCATCAAGAAGCTGCTGGCCGAAGCCTACAAGGGTGAAAAGCTGGTGCTGATCGAGAACGAGTTTGGCGAGATCTCTATTGACGGCGGCTTTTTGAAGGACAGCGGTGTGCAGATTTCCGAGATGTCCTCCGGCTGCATCTGCTGCTCTCTGGTGGGTGACTTCTCCACAGCTCTCAAGGACGTGAAGAAGCAGTTTGCCCCGGATCGGATCCTTATCGAGCCCTCCGGCGTGGGTAAGCTCAGCGATGTGATCGTAGCGGTGGAGAACACCGTGAAAGACGAGCCGGACATGAAGCTGAATAGCTTTGTGACGGTTGCCGATGCCTCAAAGGTCAAGGTCTATATGAAGAACTTCGGCGAGTTCTACAACAACCAGATCGAGTCCGCCGGCACCATTATCCTGAGCCGCACCCAGAAGCTCAGCCAGGAGAAACTGGAACTCGCCGCTGCCATGCTGCGGGAGAAGAACGGCGATGCGGCCATCATCACCACCCCCTGGGACGAACTGGACGGCAAGACCATTCTGGCCGCCATCGAAAAGGTGTCTCTGGCAGACGAACTGCTGGAGAAGATGCGCCACGAGCATGAGGAGGACGAGGAGGAGCACGAGCACCACCATCATGACGATGATGAACACAAGTGCTGCCATCACCACGATGATGGGGACGAAGAGCATGAATGCTGCCATCACCACCATCACGATGATGAGGACGAACACGAGTGTTGCCACCACCATCACCATGATGACGATGATGAGCACGAGGAGCACGAGCATCATCACCACCATCACCACGACGGCGAGGAATGTGATGATCCCCACTGTTCCTGCCACCATCACCATCATCACGCCGACGAGGTGTTCACCTCCTGGGGTGAGGAGACTGTGAAGCAGTACAGCAAGGAGGATCTGGAAAAGATCCTTGCCGCTCTGGACAGCGGCGAATACGGACAGATCCTTCGCTCCAAGGGTATCGTACCCTGCACCTGCGGCAAGTGGCTGCACTTCGACTATGTGCCCGAGGAGCATGAGGTCCGCTGCGGCGCTGCCGATTACACCGGCCGTATCTGCGTCATCGGCGCGAACCTCAATGAGCACAAACTCCACGAGCTTTTCATGCTGTAAGGGGTAATCTGTATGGATATTCCTGTTTATCTGATCGCCGGTTTCTTAGATGCCGGCAAGACCAATTTCATTAACGGTATTTTGCAGGACGGCTTTGCCCGGGAGGAACGCACGCTGCTCATCTGCTGCGAAGAGGGCGAGGAGGAATACGACCGCAAGGCTCTTGATAACGTGTTCACCTATACGGTGGACGAGCAGGAGCAGCTTACCGCTGAGTTCCTCAAAAAACTGGAAAAGCAATATAAGCCCCAGCAGGTCATCATCGAGTACAACGGTATGTGGCTCATTGAACCGCTGTACCGTGAGGGACTGCCTGCCAACTGGATCCTGTACCAGATCATGACGCTGGTGGACGCAGGCACCTTTGAGATGTACGTCAAGAACATGGGTCAGCTGATGATGGAGAAGATCACCAACGCGGATATGCTGATCTTTAACCGCTGCAACGAGGAGCTGCGTGCCCAGCTCCGGTCACGCAATCTACGCATGGTAAACCGCCGCGCCGACATCTATCTGGAGAACACAGACGGCACCAGCGAGGAATACGTCACCGAGGACATGGCGCCGTTTGACCTCAGCAGCGGAAAGCTGGATGTGGCGGACGAGGATTACGGCATCTGGTATGTGGACCTGATGGACAACCCCGGCCGCTACGATGGCATCGAGGTGCATTTCAAGAGCCTGATGTGCCACTCCAAGAAGTTCAAGGGCGTCCACTGTCCCGGCCGCTTTGCCATGGTGTGCTGCGAAAACGATATGCAGTTTCTGGCGCTGGTGTGCAAGGGCAGCGGACTCGAGAAATTCAAAAACCGGGAGTGGGTGGATATCACCGCCACGGTGAAAAAGGAACAGACCGAAGCCTATGACGGCGAAGGCCCTGTGCTGTACGTCAGCAAGATCGAACGGACAAGCAAGCCCAAAGAGGAAGTCGTCAGCTTCTGAAATTTGACGTTCCTCGTGGTTTTGCACGGTATAATTGAAGTATCAGAATGGTAGGGGCGGATGCCTACATCCGCCCGCGGGTCGATGTGGGCATCGACCCCTACGAAATCAATAGCGAGAACAGCAGAAAGACTCCCCGACCATCGGTCGGGGAGGTTTTTGCCTATTTACAGGAACGTGCTGTCAAAGCCGTAGGGTAGGAGTTCCTTTAATGCAAACCTTTTGCTCTCGCCCTTGCTGTTCATGCAGATGATTTCCAGCGCCGGTGCGAACTCCATCATTACCTGCCGGCAGGTGCCGCAGGGGACACAGAAATCCTCGGAAGTGCCGGCGATGGCGATGCGCACAAAGTCCCGATGCCCCTCGCTGACCGCCTTGACGATGGCGGTGCGCTCGGCGCAGATGGTGGGACCGTAGGCGGCGTTTTCCACGTTGCAGCCGGTGAACACCGTACCGTCAGCGCATTCCAGCGCCGCCCCCACGGGAAAGTGGGAGTAGGGGACATAGGCCCTGTCTAACATTTCGATTGCCTTTTGGCAGAGTTCTTGTTCGGTCATAGGGAATACCTCCTTGTCAGCTCAGTTCCGCCTGACCGGTGTAGAGCTGGTAGTAGCGGCCCTTTTCGGCAAGCAGCGCATTGTGGTCACCGCGCTCGATGATCTCGCCCTGCTCCAGCACCAGAATGGCCTGGGCGTTGCGGACGGTGGACAAACGGTGGGCGATGACGAACACCGTGCGGCCCTCCATCAGACTGTCCATGCCCTTTTCGATCTGGGTCTCGGTGCGGGTGTCGATGGAGGAAGTTGCCTCGTCCAGAATCAGCACCGGAGGATCGCTGACCGCGGCACGGGCGATAGCCAAGAGCTGCCGTTCGCCCTGGCTCAAAGAGCCGCCGTCTCCGGTGATGACGGTGTCATAGCCCTGGGGCAGGTGACGGATAAAGGTGTCGGCGTTGGCAAGCTTTGCCGCGGCACGGACTTCCTCATCGGTGGCCTGCAAGCGGCCGTAGCGAATATTGTCGGCAATGGTGCCGGTAAACAGGTGCGTGTCCTGCAACACCACGCCCAGAGACTTTCGCAGGGAACTCTTGGCGATCTCCTTGACGTCGATGCCGTCATAGGTGATGGTACCCTGCTGAATATCGTAGAAACGGTTGATCAGGTTGGTGATAGTGGTCTTGCCGGCGCCGGTAGAGCCTACAAAAGCAATTTTCTGTCCCGGCTCTGCCCACAGGGAGATATCGTTCAGCACCGTCTTGCCCTCTTCGTAGGAGAACACCACGTCGTGCAGCCGCACATCGCCCCGCAGCTCGACCATCTCACCGTCAGGCTTTTTCCACGCCCAGTGGCCGGTGCGGACGTCAGTCTCGGTCAGCTTGTCGCCGTCCTTTTCCACCCGGACAAGAACGGTTTTGCCCTCGTCCACCTCCGGCTCAGTATCCATCACAGCGAAGATCCGCTCGGCGCCGGCAATGGCGGCCAGAATGGTATTGACCTGCTGGCTCATTTGGGCGATAGGCTGGCTGACCTGTTTGACGTACAGCAGATAGGCGCCCAAAGAACCCACATCGAACACACCGCCGATGGCCAGCAGTCCACCTACGCAGCAGGTTACCGCATAGTCGATACGGCTCAGGTTGGCCATAGCGGGCATCATGGCGCCGGCATAGGTCTGGGCGGCGGTGGCCGCCGTGCGGTAAGTCTCGTTCAGCTCGGTAAACTGCCCGACAGCTTTTTTCTCGTGGTTGAAGACTTTAATGACCTTCTGCCCCTCGATCATCTCTTCAATGTAACCGTTGAGAGCACCGAGAGAGGCCTGCTGCCGCTGGAAGTTCACCCGGCTCCTGCCGCCGATGACCTTGACCACCACGCCCATCAGGGCGATAAAACCAAAGGTGATAAGAGTCAACCAGAAGTTCAGCACCAGCATCATGATTACCGTGCCAATAAAGGTGATGGTGTTGGATACAATACTGGCAAAGCTGTTGTTGATCAGCTCGGACACCGTGTCGATATCGTTGGTAAACCGGCTCATCAAATCGCCGGATTGGTGGGTATCAAAATACTGCAGGGGCAGGGACTGGAGCTTGTCAAACAGATCCTGCCGCAGCTTGGCTACCGTTTGCTGGGAGATACGCACCATGATGCGGGCATAAATATAGTTGCAAAGGGCGCCGCCGCCGAAGAGAGCGCCCTGCAAAATCAGCATTTTCAGCAAGCCCTTAAAGTCACCGGGAATAATATAGTTATTTAAAATGGGCTTGAGCATATAACTGGCGGCGATGGAAGTAACAGAGCTTAAGATCAGGCAGACTGCCACCAAGACCAGAGCGCCTTTGTAGTCGGCCACATAGCGCAGCAGTTTTTTCACGGTACCTTTCAGGTTCTGGGGACGCTGAAAACCGTGCTTGTTGGGGCCGCCGCCCTTGGGAGCGTTGTTAGCCATCGATGCTCACCCCCTCTTGCTGGGATTCGTAGACCTCGCGGTAGATGTCGCAGGAGGAAAGCAGCTCCTCGTGCCTGCCGGAGCCAACAATTTTTCCATCGTCCAGCACCAGAATGAGGTCGGCGTCCATCACGGAGTTGACCCGCTGGGCAATAATGATCTTGGTGGTACCGGGCAGTGTCTCGCGCAGACCCTGCCGGATCCTGGCATCGGTGGCGGTATCCACGGCAGAGGTGCTGTCGTCTAAAATCAGAATTTTCGGCTTGCGTAAAATAGCACGGGCAATGCAGATGCGCTGCTTCTGCCCGCCGGACACATTGGTGCCGCCCTGCTCGATATAGGTATCATAGCCATCGGGGCGCTTTTCGATAAATTCGTGGGCGCAGGAGATGCGGCAAGCCTCCCGAATTTCCTCGTCCGTGGCATCCTCACGGCCCCAGCGCAGGTTTTCCGCGATGGTGCCGGAGAACAGGGTGTTCTTTTGCAGTACCATGGCGCAGCCGTCACGCAGCGCCTCCATGGTGTAGTCCTTGACATTGTGGCCACTCACGGACACGCTGCCCTCGGTGACCTCGTACAGACGGGGAATGAGGCTCACCAGCGTGGTCTTGGCGCTGCCGGTGCCGCCCAAAATGCCCACAGTAGCACCGCCGGGAATATGGAGCGACACGTCAGTCAGGTTCCAATCCTCGGCAGGCTGGTGATACTTGAAATAGACATGGTCAAAGTCAATCGAGCCGTTTTCCACGGTCAGCGAGGGATCAGCACCGGCATCGGTCATCTCCGGCACTTCCTCCAGCACCTCGATGATACGCTTGGCGCAGGCAATGGCGCGGGTGAGGATCATCAGCACCATGGATACCATCATCAAGCTCATCAAAATCTCAGTGGCGTAGGTGAAAAACGCCATCAGGTCGCCGGAGAGCATGGTGCCGGCAGCAACGTAGTGCCCGCCGATCCACATCAAAGCCACGATGGTGCCGCCCATCAGCAGGGAGATGACGGGCATGAACAGAACCACGAAGCTGAATGCCCGCTCAGCAGTGGTGCGGAGCGTGTGGTTCTTTTCGGCAAACTTTTCCTTTTCCCGGCCCTCCCGGACAAAGGACTTCACCACGCGGATGGCGTTCAGATCCTCCTGCACTACCAGATTCAGGTCATCGGTGGACTTTTGCAGGCTGGTAAAGAACGGCCCCACATAGCGGATCA
This sequence comes from uncultured Clostridia bacterium, assembly GCA_937894515.1. Lineage (GTDB taxonomy): Bacteria > Bacillota > Clostridia > Oscillospirales > Oscillospiraceae > Vescimonas. The sequence goes on along the minus strand of CALCRH010000048.1, from coordinate 13,376 downwards.
CAATTCCAACGGCGATGATCAGCAGGGGGATGACCACCAGAAATACCTGACTCAAATCGAGACTGATCCGCAGCGCCATGATGACGGCGGTAATGAGCATCATGGGTGCCCGGACACAGATCCGCATACCCATAAAGAGAGTCATTTGGGTGGCGGCCACATCGTTGGTCAGGCGGGTGATCAGGGACGCGGTGGTAAAATGCTCAATGTTGGCAAAGGAAAAGAGCTGTACCTGCTCATATTCCCGTTTGCGCAGATTGGCGCCGAAGCCCATGGCGGCGCGGCTGGCCAGCGCGGCGCTTCCCACGCCGCAAAACAGTGATGCGATAGCAATGCCGACCATTTTTAAGCCGGTCAGCATGATGTATGTGCGGTTGCCGGAGGTAATTCCCACGTCTACAATGTCGCTCATAGCGTTGGGAAGCATCAACTCCAGTACCGCCTCCCCCATGGAGCAAAGCACCGCAAACAAGATCCAGATGCGATACCCACGGGTGTAAGGGGCAAGTTTTCTTAACATAGTAGTCTCCTTAGCTATTTTTTCCTATTGTATGTTATATACCACCATTAAAAAATTTCGTCAAGGAAATCGGCGTAAACAATCTGTAAACAGACGGATGAAAAAGACGACTGCAAGCCGCCTTTTTCATCCCAGCGCCACGTCTAAAATCATCATCAGCAGGAAGCCAAGAGAAAACCCCACCGTACCGCTGCGGCCCTTTGCCTGCGGGATCAGCTCTACGACTACCACATAGAGCATGGCGCCGGCGGCAAAGCTCAAAAGCCAGGGCAAGAGCGCCTGTACGCCACGAGCCAGCACCATAGCGAGCAGTCCGAAAACAGGCTCCACGGTGCCGGAGAGCATACCACCCAAAAAGGATTTGCTCCGGGAAAACCCGTGCTGCCGCAGGGGCAGCGAGATGGCGGCGCCCTCGGGAAAATTCTGGATGCCGATGCCCAGAGCCAGCGCCGCCGCCAGATAAAGCCCGGCGCTGTCCTGTGCCAGAGCAAAGCCCAGCCCCACCGCCATTCCCTCGGGAATGTTGTGCAGGGTAATGGCGGCCAGAAGTAAAGCGCTCTGCCGATGCCCCTCGTCCAATCGGCTTAGCCGCGGCAGGGCGAGGTCGATGGTAGAGAGGAACGCCATGCCCAGCGTGATGCCGATGGCGGCGGGAAACCAGGGAGGTAAACGACTGCTTTGCGTAGTTTGCTCGATGGCCGGCAGCAGCAGACTCCAGACAGATGCCGCGGTCATTACCCCGGCGGCAAAGCCCAGCAGAGCTTTTTCTGTGCGCGGCGGTACGCTGCGGCGGAAAAAGAAAACCGTGGCGGCACCCAGCGTTGTCATGCAAAAGAGAAACAGCGTTCCGCCAATGCCCCACAGGAAGGGATTTGTCATCAGATCCTCAACACCTTTTGTTCAAACTATTCCAGTATAAGCAAAAAGCGGCAGTTCGGTGCAGAGATAAAAAAATGACACCCGGAGGTGTCATTTTTTCGCGTTAGGACCAATGACTGTTTTCACCATCGAACAAGAAGCCGTCTTTGTCATGCACACGGCCGTTTTGAAGCATCTGCTCCCATGTGGCGGTGCGGTCTGCTGTGCCGTTGGCGGGGTTGATGGTGCTGCCCCGCAGAGCGCTATCACCCATGACGTCGCTGTTCTTGGCGTTATTGCCGGTGATCACCCGGCGAGAGGCATCTTTAGCGGTACTGCTGTCGCCGTTGGTCGTCCCATTATTGGTCGTCCCATTATTGGTAGTGCCGTTGCTGGTAGTGCCGTTGTTGGTACCATTGTTGGCACCGTTGGTAGTACCGTTGGTGGAGTGCTGTTCGTCTCCTAAAACGTCGCTGTCGTTGGCGTTGCCGCGTTTTTCACCACAGGCGAACAGAGTCATGGCCAATGCGCCGCACAGCACCAGAGCAAGAATTTTGTCTTTCACGTTGGGTTCCTCCTTTTCCAAAACAGTATTTGGCAAAAAGCGATTCTCTGCCGAGAATAGTATTCACCGCCGGGAGAAATCCTATCAGCTGTAATTGTTGGCAGCGTTGCTTTTTTTCCGTTTGTATGATATACTGAAAAAAACGGAACAATTGTGAAAGCGGAGGGGTCATAAATGCAAGAACTGGAAAAACAGTTTCATATCAAATGCGTACCCGGTGATGTGGGCCGCTATGTGATCCTGCCGGGCGATCCGGGACGGTGCGAAAAGATTGCATCGTATTTCGACAATCCTGTCCATGTGGGGCAGAACAGGGAGTTCAACATCTATACCGGCACCCTGTTGGGGGAGAAGGTCAGCGTCTGCTCCACCGGGATCGGCGGTCCCAGCGCGGCCATTGCCATGGAGGAGTTGCACAATGTGGGGGCGGATACCTTTATCCGGGTGGGCACCTGCGGCGGTATCGACATCAATGTCCGCTCCGGCGATATCGTCATCGCCACCGGCGCGGTGCGCTATGAGCATACCAGCCGGGAATATGCGCCCATTGAATATCCCGCTGTGCCGGATTATCAGGTGCTGTCGGCCCTGGTGCAGGCGGCGGAGAAGCTGGAAATGCGCCATAAAGTGGGCGTGGTCCAGTGCAAGGACTCCTTTTACGGTCAGCATGATCCCAACCGTATGCCGGTGAGCGATGAGCTGCTGGACAGGTGGGAGGCGTGGAAGCGCCTGGGGGTCAAGGCCAGCGAGATGGAGAGCGCCGCCCTGTTCGTGGTGGCAAGCGCTCTGGGCTGCCGCTGCGGCAGCTGTTTCCATACGATATGGAACCAGGAGCGGGAAAAGGCCGGACTGGATCAGGAGATGGACGAGAATACTACCTCCGCCGTCCGCGTGGCGGTGGAAGCGCTGAAGCTGCTCATTCAGCAGGATAGAGCCAACCCAAAAATGGAAGTAAAAGTTGAAAAGCACGCGTGACGAATGTCGCGCGTGTTTTTGCTTCCGCATTCAAATGGACAGCTCCCCTGATGGCAAAAAAACACCACCCTGCGGGTGGTGTTTTATTTTGGTGCCGGTGGCCGGACTCGAACCGGCACGCTGTCGCCAGCGGTGGATTTTGAGTCCACTACGTCTACCAATTCCATCACACCGGCATGGTGGACTGTGTTATTATATCGTAGCGATGGGGGAATTGCAAGTGTAAATTTACTGTAAACGCCCGGAAAAAAGAAAAGAAAGGCTACCAAACGGGAAAAGAATGTGCTATGATATATACTGTATTAGAATGAGTATCGGCAAACAGCAATAAAAGTATCGTATAAATGGAGGAGGGACGCCGATGAATGGCAGAATAAAGCGAGCCGCAGGGTTGATGGCATTGGCGTTCCTGTTTTTGCTGACGGGCTGTACGCTGGGCAATTCGGTGGAGAGCCTGTTTGCGTTGCCCCAGCTGCCGGAGGAATATCAGGAGTTGTCCTTAATGCTGGAGCAGATGCTGGATGAGGGATATACCTACATTACGCCGACCCAGGGCCCCAATATCGAGTCGGTGCAGATGGTAGATCTGGACGGCGATACCGTGAAAGAAGCGGTGGCGCTGCTGCAGCACAGCGGAGCCAAAAGACCCATCAAGGTCATGGTATTTCGGCAGAACGAAGGTCACTTTGCCTGCATTGCAACTGTAGATAGCACAGCCGCCGGAATCGACAGCATCAGCTATTGCGACCTGACCGGTGACGGCGTGGCAGAACTGCTGATCGGCTGGCGGGGAGAGAACGAAAGACAGACGCTGTCGGTTTACAATACGGCGAATGTGAACACGCCCCTGCTGGAGCAGGAGTATGCGATGTATACAGTACAGGCGCTTACTCCCAACGGTGCGGCGGGTCTGGTATTGCTCCGGGAAAACGACAATCAGGAGCCGTATGCGGCATATTACACCTGGCAATCGGACACGCTGCACTCGGATTCCATCTGCGCCATTAGCAGTAAAATCGAGGCTGTCCGCCGCGGCAGTGTGGTCAACGGCTTTTTGACTGATGGTACCCCGGCTGTGTTTATTACCGGCGTGCATGAAAAGGGCCTTGCGATAACCGATATTTTGATCGATGGGGAAACAGGACTGACCAACGTCACAGGCGGCTATGCAGCCTATGACGATTGCCAACTGCCTCCGCAGGATATTGACGGCGATGGGGCAACCGAAGTACCTCACCGGGTGAAGGGTACATCTACGGATGCCACAGCGCCCACAGACACCATGGTGAACTGGATCCGCTACGATCGTTTCGGCACAGGCGAGAAGAGTCTGGAGACCTATCATTGCCAGAGCTATGGTTGGTATCTGATTTGGCCGGAGACGTATTGGGATCGCGTCACGGCGATCAATGGTGACACGTTCAGCGGAGAAAACTGTGTCGAGTTCTCTGCGCAGAATAAAAAGGTCGCCGCTGTTTACAGCATCACCTGCGAAAACCGGGAAAGCCGTGCCCAGATGGGCGATCGGTTTATCGTGACCCGCCTGCCGGATACTGTCTACGCGGCGGAGATCTACGGTGATAATACGGCAGACCTGGATATGACCGCCATTCGGGAGCGATTTGACCTGATTGTGCACACTTGGGATGCCGGAGGAAAGGAGTAGGGGGCGCCGATGAAAAAAATACTGGTACTGGAAGATGAAGCCAGCATTCGCAGTTTTATCGTGATCAACCTGTGCCGTGCCGGCTATGAGGTGATAGAAGCGGGCTCCGGCGAAGAGGCGCTGGCCCAGCTTGCCGCCAACCGGGACACCCGTCTGGCGCTGCTGGATGTCAACTTACCGGGGATTGACGGCTTTGAGGTCTGTCGGCGGATCCGTGCCACAGGCTCCACCATCGGCATCATCATGCTGACCGCCCGCTCACAGGAGATGGATAAGGTTACCGGCTTGATGACCGGTGCCGACGACTATGTGACCAAACCATTTTCGCCGGCGGAGCTGACTGCCCGGGTGGATGCGCTGATGCGTCGCAGCGGTGGCAGTGCTGCTGTGGAGCAGGAGCAGTCAGATGAGATTTCGCAGCCGCCATTTCTCTTGAACACGCGAAACCGTACATTGGAGAAGAACGGCACACGAATCAAGCTGACCCAGATGGAATATGCCATCATCAAGATGTTCATGGAAAACCCCAAAAAGGCGCTCTCCCGGGAGGAGATCCTGGAATTGGTCTGGGGACAGGATTATTTTGGCGAACTGAAGATCGTCGATGTGAATATTCGCCGCCTGCGTATGAAAATTGAGGACGATACGGCCAACCCGGCATTCATTACCACGGTTTGGGGATATGGCTATCAGTGGGAGGCATAAAAAGACCCGCAAAATCTAAGGGAAGGAGAAAACGCCGATGAAAACGACACTTAACAAAAGCGGCGGTTTGCGCCGCCGATGGATGACCAACAGTATCGTGCCCGTGATCGTGCTGCTGTTTTTGATTTCGGCGTTGGTCTCTGTTGCTTTTGCCGGCAACTATTACAGCGGCGCCCGTTCTACGCTGGAAGCGAAAGCAAATGCCGGTGCGGAATATTTTAATACCTACGTTATGACCAGCTACGATGAGTATTACCGTTCTGCCGCACTCTATGCCGCCACCTTTGACAGCGCTGAGCGCATGGAACTGCAATTTCTGAACGCAAAGGGCAAGGTGGAGATCAGTACCCGCAGCCTGACAGCGGGTACCTTTCCGAGAACCGGCGATATCACCGGCGCCCTGCAAAGCGGCGAATCCACGGTCTTTACCGGACGGGATCCGGTGACCGGTGAACGCATCGTTTCGGTGAGCAGTTTGCTGAAATTCAACGGCGGTGTCGTGGGTATGCTGCGTTTGACCAGCTCCCTGCGGAATGTGGATTCCCAGGTGGTGATTACCATCGTGGTGATTTTTGCCATCACCATGGCGGTGATTTTCCTGATCATCATGTCCAGCATGCTGTTCATCAACAAAGTGGTGGAACCCGTCAGCGCAGTCAGCGATGCGGCCAAACGCATTTCCGGCGGCAGCTACGGGATACAAATCGCCAATCCCTACACCGATGAGATGCGGGAGTTGGTGGATAATATCAACGATATGTCCGTAAAAATCGGACAAAATGAGAAAATGCAGTCGGAGTTTATCTCCTCTGTCAGCCATGAGCTTCGGACCCCGCTGACGGCCATCAACGGCTGGGGCGAGACTCTGCTGGGCGATGTGGACGAGGACGATGAAGCCGCAGAATCCCTCCGCCGCGGACTGCAAATTATCTGCAAGGAGTCCAAACGCCTGAGCAATATGGTGGAGGAGCTGCTGGACTTCTCCAAAATGGCAGATGGCCGCTTTACCCTGCAGATCGACACAACAGACCTGCAGGCGGAGTTTGAAGATGCTATTTATACCTATCGGGAGCTGTTTTGGCAAGATGGGATCGCGCTGAACTACACCAGCGGGGAAGAACTGTACGAACAACCCATTGACGGCGATGCTGAACGCTTGAAGCAGGTGTTCTGCAACGTATTGGACAATGCCCGGAAGCATGGCGGTAGCGGCAAACGGATCGATGCTGACCTGGCGAGAAAGGGCAATCAATATGTGATCACCATTCGGGACTATGGGCCGGGTATTCCCAAAGATGAATTGCCCTTTGTTAAGCAGAAGTTTTACAAGGGCTCCAGCAAGGCTCGCGGCAGCGGTATCGGACTGGCGGTTTGCGATGAGATCATTCGTCTCCACGGCGGCAAATTTGATATCGGCAATGCCAGAGGCCGCGGCACGGTGGTAACCATAAAACTGCCCATCAGTAAGAAAAAAATGTAGAATAAAATAGAACAACTGTTGCATTTTCAGAAAAAACGTGATATACTTACTTGGAAAGGATCCAAAACACATGGAAAAAAAGAACTGTTGCAAATTCCGCACCAGTATCGGCGGTCAGGCACTGATCGAGGGTATTCTGATGCGCGGGCCGGAAAAGCAGGCCATTGTGGTGCGCTCCAAAGACGGACTTGTCACCAAGGTGGAGCAGCGCAAACTGATCAAGGATCAATATCCCATTCTAGGCTGGCCCATTATTCGGGGCAGTGTGGCGTTTTTGACCTCGATTATCCAGGGTGTCAAAGCACTGATGTTTTCGGCAGATTATTTCCCCGATGAGGGACTTGCCGAGCCGGACAAGCTGGATCAATGGCTGGAAAAACATGTCCCGGCAGAGAAATTACAGGCCGTCCTGGTGGTGGTCTCCGTCATCTTATCTCTGGGCCTGACCCTACTGCTGTTCATGATTTTGCCCACCTTCCTGGCCGGACTGGTGGATCCCTATATTGACAGCCCGGTGGTACACAACCTGATTGAAGGCGTGGTAAAAGTAGCCATTTTTATGGCTTATCTGATCCTCTGCTCCAAGCAGAAGGATATCAAGCGTGTTTTCGCTTATCACGGCGCTGAGCATAAGACCATCTTCTGCTACGAGGCAGGACTGCCTCTGACCGTGGAAAATGCCCGGATCCAGCCCAAACACCATCCCCGCTGCGGCACCAGCTTCCTGTTTGTGGTGATTATCGTTTCGGTGGTGTTCAGCTCGGTGGTGTTCAGCTTCATAGACGGCTGGAAGATCTTCTGGGTGCGCCTGCTGGTCAAGCTGCTGCTTCTGGTTCCCGTGGTGGGCATCACCTATGAATTCAATCGTATGGTGGGCGCTCATGATAACAAGCTGACCCGTATTCTTTCCGCTCCCGGTATGTGGATGCAGAACTTTACCACCAACGAGCCGGATGACTCCATGCTGGAGGTCGCCATCGAATCGCTGAAGCTGGTCATGCCCGAGGAAGCAGGCAAGGATAAGTGGTGATTTTCTTACAAGAGGGACTCGTCCCCCTGCGATCCCCCTCACCAGATGACATCGGTCACTGGTGTCGCCGCCCAAGGCGGCTGAGTCGAGGTATTTTTGCCACGTACACGCCGCGGCAAAAATGATTAAAAATACTGTAATAGATAACAAATAGTATTATGGCGATTACATATAATGATCTGTATTTAAATATCCGACAGTTATTTCACGAAAACGGGCTGCCTGCTGCCACGTTGGAGGCTCGGGAACTGGTGTGTTTTGCCTCCGGCAAAACCAGAGAAGCGCTGCAATGTGACGGACGGCTTTACGTTCCCCGGGAGATCGAGATGCGTACCCAGAATCTGGTAGATCGCCATCTGGCGGGAGAACCGGTGGCGTATCTGATCGGGGAGTGGGAATTCTACGGACTCCCCCTTGACATTACCGAAAACGTATTGATCCCCCGACCGGATACCGAGGTGCTGGCTCATGAGGCCATTGAATATGTAAAGACCTTGGGCAATGCCCGGGTTCTCGACCTGTGTGCCGGCAGCGGCTGCATTGGTCTTGCTGTGGCCAGTCAATGCAAAAATGCCCGGGTAGTACTGGCCGAAAAAGACGAGGGAGCGCTTCGGGTCTGTCGGCAGAATATCCGCCGGAATGCCCTGAGCAGTCAGGTGGTTTCGCTGCAGGCGGATGCCCTGCAAAAACCCACCTCCCAGTTAGGCGAATTCGATTGCATCGTATCCAATCCCCCCTATATCCCCACCGGGGATTTAAAAACGCTGGATGTTTCCGTGCGGGATTACGAGCCCCGTTTGGCCTTGGACGGCGGTGCGGACGGATTGGATTTTTACCGCGCAATCTGCGAAAAGTGGCGGGATACTCTGCGTGTCGGCGGCAGGTTATATTTTGAAATCGGTATCGGGCAGGCGGATGCCGTACTGCGTATCATGCGCAGCGTGGGCTTTGGCGAGCTCCATGTGATACCCGATTTAAACGATATTCCCCGTGTGATAGCCGGCACGCTTTATGCAGAAATCTGAAATTTGAAATACAGGAGGAACGATCATGGCAGCGAAGAAAGAGACGGCAGTTCCCGTGAATGCAGACAAGAAAAGAGCATTGGAAACTGCCATGCAGCAGATCGAAAAGATGTACGGCAAAGGTTCCATTATGCGCTATGGCGCTGAAGACGTGGTGAATGTGGAGTGCATTCCCACCGGTTCTCTGGCACTGGACTTGGCGCTGGGGATCGGCGGACTGCCTCGGGGCCGCATTGTGGAGATTTATGGACCTGAATCCTCCGGTAAGACCACGCTGGCGCTTCACGTGTTGGCAGAGGCGCAGAAACTGGGCGGCGAAGTGGCTTTCGTGGATGCGGAGCACGCGTTGGATCCCACGTATGCCAGGGCTCTGGGTGTGAATATCGAGGATATGCTGATCTCCCAGCCGGACACCGGTGAGCAGGCCCTGGAGATCACCGAGGCCCTGGTACGCAGCGGCGCCATTGACGTGGTGGTGGTGGACTCCGTGGCGGCTCTGGTTCCCCGCGCCGAAATCGAGGGCGAGATGGGTGACAGCTTTGTGGGCCTGCATGCCCGCCTGATGTCCCAGGCACTGCGTAAGCTGACCGGCGTCATCAATAAGACCAATACCATTGTAATTTTCATTAACCAGCTCCGGGAAAAGGTGGGCGTGATGTACGGCAATCCCGAGGTAACCACCGGCGGACGGGCCCTGAAGTTCTATGCCAGCGTCCGTATTGATGTGCGCCGGGTGGAAACCCTGAAAAACGGCGGCGAGGTAGTGGGCAACCATGTCAAGGCCAAGGTGGTCAAGAACAAAGTGGCGCCTCCGTTCCGTGAGGCGGAGTTTGACATCATGTACGGCGAGGGCATCTCCCATCTCAGCGAGCTGATCGATCTGGCCGTTCGGCTGGATCTGGTGCAGAAGAGCGGTTCCTGGTTCAGCATGGGCGATATGCGCCTGGGTCAGGGCAAGGATGCGGCAAAGGAATACTTTCTGGCCAATCCCGATGTGGCCGCCCGGTTGGAAAAAGAAGTACGCGATAACTTCCACAAGCTGATGGGTGCCCAGTCCAAGATCGCCGCCCGCGCTGCGGGCCGGGCTGTGGATGTGTCCGCAGATGACTTTGACGACAGTGACGAATGAAAATCGCTAAAATAGAACCATCAAAACATAAGCAGGAGCGCATTCTGGTCTACACGGAGGAGGGGGATCTCCTCCGTGTTACCAAGCATGAGCTCCTGCAATTTGGCTTATATGTGGGCATGGAGTTGCCGCCGGAACGGGTGGAAGAACTGACCGCTTCGGCGGAAAAGTCGGAGCGCCGTGTCTATGCAGCCCACTTGACTTCCAGCCGTATGCTTTCCCAAAAAGAAGTGCGGGACAAGCTTCGCAAACGCAATGCGAATGAAGAGGAGGCGCAGGAGACAGCCGAGTGGCTTGCCGACTTGGGTGCGGTAGACGATGCGGCCTACGCCGGTGTGATTGCCCGCCACTATGCCGCCATGGGCTATGGCAAAGGCAGGGTGGAGCAGGAACTCTACCGCCGGGGGATCCCCAAAGAGCTGTGGGGCGATGCGCTGGCACTTCTGCCGGATCCCGCCGAAGCTGTGGAGTGCTTTTTGCGGAACAAACTGAAAGGCAAAGCGCTGGATCGTGACACAAGCCGGAAGCTGGCCGCAGCTTTACAGCGCCGTGGCTTTTCTTGGAATGACATTCGCCCGGTTCTCAACAAACTGGGTCAGGAAATTGAGGAATAATCCATGAAGATTTCATTTATCTCCCTTGGCTGTGACAAAAACCGGGTCAACACCGAACAGATGATGGCGCTGTGTGCCGAGGTCGGCATGGAGGTACGGGGTGAGGTACCCGGTACCGATGTGGTGGTGATCAATACCTGCGGGTTTATCGACAGCGCCAAAAGCGAGGCCATTGACACCATTCTGGAGATGGCAGAACTGAAAAGCGCCGGGTGGGTGAAGAAAATAATAGTCACCGGCTGTCTTTCCCAGCGCTATCCGGAGGAAATGGGAACCGAGCTGCCGGAGGTGGATGGCATTTTGGGTACCGCCGACTACGGAAAGATCGTGGAAGCGATCCATGAGGTAATCGCGGGGGAACCGTGCCGCCATCTCAGCGACATCAACGGTCCGGTGGAAGAGCTGCCCCGCCTGTTGACCACACCGCCTCACTATGCCTATCTCCGTATTGCCGAGGGTTGCTCCAACCGCTGTGCCTACTGCATCATTCCCAAGCTGCGTGGCAAATACCGCAGCCGTCCCATGGAGAGTATTCTGGCGGAAGCTGAAGCACTGGCTGCCGATGGGGTGAAGGAATGTATCGTAATTGCCCAGGACATTACCCGCTACGGCATCGACCTGTACCGGGAGAAGAAGCTGCCGGAGCTTTTGCGGGAGCTGTGCAAGCTGGACTTTGACTGGATCCGGCTGCATTATCTGTATCCCGACACCATCACCGATGAGCTGCTGGATACCATTGCCGCCCAGCCGAAGATTTGCCGCTATCTGGACATTCCCATTCAGCACTGCAACGATGCAGTCCTGTCCGCTATGAATCGCCGGGAGACCAAACAGGGTCTGCTGGATCTGTTTGCCAAAATTCGCCGTAAAATCCCCGGTGTGGTACTGCGTACCAGTCTCATCACCGGCCTGCCCTATGAGGACGAAAAGGCCTTTGAGGAACTGTGCGAATTCTTGCGGGAGGTGAAGCTGCCCCGGGTAGGCGCCTTTGCCTATTCTCCCGAAGAGGGTACGTCTGCGGCGGAAATGTGCAATCGGGTGGACGAAGAAGAAGCCAAACGCAGGGCAGAACTGGTGGCGGATATCCAATCGGAGATCATGGACGAATTCAACGAGAGCCGCCTTGGTGACGTGGTGGAGGTACTGTGCGATGGTTTTGACGACGACGCCATGTGCCTTTCAGGACGTACCTATGCGGAGAGCCCAGGCATTGACGGCTGCGTGTTTTTCTCCGCGGAACGTGAGGTAGCGCCGGGCGAATTGGTGCAGGTGCGGATCACCGGCACCATGGATGGTGACCTGACCGGCGAGCTGGTGGAGTAAAAGGATTGCATTTTCCAAAAGCTGTGCTATAATTACTGTCGTATTTTGGGCCAAAAGGTGGTGTTCCCATGCCTATGACAACCGCAAACAAGCTGACCATCGCCCGGGTCTTTTTGATCCCTGTGTTTTTGGTGGTTTACTACTGGGGATTTCCCGGCAGCCGCTATGCGGCGTTGGCGATCTTTATCATTGCCAGTCTGACCGATCTGCTGGACGGCTATATTGCCAGACACTACAACCAGATCTCCGATTTCGGAAAATTTATGGATCCGCTGGCAGACAAATGTCTGGTGGTGACGGCCCTGGCTGTTTTTGTGGCAGAGGGAACGCTTGCGGCGTGGGTTTTGGTAGCCGTATTGGTACGGGAGTTTGCCGTCAGCGGGATGCGGCTCATTGCCGTGGAAAAGGGCCGGGTGATTGCCGCGGGCTGGTCGGGTAAGGTAAAAACCTCCAGCACCATGGTGTGTATCTGTCTGATCCTGTTTGGTATCCCCCATGTGCTGAATATTGTGTGCCAGATCGTGATTTTGGTGACAACGGTGTACTCCGGCGTGGAGTATTTTGTGAAAAACTGGGACGTGTTCCGGGAGACTTGACAACGTACGGAAACCTTGCTACAATAGCCACAATCGCATAGCGCGAAGATCGGAAAGAGTAGGTTTATCCCTTTTGTCAAGAGAGAAGCGGTCACCGGCTGAAAGCCGCTTTGCAAAGGCAAACCGAAAGTGCGTCCGGGAGCGCGGGGGATGGAGATACCCTCCGGCTGGTTGCCGTTAAAAACCGCACACGAGTAAGAAACGAGAGTGGAACCGCGGAAACATTTCGCCTCTCATGCCATTGGCATGGGAGGTTTTTTGATTTATCGGCGGGCCGTCGAGGACGCCGGTCCCTACGAATTCTAAGGAGAACATTTATGTATTACAAGACCCGTGCCGAAGAATTGGCTTTTTTGAAGCGGCTGTGGCAGGAGATACCTACCGTCTGTCCCAAATGCGGCGGCGCGGAACTGGTGCTGCTGCACAAAAAGGCAAAAAAGAGCAACTGCGACTGGAAGTGTCCCGCTTGCGGGGAGATCTACCGCACCATCAATCTGTTTATGGACTTACCAAATGAATAAAATACATTATATAATATAAAGGAGATTTCACCATGTATCTTTACAACTCTGCTACCCACAAGAAAGAGGAATTCAAGACCCACACTCCCGGCCACGTGGAGATGTATACCTGCGGTCCCACCGTGTACCACTTTGCCCATATCGGCAACCTGCGCTCCTACATCATGGAGGACGTGCTGGAGAAGTATCTCCGCTTTGCCGGTTATGATGTGAACCGTGTGATGAACATCACCGATGTGGGACACCTGACCTCCGATGCCGATGAGGGCGAGGATAAGATGCTCAAGGGTGCCAAACGGGAGCATAAATCCGTGATGGAGATCGCCAAGTTCTACACCGACGCGTTCTTCTCCGACACCGAGAAGCTGA
>CALCRH010000047.1 GCA_937894515.1 uncultured Clostridia bacterium | reverse complement strand
TCATACAAAATCGGCATCATACGATCCACCACCTAGGCATGATATTGATGATGTCGATGGAGTCTGTAAGTCGCTTGACGGTGTGCTCGCCGGGAGCGAGCCGTGGGAATTCATCGAGCCGGACATGCTCGTTCATGGAGATTATCTGGCCACCAACTTCCTGGTAGGCGTTTTGCGTCTCGCAATCCAGCACAATCTGGCCTGTTACCTGTGTCACCTCGATCACAGCATTATCGATCCGGAACATGCCATCCTGAGGTACCAGGTTGCCGGTGGATGCGCCAGACATATGGATCCAGATATACGGCATCGACTCCATGCCAGGATTTGTAAATGTTGCGGTCATGCCGGAAATGGCTCTAATCATTTCCTTCCCGGAATCCAGAAACCGCTGCGGCATGCAGGAGAATACCAGGTCAAAGCGGCCAGCGATTGCATTCGGCAGCAGGGTGACTTTCTGCTGCTTGTCCAGGATCGCCATGCGGAAGATGCCAGGAAAAACGCTGTCTCTCAGCTCACTGTAGCCAGGAGCCGTGCCGAAGGCCATGAGCGCATTGATTAAACCGTTGTAGTTCTCAACAAAGTTTTCTTTGATGGCGCAGGAATAGGTGACTTCCACATTACTCATCCGGTTGGATGGCGTGTAGAAATCACCGTTTCTGCCGGGGATAGGCGTGTAGCTACCTTCCCAATGTGGAATCACGGTGTTTTTGACATTGGTGATAGTCACACCAAAGTTTGCGGAGTTGACCCCGTTGAAGGTAAAAGAGTGGTTCTGGCTCATGCGTACGCCACCTTCTTTCTGTTGATCTGGAGCATGAGCTGCTCCATGACTTCATCGGCAATCTCTCTGGCCGACTGACGCTCGGTGCCGTAAACAGATATGCTCACAGATGTGTCGCCGTAGGTAGTGCTCTGAGCCATTGCGCCCATGGGCTGCATAGTCAGGGACGCAGGGTTGATTCCGGCCTCCGTTATCGCGCTCAGGTCGTTCATGGCATCCCGGAGGGGCTTGGTGTTTGCCTCGATACCGACAGCCATACCGGCGGGAATCCATTTACCGACTTCATCTCTCATGACCTTGGAAGGAGATGCAATGCCCAGGAGTCGCTTGGCAGCATTCAGGGCAGACCGGGCTGCTTCCTTCGCTGCGTTGGCCACCGCAGTGGCACCGTTCCGGATGCCGTTGGCAATGCCCTGCACCAGGTCTCTGCCAAGCTGTGCCCAGTCGATGGACTTGACAGATTTCTTGATTTCGTCCCAGAGCTTACCAGCAGCATCGAACACCTTTGGGAGTGCTTTCAGCAAACCCTCAACCAGCTTGGCCACCAGCTCCAAGCCCTGCTGAAGCAAGGCGGGAAGGTTTGAGGCAATCTCCGTGAGGAATGTGTTCAGGAGCTCACCGGCGGCGGAAACGATGCTGGGGAGCATGTCAACGATGCCGTTGACGATACTCAGCACCATGTCGATGCCCTTGGAGAGGAGCTGGGGAAGGTTGCTTGTGATCGTCCGAAGCACCGTCTGAATCAGATCCACCGCCACAGGGATGAGTGACGGCAGCGTCTTCAGGATGCCGTTTGCCAGAGTGGTCAGGATGTCAATGCCAGCGGATGCGATCTTGGGGAGCTGTTCCACAATCTTCTTCAGGATCGTGGAGTTAATCTCCGCAGAACGTTCTGCCAGAGCAGGCAGATTCTCAGCGATTCCGGTTGCAATCTGGGTGACCACCTTCAGGCCAAAGTCCGTGACACCGCCCAAATCCAGATTCATCAGCACCTCGCCCAGCTTGTCGGCCAGTTGCAGACCGGCGGACAGCAGCTCCGGAAGGCGATTCGCAAGCACTTCCACGACACTACTGATCAGGCTGGTGCCGGACTCCACAAGGCCGTCAATGGCATCGGTTCCGAATTCCAGCGCATTGATTGCAGCAGTGAGCAGGGAGGAAAGCACCGTGGGGAGGCTTCCGATAATCTGGCCAAACATTGGCAGGAGATTGCGGAGGAAAGTCCCGATGGACTGCTGCAACTCATTCAGCGGCCCGGAAATGTCCCTACCGAGAGACAGGTTGCCAAGCAGATTTTTGAAGCTGGCCTTCATGCTCGCAGCGGAGCCGGACAGCGTTTCGCTGGCCTCCTTTGCGGTTGTTCCGGTGATGTCCAACTCGCCCTGGATAACGTGGATAGCCTCGTAAACATCCGACAGATTGTCGATGTCATACTTTACACCTGAGAATTTTTCTGCATCAGCCAGGAGCCGCTCCATTTCCTTCTTGGTTCCGCCATAGCCGAGCTTCAGGTTGTCAAGCATGGTGTAATTCTGCTTGGCGAAGCCCTGATACGCATTCTGAATGCTCTTGGCATCAGAACCAAACTTGTTGGCGTTGTCCGACATGTCCTGCATGGCCATGTCGGCAATCTTGGCGGCCTTGGCGGTGTCGCCACCGAGGCCCTGAAGCAGAGAAGCCGAGAACGAGGTCACGTTCTCCATGTATTCATTCGCCGAAAGTCCGGCGGTTTTATATGCCTGTTCGGCATTCTTTATCACAGCATCGGCGTTCTCTTTGAACAGGGTCTCAACGCCGCCGAGGGCTTGCTGAAGCTGTGCGCCCTCGTTGATAGAGTCCTTGATTACCTTTCCAATTCCAGCCGCCACAATCACTGTTTTGATTGTGGAGACCAGATTGGAGCCAAGCGAGTGGCCGGCTTCGGTGCCAGCCGTCCCGGACTCCTTGTTGAGCAGACCGGAGATCTTGCCCTTTATGCCCTCCGCAGAGGGGATGATCTGCACATATGCTTTTGCTACAGACCCAGGCATTTATTCACCTCCTGTGATTGCCGCCCACGCGGCATGGAATCCAGCAGAATCCTCAAAGGATTCCGTAGAATCGTTGTTTTCGTGTTCTTCTCCAAAAAGCTGATCAAAGATTGACCGGGGCGTGTTGATGCCGTCTTGTGCATCCTTGGTCTTGCTGTACAGCAACAAGGAAAGACGATCCACGGCGGCGGCAACGAGCATTTCCATGCGTGTTCCCTTTGCTCCTGTCATCTTTTTGTAAATACGGGAGTTTTCCCTCAAGCCAGAAGAAAGCACTGCCAGTGTTGCCACCGGCAGTGCTTCAAAGCTGTAGATTCCGTAAGTCTCCGCTAGATCGCACAGCAGCGCATCGCTGTCTGTGGTCATCATTCTGGAGAGGGTTATGAGTTTTTTACGATGGGGTTGTTCCGCTGGGCCTCGAAAAACTCAGACAGAGCCTTGGCCACATCGTCTGCGCGAACCACGCCGTCATCGCCTCTGAGGCAATCATAGAGCCGCTTCTTTCCGTCCTTGCCGAACAGGATCGAGACGACAGCGGAGAAAGACAGGGTGTTGTCATCCTGAAGCTCGTTCAGGGCATCCAGGAGCTCCATGTTGTTCAGATAGTCAACGGGGACTTTGTATGCGAAGCCGCAGCTCAGAGTCCCCTCCAGAAATTGAGCAGCCATTACTTACGCTCCCTTCTTGGTGTACTCGTAGTGAGTATTACCGGCGGCGTCGGGAGTTGCGCCGATGGTGACACCGTAGCCGCTGGCTTCGTTGTCCTTGTAGGCGATTTCCTCCAGGGCGGTCATGGAAGCGGAAGGCACGACAATCCGCTTTGCGGTATTGCCCTTCAAAACCATCTCAAACACCCATGCGTATTCGGCAGGCTGGGTGCTGTTGACCTTCACGACGGTTTCACCGGAGGTGGTGGAAACATTGCCAGATCCATAGATGGTCTTCAGAACATCCTCGTTCATGACTTCCAGCAGGGTGAACTTGAATTCGTCCACGAATTCGGTCTGGCTGTTCAGGACGGTTTCACCGCCCCAAGCCTTAATCTTCTCGCTGGTTCTGGAGTTGTTGTTGGACAGGCCGCTGTCAGAGACATAGCCCAGGTTCTTGAATGCCGCATCCAGAGCGGAGCTGGTACTGGTGGGCAGCGTGGATCCGACAGGAGCCACATACACAGCACCGGACAGCTTCGGCTTAGCGGCAGTAACATTGGCAGCATTTGCCATGATAATACCTCCTTACAGGTAATGGGTGATTTCAAACATTGCTGTATAGCAATGCTCTTTCCGTTCGGTGTCGGTGGAGTTGTAGTCTCCGCCGAATTCCACCGATGAAATATCATCAAGGGCGATGGATTCCTCCACCGCCCGGATGACTTTCTGGCTCAGCTCACAAGCCTCAGAGAGGGTGGTAGCATAGCAATCAAACTGCATCGTTGCGGAGGGAATGTGGTTGCTCTTTCCTCCACCACGCTTCTGGACAACGATATAGCTGCCCGTCCGCTTTCCGGGGATTTCTCCTGCGGTGTGAGTTTGCGTCTGTTGACCGACCCAGCCGATCAGCAGACTCGATAGTCTTCATTTCAGCTTGCCTCCCTTCGGCTTGATCATCGCATTAACACGGGTTTTGCCGACATAGGTGTCGATCTCATAGCCTGGCCCGTATCCAGACTTCATGGTTGTGGCCGCCTTCAGGCACTCCGCTTTGATTTCTGTGGACTTCAAAAGTGCCTGAATTCCTGCGGAGTCCAGCTCCACTTCCCACTTCTCAGCCATACCGATCCACCTGAATCTTCCGGTTCCACGCACCGGGGACATTATCTGCGATGTACTGCTTCTCAAAGCCAAAAGTCCGCCAGGACTTACCGAAGAAGTCCACACGGCAGTCTTCCCAGTCGTGAGTGTCGGTCTTCGGGATAGACAGCTCATAAACTGCCTTTTTCCCATCCAGACTGGTTGTGAACAGCACATCTTTGGAAGTCACCGGCGTGACCAGGACATTCGGCACCCGCACAGGCTTCTCGGTGTATATGGGGGCGTTGAATGCATCAACGCCTGTCTGGGTGCGGACATACAGCGTGACTGTTATGCCGTGAATCAGATTATCCATACAGGTTCATCGCCCCCATGCGCTGCTTGCGAAGGCCGAGCCGACGCAGTTCTTCCTTCTTGATGAACAAGCCACCGCCGGGAGACAGGAAGGTTCCGGAGACACTGTAGCCTCCCGCAGCCTGAGACATCTGCACCATCGGCTCCTGGTTGGTTGATGTCATGAGCGTCCGGGCTACGATGTCCACCGTCACTTGACGGGCAACATTGGCATAATCCGGATCTGCCTGCACCATGTTGTCCAGGTTATATCCGAGGCGTTTTGCCTCAATGCGCAGAGTTGAGCAAACCACCGGCAGCAGCGCATTGGCCCTGGTTATCTCATCTGCGGTCATGGGCCGCCACAGGCGGCCCATATCCTCAACGGTGGCGTAATTGGCCACCTCTGCCATTACTGGGTAACGACGCGGGCGAAGGCATCGATGTCCATGATTGCCATGCCGATGTAGCACTTGGAGCGCAGGTAGATCTGACCGTTGCCCTTCAGGTCAACGCCGGTGTTGTCAGGATCGCCGTACTCAATGATCTCGAAGGTAACATCCTGAGCATAGCCCCACTTGAAGTAGTTGGCGAAGTCGCCAACAAAGGCAGCATCCTTTGCGGTGCCGACGGAGACCGTGGAGTTGACATCCGCAGGAACTCCGTTGACAGCGTTGGGCTGCCCGCCCCACATCAGTTCGGGATACAGCTTGGCACCATCGGAGGTTCTCAGCTTGCCAAAGTCGGCAGCCATGGTCTTGGACAGGATCAGGCCGGTCACATCATGATCGCCCAGCAGTTCGATTGCTGCGCCGACCTCGCCCTCGGGGTCACGGGTGGAGGTCTGGGTGACCTTCTTGGTGGTCTGCTTGTCCAGATAGTTGGGCACGGAAGATGCTGCCAGGGTGGAAGTTCTGGGGTTCAGGCCATGCATGCCGATGATGTCCAGGCCTCTGGCCAGCTTCTTGGCGAAGCCCTCGTTATAGGCGACCAGCAGGTTCAGCCGCTCCTCTTCGGATGCGGTCATGAATTCCTCGGATACTCGTGCGCCGTACTCAACCTTGATGGGCTTGACGGTAACGGGAGCCACGGTGATACCGCCATGGCTATAAGCGCCGGACTCGCCGACGATAGCCACCTCGGAATCCATGCTGAAAGTAAACATGTCGTTGCCGACGAAGCTGATGGGCATGGAGCCGGACAGCTTAGCCAGAGAGCTTTTGCCCTTGACGGTGTTAAACAGGCCTTCGACGGCCTTCTTGGGGAACAGAGTTCCCATGTTCTGAGTTGCCATTTTTCGTTTCCTCCTTGAAACTTAATTCATGCTGGAGAGCATACCTCGCAGCGATGCTCTCACATCGGATTCATCGCCCGCCTTTTCGTCAGAGCGGAGGGGGGGAACGTATTTGCCGGAGCCGACAAAGCCCTTCATGGTCTCTGCGTCTTTCCGGATGTCCTCCTCGGTGTCGCCCTTCAGGCGGCTGGCGAATTCGTAGGGCAGGCCCATCTCATGCGCAATCCTCGTTTTAACCGAGTCGGACTCGTATTTTGCGTTCTGGGCCTTCAGCGTGGTAATCTGGTTGTTCAGGTCGTCCACGATTCCCTGGTGCTTGGAGGCCGCTTCTTTGAGCCGGTCATAGTCTGCGAATTTCGCTCTTTCACGATCAATCCGCTTAGCCAGGGCTGCATCGAATTCCTCCTGGGTGGTAATCGGGGTAAAGTCTGCCATTTTTCGTTTCCTCCTCGTTTAACCGGCGGTGCCGTGTTTATATTAAGCCATGGCTGGTCTTAATATCCAAATCTGGTTTTCTTTTTCGTGGTCTTTGCTTCTGAGCATTTCCACGCGGCCAGGATCACACTATCAAGCAATGCGATTTCGTTTCCTTCCACAATTGCCCTAAATCCATAGCCGCCGTTTGAGCCGATGGCTCGCTTTTCACAGTTGGTTGCCACCTGACGCAGCGACGGCTGCCCAGCGTGGCGCAGTTTATCAGATGCAATCATCTGCATAAAAGCGGTATTTGCAGTGATAACATCTTTTACCGTCGGCAGGATCGGCTCTTTGAGCTTTCCCGCCTCTTTCATTTCTTTGGCCAGGAGATTCTGGCCAGATTGCCCATCAATGACGATATCCGCCACGGCTGCGTCTTTCAGAAAATCTATGATCCAGGCATTTCCCGCCCGGATCGGTTTGCAGTCGATGACCTCCACAAAAATCTGGTCATCTTTTTTGGTTTTCGCTGCGATTGCCATCGAAACCGAGCCGCCGTCAAATCCGAATTTGATGCCCACATGGAGCTTCCCCTTCAGTTCTGGGAGTTGCTCAACCTTCAGGCCGTCCCATTCTGCCTCGGAGATTTCCGATTTCTGCGAGTATGACAGCCAATGTCCAAGCCGCTGAATGTTGAAATCGACTGTATCCGGGCCAATCTCAGAGGCAATCGTTCTTTCCTTGAGCAATGTCCCGAGTGATGGGTTACTGATGTACCACGCATCTCTGTCGTGTGGATCTGTGAGCTCCGGCACACTCCACTCAGCCCAGCCGGTGCACTCAGCCTCACCAGCAAGAGCCTGCTTTCTCACTTTTGGAAAAACTGTACCGCTTGATACCATTGTCGGCGGGGTGCCGAGCATGATCGTCTGCGGGCAGGCCGAAGCCGCTATGACATATTTTAGAGCGGACTCTTCATCGTCCCGGTATTCCTGGGCTTCGTCCACGATCAATCTGTCGTAGGACTCACCCAGGCCACCCTTGGCCGATCTGGTACGGAAGTCAACGGAACCGCCGCCCTCGCACAGCAGGGTTATTTTTTCCATACCCAACTGCTTGGCGTATGTGTAGTGCTTATCATAGGTTTTGTCGGCTTTAACGCGTTGTACCTCTTGGTATCCCATGCCGTCAAGGATTGCAGCCAGTCTCCTGGATGCTGCCGAGCTTGTCTGCACTCGATGAGCTGTGTGCAATGTGCGCATGCCATTTTTCAGGCCGTCCAGCTCGACTATGGCCACAACTTCGTTTTTGCCGTT
The DNA here is from genome assembly GCA_937894515.1 of uncultured Clostridia bacterium. Classification (GTDB taxonomy): domain Bacteria; phylum Bacillota; class Clostridia; order Oscillospirales; family Oscillospiraceae; genus Vescimonas. Next base: position 483 of record CALCRH010000047.1, on the reverse strand, counting down.
CTGGCGAGGCACAGCGATGCCGAATTTTGAGTGCCCCCACTGATTTTCATCATCGACTGCCAGGATGTCATAGACGAGCAACTCCTGCCACTCTTGGGCTGTTCGCCCCGAGCTGTTATAGGCATCAATGGCACGCTGTCCATGCGTTTCGCTGTATGGCAGCGTAAATGATCTCGACGGTCTCTGGCTGCCTATTTTTTTAGCCACGGCAGCCCTCCTCCCTCTATCTCAGATCACTCCACCGTTTAGAGTGCACATTTTGGACTCGTCCGTCTCCCGGCATATAGTCCACCGTGCAGCGGCATCGGTCATGCCGCCGATATACATCCGAATCAACCGCCGGGTATTGGTATGAGCCTGCCAGCCTGTCACAGTAGTCACAGCATTTCCCGACATTCTTCCAGGAATGCCGGGAAATTGTTTATTCTGGAGCTGTAGTGCCCGACCAGAAGGCGGTCGGCACCTGCTGCGAGAGCGCAGCGG
>CALCRH010000046.1 GCA_937894515.1 uncultured Clostridia bacterium | reverse complement strand
CCGATGAAAAAGACATCAAAACGAGTCAGAATAATGTTTCTTCCGCTGAAGTCAATCTGAAAAAGTATGATGATGACGATGCAAAAACACAAGTGGAATTGGACACGGTGGTCAACAAAATTGATAAGATGGCAGCGGATTCAGTTGATGTGGATCAGGCTGAATTGTTTTCTGTCAGGCTCGATATCCGTCCTGATTATGAGCATGACGCGGTCGTTACCATTCAGGAGCATTATGGGAAGAATTACGATTCGCAGATTATGCAGGAATGCTATGCACAGGTAATGAATTTGCTACATGAAGAAAAAGTCAGTCTCCGTGATCAGTTGCATATCGGAAAGAGCATCGATCATGAAAATCAAAATGAATCCCTTCATCATCAGCAGCATGATAAAATCGCGAGAAACTATAATGCAAATAGGAAGATCTTAACAATCGTATCCAGTGACCGTACAAATGAAAAATGCATACTCCGTGCATCAAAGAGGTAATCTTTGATCCGCTGTCGAAGATCACCACCATGTGTGAAAACGGGATCGTGATCACCGGGTTGCGGGAATTTGATTATGACATCAGCGGTGGATTTGAAGCGATCGATCGCTGTCAGTATCCGCTGTCAATGATCATGACTGGTAAAGAAACCGGATGGTAATTGATAACAGCGAGAAAAGCAGGGAGGGCCTTTTGTCGGTCCTCTCCCTGTTTTCTCGTGATTAAATATGTTTGTAAAGAATAAGTTGCGAATCGGCGCCGTTGCAGCCGTATTCACAGACCAAGATAAATTCCTCGTTAGCAACCACTCCATCCGTTTATCCAGATAGGCGTTCGCGAAATCAATCATCTGCCCGCTCAGCCGATGTCCCCGGTATTCCTCGCTGACAAAAACGCCGGAAACCCATGGATAGACATCCGGAAGAGGATAGTAGTCCGTTTTCGCAACGGTCACCATGCCAATGATCCTATCGCCGTCCAGCATAACAAAGGGCGTTTCCCAGTCTGCCAAGCCCCACTTGTCGATCATCCACAGCAGATGCTCTTTTGCCTCTTCCCAGGAGAAAAACGCGACATAATCCTGAATTCTGCCAGTTTAGTGCCCTGTTCTACCTTACGAATCGGATAAATCATACGCTTCCTCCAATCAGCCCAACGTAGGCAGAACACGGAACCTGAACACGCATGGTTTCCGCCCCTCCGTATCGTGGGGAGAAGATACGATTTCCATCAGTTCAAGCTTCACATTCAACATGATCTCATAGTGAAACTTGAAATGCCCTCCGCAGCAATAGCAGTATTCGCGGGGGATGGCATAGTCCAGCTTCACCTTGCTGACCGTTGGGCAGACGCATTCATATTTTCCGTCCGCGTAAACGCCCGCGCCCGTGACGATGATATCGCCGTTTTCGTCAAGATGTGCCTGCCCCATGTAAAGCTCTGGCTTTGATGTAATCAGCTCAAGCTTTTCTTCAAGGCTGAGTCCGCCGTTCTCTTTGGCAAACTCCTTTGACGCTTTTATACGCGCACCGCTTTTGCAGCAGGCGTTTGCCTCTAAAATTTTTTGTGTCTGTTCCTTCGGCAGTTTTTCGTTCATCACATCCAGCGCGTGCTTGAAGAACGCTGATTTGATCTTCTTGTTCGTTTTCGATATGAGCCCGTCATATCCCAGATATATTTCGTCTATGACCGATTGCCTCACAGCAAATTCGGTCAGCGTTTCTCTGAATTTTTCCGGTGAAGGCATGGTCATTCTCTCCTTTATATTCTGCATTTCCATATTGCAAATGCAAATCCATTCAACCATTTTCGCTCACCATATCCGATTTTCGATCAAAACAGTTTCCCCGGAGGTAATCATTATACTGTCAGCCCTTTCGGGGCATGATCTGTTTGACATAGTAAGCGAATTCGTCGTCCCGCTCATACTCTGTATACGCGAGTTTCCGGTAAACCGGTTCGTCCGTACATTCCATAGCGGCGTATCCAGTGCGAATAGAGTGACATCGGGAAATTGCTCTTCGATTTGCGTCATGATAAACAGTCCGTACCCCTTACGAAAATGTTCCGGTGCCACGAAGATCCGGCCGATATTCATTTTACTCCCGTCCCGGAAAAGGATCGCGTCGCCGTCAAAGTCCACGTCCAGGCAAGGCGCTGTGAAAATCACGCTGCCGATCATGTGTTCAGGTTTCTGCGTATCAGCTTCAACAAACGTTTCCGCTCATGCTCCGTCAGCCATTCGGAAAGCCTTGCGGCGGCAGCGGGCAAGATCCATCGCCTGATCTCATCCCGGGTGATCCCGGAAAGCCGGCGTATATTTCTCATATAGGATCTTCGGATGCACACTTTGGTGATACTGAGGATCAGCCGGGAAAGCCTGTCGCCGTTTCTGACCTCTCCGTACTTCAGAAGGAGGCAGGTTCTGGCGATATCCGCCGCGGGCTCCCCGGAGCAGGCGGTCAGCCAGTCAAGTACAAGGAGCTTCCCGCCGCTCACCATGATGTTTCCCGGATGAAAATCAAAATGACACAGCCGGTCACCATCCGGCAGAAGCAAAAGCCGGTCTGTGATTTTCCGTTTCTCATCATCAGAAAGATCATTGACCCATCCGATCTCCTGAAGCAGCTTTTCTTTGACCGTCAGAATACCGCTGATCGTCTTTCCATGGATCTCCGTATGGATCTCCGCCAGTTTTTTCCCGGTTGAAAAAAGCAGAAAGGGCTCAGAACCGATCATACGGAACAGATCCTGCCCTTCCGCCAGTTCATACAGGATGCCGGATCTTTCCCCGCAGCTGACAAGCCGGAGCGCCTTTGGCATACGGCTGTAAACCGTTTGTACCGCGCGGGTAACGCGCCATTCCTTGAGGACGCCGCTTTCCGGAAACTGATCGCGGAACAGCTTGAGGACCGTACCGGGTCCATAGAGGAATATTTCTGCCGTATTTCCCTGGCCGATCCGCTGACAGGCGGATATGTCCCGCAGGATCAGCATATCTTCATCCCGAAGCACATTTTCAGTCTGCAATATCCGTGACCGCCTTTCTCACCGAATCGGAGGATCTGAATCAGATATGGCTTTCCAGGATCTCCAGAACCCTGCGGATCGCTTCAGCCTCCGCCGGCTTATCCGCGGGATCCGCCTTGACATCGTTCAGGAACTGCTGTTCCTCCTTCGATACCGAGTTCAGCGCTTTCAGATAATTTTCCTTCCCGTGGTCCCTTCTGAACATAGAGGAAGCCCTGGCAAAACACCCGTAGGGATTGCTGAAGAAACCCTTCATACAGGTACCCAGCTCCGGACATTCGGAGCAGGCATACAGTCCCTTCTCCTTCGTGCAACGCACGTTTTCACAGATGTTGTCCTCCGAGATGGTCGCGTAGGAACACATGTTGCAGGCGCTCAGGCAGTTTCCACACCAGTCGCTGAACATGCACCCCGTACAGTGGAACCCGCAGGGTGCGAAGGGATCGGTCTTCTCTTTCACGCTTTTGATCAGCTCCCGCTTGCTGTCATCCAGAGCGGTCGGGAAGATCATATAGTTCTCCCCGGTGGCAGGGTCGGTAAAATCATGCACCGCGCCGCCAAGCGTGATTCCGTTTTCCTTCATATACTTCAGAGTATCACGGAAAGTGTTTTCATTTTCGACCTTCACTTTCAGTGCTTCAAAGCCGGGAACGATCCATTTTTTCCAGCCTTTGGGTGCGATCTCGTCTGTCCGGCTCTCCACGCCCGCCAGATAGCGACCGCGGGTAAAGTCATCCGTCCAGGGGCCGTAGGTGAAATCCATGTCCGTCATGATGCCCCAGACGCCCTTGAGGCTGCCGTCTTCATTCCGGTCCGCCAATGCCTCCACCTCGCCAAACCGACTGTTCGCCTTTTCCCACAGTTTCTGAACGAAACCCTCGCCGTCATCCGTGCTGCCCGGCATTCCGATGACACAAAAAGCGCTCTTTTTGATCTTTTCCATTGTTTCTCCTCCTTATTTTACCTTTTGAACGGATACCGGCATTTGCCTGTACCGTTCTCATGGTTTCATCCCGATGTCAATTGAAGATGAAAAATCCCTGATCGCCGTGTCCGCTTCTGTAAGAAAGCGGAGAATCAGTTTCTGCGCGTCCGAATCGTACCTGTTCATCAAATCCGTCATACAGAGATAAAATTTGTCATGCTTTTCCCTGTATTCGGCAGCGGTCGCTTTTCCAAGCTCGGTCAGTTCAGGGTATACGTTTTTTTCATTGCCGTCATTCCTGCACTTTTTCAGCAATCCGAGCGCGCACAGCTTTTTCAGCATCTGCGATACCGCGCTCTTTGTCAGGTCCATCCGTTTGCTGAGATCGGTCACGCTCATGCCGGGGTTCATATCGATCACATTGATCAGCGACATCGCGGCGGTGTTGAGCTTCACGCCGCTCTCCATCTGAATGTCTTTCAGTTTCAGTTTGTTGATCATCCCGGATATGCTGTAGAGAAGATGGGTGTATGTTTGGATATCTTTCATAACGGAAACCTCCGAAAACATCCTGTCGCGGTGTGATACGATATACGAATACGCGCCCGTTTTGTTAAGTGCTAAACAATTATATCACAAATCGGGATCACCGTCAATCGAATAACAATATCATTTCGTACTCAGTTCGTTTATTCGTTACTGTTCACAGGTGCAAGTCGCTCCCAGTTTCTCCCGCGCTGCATCGCTGCTTTTTGCAGCCGTTTTGCTCTCTGTTCTGCCCGGCTGCCGGACGCAAGACACACCGCTCCGGGTCGCTTCAGCGCGAAGCGCCGGTCGCTTTCTCTGTGCCGTGAACGGTAACCTGAAGCTCCCCGGAACATGACTTACTCTTTTAACAGTTGAAAATCCGCCTGTTGGCATTATAATATTTATGTGAAATTGAGTACATCGCCTGCGTCAAAGGCAGAACATGGCGCCGGATGATCGTTGACGATATATCGAAAAATCAGAATGCAAATCTGATACAGATACGGACGATGCAGGCAACCGTCTGACCGGTCAGAACGAGGAGGATCCACGATGAGAGATGCCGTACTCCGTGCATTTCGTGCCGTTCCATTCAAACCAATCGGTCATGAATATCACCTCGAAAAAACATGAAAAAAGCGTCGCCCGAAGGTGACGCAGAAAAGTGAAGTTGATAAAGTCTGACTAAAAAATCTACATGATCTCAACCGTCAATGATAATCGCATCATCAGGTATGGAACGGATGAGGATGGCAGCAGTATTTGACAGCCTTAGGTTTTCAATCAGCGGAAAACTAACTTTACCCGTATAACTGCTTGCCTCGCAATGAACATCCAGTTTCGTATTCAGCAACCCAAGATTCCCTTGCAGATTGTTGGCAAAGATTATACTGCCCGCGCTTACGCCGATCACAAAACCACCGTCCCGGATATAGGCCAGCAGCGTATCCCGGAATCCGGTATCGTTGATCCGTTCCAGCAGATAGGAAGTCCTTCCGCCGGTCAGGTAGACTACATCGTATGTTTTCAGTTCGTCGATCGATATATTTTGATGCAGGTCAAATACCCGGATATTCTCTTTCGGTATATCGCATTTCAGCAGATCGTGCATACATTTCGGCAAAACTTCGATCGCGTCCGCGTCAATTGCGGCAGTCGGGATAAATAGTGCTTTTGTTTCCGCAGGCTCCTTCCCGAGCATTTTCAGAAACTCTTCCTCGATCTGCTTCGTTTCCAGTCCACATGATGTCAGCATGACCCGCATGGTATTTGCTCCTCCTTGATCGGATTCCCATGGATAAGTAAGTTCCGGATTATCGCACAGATCCATTATAGCACAATGCGAAGAAAGAGCAAAGCAGAGAGTGACTTTTTTTCATCACTCTCTGCCATATATCCGCTTTAGTCCACCCTGCGAAAACGGTCGACCCCGTGCACCGCGCCGAGAGTCGAGCCATTAGACCACGCGATGTGCGCGGTTCCCGCATCATCGATGTCGATGATTTTTCCGCGCAGACCGGGCGGCATCTCACGGTAGGGGTGACCTTGTGTGGTCATTTTGAGATAGTCCCCTTGCTAATTTTTAACACCAACCAATATTATTTAAGCCTGTAATAGCAGGTATTCTTACCTTTGCCTTCCCGCTTAATCTCGCGATCTTCAACCATCTTGCGCAGTGCTCCTTCTACAGCACTAACACTCAGCGAAGGACAAAGCTCACGGATGTCCTGCTTTGTAAATCTTCCGAGTTTGTTCATAGAAGCCTGCCTGACCATCTCAATTGCGGGCAGTTTTTTTTCTACAAGAGCAAACCGATCCTCAAAATCCTTATATGCTGCCAAGATCGTTCCAAGCAGGTATTTGATGAATGGAATTGCATCCTCTGTTCCTTCATGCCAGCCAGTTTGTGCCTGACTGAGTGCATCATAATACAGCTCCTTGTTCTTGGCAATCTTCGCTTCGAGCGAGATATACTTGCCAACATAAAAACCGCTTCGATACATCAGCAGCGTAGTAAGAAGGCGACTCATTCGACCATTTCCATCGTTAAAGGGATGGATGCAGAGAAAATCATGAATGAAGATCGGTATAGCAATCAATGGTTCGACTTCCATGTTTCCGATAACCCGGTTGTATTCTTCGCAAATTCTATCAAGGGCATCCGGTGTTTCAAACGGTGCGAGGGGCGTAAAGAGTGTTTCGACATGCCCATCCGGATAGGTAGCAGATATATAATTCTGTACACTCTTTGTGCGGCCAGCCATAGGGTTGTTCATATGGCTGTACATAATTTTATGGAGCTGAAGGATATAGTTTCGTGTAAGCGGAATCACGTCGAAATTTTCGTGAATGATGCTCAAAGCGTCCCTGTATCCGGCAATTTCCTGTTCGTCACGGTTTCGGGGCGTGGTTTTTTCCTCAACAAGCTGCTTGATTCGCGTGCTCGTTGTGACGATGCCCTCAATGGCGTTGGATGCTTCGGTGCTCTGAATTTTTGCGATCTCAACAAGCTTATCGAGTTCTTCTGGGCGCTGTTTCAAATACAGCTCCTGCTTTCCGGCCTCTTTATAAATTGCCGCAATCAGTCCCAGAACATCCGAATCCCACTTTTGTTCTTTGATTGACGCTTTTATGGGGACAGACCCCGCAAAGTGCTATACAGTTTTCACTTTTAGGGGGTCTGTCCCCCAAAATGGGTGTCACAGTTGGAAGTTGGCACGGGGTTTGCTTATAACTTCATGTCGCCCATGGTGGGCGGCGGAAAGTTGAGAAGAAGATATGGCTAAAGTACTCGGAATTGACCTTGGAACGACCAACAGCTGCATGGCTGTGATGGAAGGTGGCGAGGCGACCGTCATTCCCAACAAGGAAGGCGCGCGCACGACCCCGTCGATTGTCGCATTTACCAAGAACGGCGAGATTCTCGTCGGCCAGGCGGCGAAGCGCCAGGCGGTGACGAATCCGAAGTCCACGATTTACTCGATCAAGCGCTTCATCGGGCGTCGCTTCAGCGAGATGCCGGAGAGCGAGATCAAGATGATGCCCTACAAGGTCGTGGCGGCGCCGAACGGCGACGCGGCGGTCGAGGTGAACGGCAAGACCTACACGGCGCAGGAGATTTCCGCGATGGTGCTCCGCAAGCTCAAGGAGGACGCGGAGGCGTTCCTCGGCGAGAAGATCACCGAGGCGGTCATCACGGTGCCGGCGTACTTCAACGACCAGCAGCGCCAGGCGACGAAGGACGCGGGCAAGATCGCGGGCCTCGATGTGAAGCGCATCGTCAACGAGCCGACCGCGGCGTCGCTCGCGTACGGTCTCGACAAGAAGAAGAACGAGAAGATCGCGGTCTACGACTTCGGCGGCGGCACGTTCGATATCTCCGTCCTCGACATCGGCGACGGCGTCTTCGAGGTGAAGGCCACCAACGGCGACACGCACCTCGGCGGCGACGACCTCGACCAGGCGATCATGAAGTGGATGATCGAGGACTTCAAGGCGCAGCAGGGCATCGACCTCGCGAACGACATGATGGCGCTCCAGCGCCTCAAGGAAGAGGCCGAGAAGGCGAAGTGCGCGCTCTCGTCCGCGACCACGTACGACATCAACCTGCCGTTCATCACGGCGGACGCGACGGGTCCGAAGCACCTCACGGCCTCGCTCACCAAGCAGAAGCTCGAGACGCTCACGATGGACCTCGTGAACCGCACGGCCGATCCGTGCCGCAAGTGCATGAGCGACGCGGAGCTTTCGACGGTCGATGAGGTCGTCCTCGTCGGCGGCCAGACCCGCATGCCGCTCATCCAGGAGAAGGCGAAGTCGCTCTTCAACAAGGAGCCCCACAAGGGCGTCAATCCGGACGAGGTCGTCGCCATGGGCGCGGCCATCCAGGGCGGCATCCTGAAGGGCGAGGTGAAGGACGTCCTGCTCCTCGACGTGACCCCGCTCACGCTCGGCATCGAGACCTTGGGCGGCGTCCTTACGCCGCTCATCGAGCGCAACACGACGATCCCGACGAAGAAGAGCCAGGTCTTCTCGACGGCGGCGGACAACCAGCCGGCGGTGACGATCTCGATCTTCCAGGGCGACCGCAAGATGGCGCGCGACAACAAGTCGCTCGGCAACTTCAACCTCGACGGCATTCCGCCGGCCCCGCGCGGGGTTCCGCAGATCGAGGTCACGTTCGACATCGACGCGAACGGCATCCTCAACGTCTCGGCGAAGGATCTCGGCACCCAGAAGGAGCAGAAGATCACGATCACCGCGGCGGGCGGTCTCTCCAAGGAGGAGATCGAGAAGATGCGCAAGGACGCCGAGGCCCACGCGGCCGAGGACGAGAAGCGCCACGCCGAGGTCGAGGACCGCAACAAGGCGGACGGACTTGCGTTCCAGGTCGAGAAGACGCTGAAGGACGCGGGCGACAAGATCGCCGCGGACAAGAAGGCGCCCGTCGAGGCCGCGCTCAAGGAGCTCAAGGACCTCCTCGCCAAGCAGCCGCCGGCCCCGATCGCCGACATCAAGGCGAAGCAGGAGGCGCTCATGAAGGCGATGGAGCCCGTCGCGCAGGAGATGTACGCCTCGGCGCAGGCCCAGCAGGGCGGCCCGCAGGCCGGGACGCCTGGGGCCCACGATACAGGCGCGGGCACGCCGCCGCCGAACAACGACCAGCCCAAGAAGGAGAAGGGCGGCGATGATGTCGTCGACGCTGACTTCACCATGAAATAATCTATAACCCAAATCCAATGAAGGAGAAAACAGAAATGAACATCAGACCACTGGGTGATCGCGTTCTTATTGAGCCGATCGAGGAGAAGGAACAGACCGTCGGCGGG